>JBNKZP010000013.1:0-17745 GCA_050301675.1 Puniceicoccaceae bacterium
AGTTTGCTGGACGGTTGTTCACGAACAGATCAGCTTTGTGCCCGCGCCGCTGAACTTGGAATGAAAGCCCTGTCCATTACCGATCATGGTGTGCTCTACGGACTGACTAGCTTCTTCAAACAAGCTGAGAAACACGGCATTAAACCAATCTTGGGCTGCGAAATTTATCTCGTGTACGAAGAGCATCTGGCAAGCACCAATGAACAACGCGCCAAGCAAAAATCCTACCACATGGGCTTGCTGGCAAGGAATTTTACCGGCTACCAAAACCTTTGCAAGATTGTCTCCAAAGCCCACACCGAAGGCTTTTATCGCAATCCGCGCACCGACATGAAAACTTTGATTGAGCACAGTGATGGCTTGATCGGATTTTCAGGATGTCTGGCTGCAGTCATTCCACAATTTCTACTCGAAGGCAACTTTGACCAGGCACGCGAGGCAACTGCCAAATTTGTCGATATCTTTGGCAAAGACTATTTCATTATTGAAATCATGGATCACGGCATCGAAGAGCAACGCCGCATCATCCCGGATCTACTAAGGCTGGCAACTGAGTTTGGTCTAAAAGTAGTTGCTACCAACGATGTTCACTACGTCAAAAACACAGACTGGGAGCCACACGATTCATTGCTCTGCATCCAAACCGGCGCAAAAGTACGTGATGAAAAACGTATGCGCTACGACTCGCACCAGTTCTACCTGAAATCGCGTGCAGAAATGGACAAAGCCTTCAGTGAAATCCCCGAGGCTGTGATCAATACTTCCGCGATTGCAGAAATGTGTGAGGTTAAATTACCGTTCGGAGAAAATCACTACCCGGTCTACGAACGTTCAATCGAAGTTGAGACGGGTGACGACCATGTGAATTTTGATCGTATTCTCGATATTTACGTTGAGAAGAAAAATGCGGTGCTGACACGCGATGGCCACGAGCGAATTGAGCTGAGCGCTGCTCAGCGTGAGGCATACAAAACCAATGGGCTGTACCTGTTTGAACTCTGCAAGCAGGGCTTGAAAGAACGCTACGGAACTGACTACGACGCCTGCCGTGCCGACTGGGAAAATGCCTCTGCCAATGACAAGCGTTATTGCGAACAGCTCGAGTACGAACTGGCGATTATTACCGGCACTGGCTTTGTCGACTACTTCCTGATTGTCTGGGACTTTATCAACTGGGCTCGCCAGCAAGGCATCCCAGTTGGTCCGGGACGTGGTTCCGGCGCCGGATGTATTGTGGCATACGTGCTGAAGATCACTGACATCGATCCGCTCAGTTTCGGCTTGCTCTTTGAACGAATGCTCAATCTGGAACGTGTTTCGCCCCCGGATTTTGATGTGGATTTCTGTATGCGCCGCCGCGATGAAGTCGTTAATTATGTGCGCGAAAAATATGGCAAAGAGCGAGTGGCAAACATCATTACCTTCGGTACCTTCGGCTCTAAGATGATTGTTCGCGATCTGGCACGAGTGAACGATCTGGAATTTTCCGAGGCCAACCGGATCGCCAAAATGATTCCCGATGAACTGAACATCACACTGGATGAATCGGTTAAAAAGTCTCCTGAGTTATCTGCAGAAATTTCGTCCAATCCAGTCGCAAAAACGATCATTGAACAAGGTCGTGTGATCGAAGGCATGATTCGCAACACCGGTAAACATGCCTGCGGTGTGATTATTGCCGACCAGGATATTACCAATCTCATTCCCGTCACCCTGCAAGAAGGTGATCTGACGACCCAATATCCCAAAGGCCCCAGCGAAGATCTCGGCTTGCTCAAAATGGACTTTCTGGGCCTAAAGACGCTTACAGTCATTGATGATGCCCAGGCATTTGTTCGCAAGACTCGCTCCATGCCGAAATTTGAAATCGAGAAAGTTCCGCTGGATGACAAGACCACCTTTGATCTGCTTAACAGTGGCCGCACAACTGCTGTTTTTCAGCTTGAATCCGGTGGCATGCAACAGCTTTGCCGTCAGATCGGACTGAGTTCCTTCGAAGAGATCATTGCTTTGATCGCTCTATACCGGCCCGGCCCGATGCAGTTCATTCCACAATTCATAGCCGGCAAGAAAGACCCTTCAACAATCCAGGTGCCCCACCCACTTCTGGAAGACCTGGTACAGGAGACTTACGGCGTGCTCGTCTATCAGGAACAGGTAATGGAATCCGCGCGAATCATTGCCGGCTACACGCTTGGTGGTGCAGACATTCTGCGCCGCGCCATGGGCAAAAAGATCAAATCAGTCATGGACGCGCAAAAACAAGTCTTCATTGACGGCGCCAGAAAGACAAATGATATCGACATAAAAACTGCCACAGCAATCTTTGCCTTGTTGGAAAAGTTTGCCCAGTACGGATTCAACAAATCGCACTCCGCAGCATATGCCATGCTCAGTTATCGCACGGCATATCTGAAAGCGAATTATCCAGTCGAATTCATGTCTGCGGTGCTCACCTCCGAGCAAGGTAATGCTGACAAAATCTCGCACCTGCTCGGCGAATGCAATGCTATGAATGTGCCGGTTCTCAATCCCGACATCAATGACTCCGGAGCCACATTTACACCCATCATTACCAAGGAAAATAGCAGCATCCGGTTTGGCATGGCTGCAATTAAAGGAGTGGGAGAAGGCGCTGCGAAACTAATTATTGATGAGCGCGAAGCCAATGGCCCATACACAGATTTCACCGACTTCATCGTGCGCCAGGCAGATAAGGCAGTGAACCGCCGCGTGATCGAGGCACTCATAAAAACCGGCGCTTTTGACTCGCTGGGAGAAGATCGGGCGGCCCTACTCGATTCGCTTGATTCAGAGCTCGCAGAAGCAGAAAGTAAACGTCGGGACCGCGAGTCCGGTCAAAGCTCGCTGTTTGACCTTATGGAACTCGATGATACCAAATCCAAGAACCGTGCATCAGGCAACGGCAGGCAACGGAAACCGACTACTGAAATGCCGATTATGGAAAAGCTTCGCTATGAAAGAGAATTACTCGGCGTTTACATTTCCGGTCATCCCATGGATGTTTTCGCCGGTCTCGATACCGCAATCGACTCGTTCAGGAGTCCGGACGAACTATCTCGGTTTGACGACCGTGACACCTATCGACTCTGTGGAATCATCAGCAACCTACAAATCAAATATACCCGCAAAGACAGTCGACAGATGGCTGTCTTCAACCTGGCAACAGTCGCTCACTCTTACGAACTCATCATGTTTCCCGAAGCGTATGAAAAAAATGGTTTACGACTAGAAGAAGGCAAACTCGCTCTGATTCATGGCTTGATCAATCGACGCAACGGAGAAACCGGCCTTATCGCCCATGAAGTCTTTGACCTGGAGCAATCGATCCCGCGAGTGATCAACGGTGTAACGTTTATCCTCAAACCAAATCACAGTAAAACAGCAGACTTCATCCAGACCTTTCGCGAGATGATCGACTCAGAGCACGGCTCCACACGCTCAGGTCTAAGTTTTCTGATCGACAACCAAATCGTTGAAACAGAGATTGCTCAATCGCTCACATTTAAGATTACCAGCAAAAACTACAAAAAGCTCCGCAACCACCCTGCTCTGGCCGGGGTCCGCATCGAGTCCGTACCGGCAAAACCAATTGACGATCGCCGCCCCTGGGAACGCTCTTGATGCTTGACTTGAACTTGCAAAGCTCTGCGCTTGCACCCAGTCATAGAAAACATTTTATCTACGTTTTATTTAAATCTTACTTTTCTTTTTTAGCTGATTCAAATAGTTAAACATAGTGAATTCTTTTCAATTACCAGCAGATCGCTGCCCCAGACATGTTGCCATCATAATGGATGGCAATGGGCGCTGGGCCAAAGAACGTGGACTACCTAGAATTGAAGGGCACCGCCGCGGAGCTGATACCGTTAAACGCATTTTGGATGCCGTTCACGATACCGAAGTTGAAATTATAACTCTGTATGCATTTAGCGTTGAAAACTGGAGTCGTCCTCAAAAGGAGGTCAAAGCTCTTATGAATCTTCTCAATTTCTTTTTGGGAGACCAACTCTCTGCATTGATCCAGCGCAAGACACGACTGCGCGTAATCGGTCGTTACAACGAATTACCACCCAAAGTACAGAAACACCTGCGCAAGGCAGAGGAAGCTACCGCTAAGTTCGACCAGCAAACACTTGCACTTGCTTTGAATTACGGTTCGCGGACAGAAGTAGTTGATGCGGTTCAGTCAATTGCTCATGCTGTTCAAAAAGGTGACATCAACACCGATAAGATAGACTATAGCCTTTTCAGCCGTTACCTCTACACCAGTGATCTACCGGATCCTGATCTGATTATCCGCACATCCGGTGAACATCGCTTGAGCAATTTCCTGCTTTTGCAAGCTGCCTACGCAGAAATATACTTCACGTCTGT
The DNA here is from genome assembly GCA_050301675.1 of Puniceicoccaceae bacterium. Taxonomy (GTDB): domain Bacteria; phylum Verrucomicrobiota; class Verrucomicrobiia; order Opitutales; family Coraliomargaritaceae; genus Lentimonas. The sequence goes on from JBNKZP010000013.1 coordinate 4,399, forward strand.
ACCCTGGCCCGATTTCGGTGTGGACGATTTTTATGCCGCCCTGGCTGACTACGCTTCACGCGAGCGACGCTACGGCAAAACCGCCGAACAACTCCAAAAAGGTTAACTGCAACAAGCTTTATCTATCAATTCAATGATCAAAAAAATGACTTTATCCGAATTTTTCAAATCGGCTGGTACTATGAAACAGCGCATTATCAGCTTTGTGCTTTTATGGACAACTGTAGCTGTTGCATTGTTCTTGTTTGGCATTCAGGCAGGCGTCTGGCTTTTTGCCTTGCTCGCTTTTTTTACTCAACTGGAACTTTACCAGCTCTTTGAAAAAATGGAGCTAAGGCCGCTCAAGTATTTAGGCAGCAGTTGTAGCCCCATAATTATAGCAGGAGCTTATTATCTTAACGGAATTGACGCCGGTACAGACGTATTTGTTTTCTGTTTTATTTTGCTGGTGCTCGCTATCATTTTCAAAGATCTGCAAGCGGGCCGTCTGCGTAGTTTCATTGCCACTCTCTTTGGATTGGTTTATGTCCCTTACATGCTGCAGTTTTTTGTAAAAACAGCAAAGCTGGCCATTTTTGAAGGTTATGGAGAAACTACCGGCATTCTCCTTTGTGTCTGGATTGTTGTTGTCGCCAAATGCACAGATGTCGGCGGCTTGCTAGTCGGGATGAAAATCGGCAAAACGCCCTTATCCGGTATAAGTCCTAAGAAAACTGTCGAGGGCGCGATCGGCGGTATTTTTTTTGCAATGCTTGTCGGCTTACTCCTTTTAGGCATCTTCCATTCAGTTTTTCCTGAAAATTTCAACTGGTGGCGCTCTTCTTTGATAGCGCTTCCCATTGGCATTATTGCGATCGCATCCGACCTTGTAGAATCAGCTCTAAAACGACAGGCAAACGTCAAGGACTCAGGGTTCAGCATACCAGGTATTGGCGGCATTTTTGATCTGACTGACAGTCTTATCCTTACCGCTCCGATAGGCTACTTGATGCTTGCGTATTTCATATTCTAAATGTCGGAGACAAAAAAAAAGAACGTCGTACTACTCGGCGCAACCGGCTCCATCGGCAGCAGTGCCCTGCGCGTTCTGCGAGCCCATCCGGAACATTTGCAACTCATCGGAGTTTCCGCTCATTCAAATCACAATGCACTTGCATTGATCTGCCATGAATTCGCAGTTCCTCATGCTGTAATATCAAATGAATCGGTATACAGGGATGCAAAAGTAACCGGAAGCTTTCCGGATAGCACCCAGTTAGACTGTGGCAGCGAAGGATTGATGAAAATTGCAACGCTGGCAGAAGCTGACATCTTATTAGTAGCAGTCGTTGGCGCCTGTGGTCTGAAACCAACACTGGCAGCAATTGAAGCAGGTAAAGACATAGCACTGGCCAACAAAGAGTTACTTGTTTTGGGAGGCGCTTTCGTCATAGAAGCTGCAAAACGCAAGCGCGTCCAGCTGCTCCCTACCGACAGTGAGCATAATGCCATCTTTCAATGCATTGAGGGACATTCACTGCAATGCATTGATAAGTTAATATTGACAGCGTCAGGTGGCCAATTTCGTGACCTGCCACCAGAGCAACTTGCCCATGTGACCCCAAAAGATGCGACTCAGCATCCAAACTGGTCAATGGGTCCAAAAATCACCGTAGATTCGGCAACCATGGCAAACAAAGGTCTGGAACTGATCGAAGCTCATTGGCTATTCGAACTCGCTCCTGAAAAACTGGAAGTCGTCATTCACCCGCAAAGTATCGTACATTCCTTTGTACAATTTATTGATGGCTCCATACTCGCTCAGTTGAGTCCACCCTCCATGACATTTGCGATCCAGCATTGTCTGCTCTACCCGGATCGGGCGGCTGGTGTTGATGAAGCAATAAATTTCAAAGAACCATTCCAGCTCGATTTCAGACCTCCGGACTTTTCCAGATTCCCGTGTCTGAAGCTTGCTTACGATGCATTAAGTAGTGGTGGCAGCGCTCCTGCAATCTTCAATGCAGCCAACGAAGTTGCAGTGGAACGTTTTCTTGCTTCAGAGATTTCCTTTCTCGATATCCCGCGAACAATTGAACATACCTTAGGTTTAATCGCTACAACAACCGCTGCGCCCGACCTGGATACCCTTTTGAAAATTGACGCCCAGGCACGAGAAATTGCGAGGAACTTCGAGCAATGAAAAATTTGCCACAGCTGCAATTGCCTGTAATACCAAATTAAAAAGATTTAAGGCTGCCTAAAATCCACCAAACTGACGAACTTGGATTAAAGACTTTTTAACCTTTCAAGAATCTTACTAAGGATCGATCTTTAGGTATAAGATCGCATTGATGACTAGACGATTTCCATGAATTCGATAATAGATGCCATAGGGAAACCGTTTCTCCAGAAGAATACGTCGAAAATTTTTATGGTAAATGCTTCCCGCTTCCGGAAAACCCTTTAGCAAATCAAGTTTTTCATCGACAGCTTTGTAAAATTCTAACCCGCGGCCGTGACTATCGTATCGGAAGAATCCTGTAAGAAGGTCTTGCTCAGCCCCATAAAGAATAACAACTTTATCTATCACCTTGAACTTATCTCCCTGATCCGCTCTTTAACCTCTTCCCAAGTTGATGCAGTTTCGGGGTGTTCAAGGTAATGTTGCCATCGATCTTCAAGAATTTTTCGATGTTCGTCACTCTCAATCACATCATAATCAGAGTAAGTTGTTTCAGCAAACAGTTCTTCGGCCAGCATAAGCTTTTCGCGCATGCTAAGTCTCTTAACGTCAGGTACTTTACCGATAATAATAAGCTAAACATGGCGGGCTAAAGAATTTTTTTCAATTCTTCTTTTGATATATAAACCCTTCTTACTTCTTAGTCAGTCCACGCATTCTAAACTTTTCAAGATTTCCTATTGGGAATTCTCAGAGGAACCATTTTTCTCTACCAATACTATTTCCATTCACCTAAAAACCTTTCGTCGCAAACTCTGAATTACCGCCAGATCACCCCATTCAGTGCCGCGCATTGAATTGACTTTCGGGGGATACTTTCGCCCTTTTCCCTGTTGCCAGGCACCGGTAAAGCCCCGGACAAATTCTGCCGAACCCAGGATTGCGCCATCAGTAAAGCAACGCACTCGACAGCGTAGCAATATTGTTTTTGGCAACTGAAACAGTGACCCGTCCTTAACACACTCCTTGAGGTGATCAACGACCAAAGCCTCCAGACCGTTAAAACCCTTTCGCATATCGCAGGGTTCCAAGGCGACAAACACACGCAGACTGCCGCTGAAACTCAGCATGACAAAGAACGGATCAACTCGGCAGCCAGTGCAACTTCATCGTGTGAACGAATCATCAATTTTACACCCTCTGTGGTTTGAACTTCGAGTCCAGCCTTCAAAGCCGGATATGGAGACTTCTCTATCTGCGCCTCGACAAAAGTAATCTGCGATGGAGGTGGCTCGAGACATTTCTTTTTAAGATATTTGCCGCATTCCCGCCGCCGCTTCTGTATCCAGGTCGCAAAGATCGCATACTTGATCCCTACCTGTTTGGCAAAAGCCTGCCCGCTCATACCGCTTTGTTCAAAGGCATCCAAGATCGCCTCGCGGCGATCAGCAGGCATACGCACACGCCCAAGCACATTGGTTTTTAGAATCAGCGTTTCTTCAGTCTTCGTAGATGTCATAGTCGGTCATGTTACGACATATCTACGACCCGGCAAAAAAGAAATCATTAACGGTGCTTCGCGTGACGCTTACACTGAATTTACAATTCAATCAAAAGCTCTGTGCCCAATAAGTGCCTAAAATTTAGCCAAACACCTGTCATCGCAAACTCTCAATCATTGCCAAATCTCTCTAGCCGATACACACATTTTATTTATCTCTAAAGATTGAGTAGATTCAGTCCAGAAATTCGAGAGAAGTGTTTATCTTTTGCCAGCAAAGTACAACCATGCTGCATGACCACAGCAGCAATCCAGATATCGTTTAGCGGGATGCGCTTACCCTCTGATTCTAGTTGATGGATGACTGAGCCATAAACTCTAGCCGTAGCGTAATCTATGCAGAGCGGTTCAGTTCGGTCGATTATGACCTCGATCTTGACTTCTTCTTGGGAGGGTCGACTACATTTGCGCGCCCCAAAGTAAAGCTCACCGACACTAACAGAAGGCAGATAAACAACTTCTGCACGATTCATAACTTCAGTAGCTGCCTTACTTCCATGGAAATAAGCAAGTACGGCACTGGTGTCCAGAAGGAGCCTAGTATTCATCGATACGTTCGAAAGCCTCATTGATAGCACGTTCCATTTTATCGACTTCCTCGGGCTTCATACATCCCGCCAGATCGTCAAAACGGCCTTTGGGTCGACTATTCAAGGTATCAATATAATGCGAAACAGCTTCCAGCTTATCCTCTGGAAGGACTTTGAGTTTTTCTACTGTGCTTTCTAATACAGTCATAATACTTTTATAGTGTTCATTAAGAATCAAACGGAAGAACTATCATCTATTTACCTCCGCTCTTAACCAAACACCTGCCGTCGCAGACTCTGGATCACTGCCAGATCACCCCATTCAGTACCGCGCATTGAATTGACTTTCGGGGGATGCTTTCGTCCTTTTTCCCTCTGCCAGGCGCCGGTAAAGCCACGGACAAATTCCGCCGAACCCAGGATTGCGCCATCAGTGAAGTAACGCACGCGGCAGCGCAAAAGCACTGTTTTTGGCAATTGCCCCTGCTGTTTTTCCAGAACCTTCACTGCTGTGTCATGATCAATCAACTTACCCTTGTGCGTCCAGGGGCTTGAACCCTTACCAAAAATCAACTGTCGATGTGCTGCTAATACTTCGTCAAATGCATGGCTCCCATCCTTCATTTTCTTTAGCTTCAACGAATCCGCCCAGATAAAAGCCAACCCCAGTCCAGCCATTTTCTCACCGGCAACTGCCTCGGCATAACCACAAAAGCGATACTCCTTCGGATCCTCAACAATACCCGCCCGCACCGGATTCAGGTCGATGTACGCAGCCATTATTTGCAAGGGATTACCGGAACCTTCAACCAGAACAGATTTGAACCGGTCAGCCCACAAAGTTCCATAGCGTCTGTGATTACGGTTGAACCAGACTGAAAAACGCTGCTTCACCGTTTTCATAAACTCCGAGACATCGCTCATACGCGCCAACAGCTTACGACGGATTTTTTCTGCTTCCTCACCATCTTCCTGCAATTTCTCTTCCATCACCTTAGTCGAGGCAGTCTGGTATTTGGTCGGCTTTGGATACAGTACTTTGTAGCGTCGCATCAATTCAGCATCCGACAAATCCTCGGGCTCCGGCACCCTCACCAGTACGTGGAAGTGGTTCGACATAATGCAATAAGTGAGAATCTCCACTCCGGAAAAGTCCGCCACCTGCCAGAGCATCTTGCGCAACATCTCTTTCTCACGATCTTCGAAAAGCATCTCCCCGTTCACCGTACGCGTCATACAGTGATAAACTGCGGACGCTCCACCTATTTTCATACGCCTTGTTCTCATTATTTACGAATGATCAAGCTTCTAATCGATCTATTATCAAAAACTCAAGTACTTACACTGCTACGCTTTCTTGATTTTCGATCTCTTCAAAGGAAAATTCCTTAATGCGTGCCTGCGACTTAGCATGTTCAATCGTCATGCTAACAAGGTTACCTTGAGCATCTAGATCAATATATATATTTTCATTAACCTCTTTAGTTTCAAAAACCTCATGGTTTCCAAATTCTACAAAGGCTGTATCCGTGTCTGCAAAATACTTAATTTTCATGGTTTATATCTTCGATCAAAAAATGCATTGTGAATGGTTTCTCCATCAGGCAACAGGATCACCCTCAGGTACTTATTTTCTTCCTTAATATAACCCCATTTCTTAACGCGTCCATCATTTTGTAATTCTTGTTTTTCGGGTGAATCAACAACCTGTTGAATCCACTCAAGTTTTATTTGGACCCTATCAGGTCTTTCTCGAGCAAATTGGAAATATGGGGTAAATTTCATCAAGAAAACTAATCAAAATATCGAGTATGAATGTCAACCAAAATTTTTAGCCTGTCCCTAAAAAATTCCCTCTAAAAAATTCCCTTATAGACTTCTATTACTTCAGAGAATAAATCGAAGAGTTCACGGTTAGCCCGTAACTCTTCGATGAGTTGAGCTTCTTGCTCAGTTAGTATGGCTGTTGGATCTGACATCCATGAGTTGTAAAGAAAAAGACGGGGGGATAGCAAAAATTTCGGTATTCACGAATTGGCTACTACTTTTTGAAATTGCACCCGAATGAATCCTTCATAACTTGTATGAAATTATGCTTCAAGCTGGTATTGTAGGTCTCCCAAATGTCGGAAAAAGTACACTGTTTAATGCGCTCACGCGCACACGCAAGGCTGAGTCGGCAAATTATCCATTTTGCACGATCGATCCGAATGTGGGTGTCGTGCAAGTGCCGGACGATCGGCTGGAGCCGTTGCGCGAGTTAGCAAAGACTAACAAGGTTATCCCGGCAGCAATTGAATTTGTCGATATTGCCGGCCTGGTTGCAGGCGCCAGCAAAGGTGAAGGTCTGGGCAACAAGTTTCTCGCCAACATTCGCGAAGTCGATGCGATCGTTCACGTCGTCCGCTGTTTTGAAGATGATGATATTATTCATAATATGGGTTCGATCGATCCGCTTCGCGATATCGAAGTTATTAATACCGAACTGATTCTGGCTGATATTACTTCTCTTGAAAGCCAACGTGAAAAGCTGGTAAAAAAAGCTCGCGGCGGTGACAAAATGGCCACCGAAAATCTCAATCTCATTGAGCGTCTCCTGCCCCATCTGAACGAAACGAAGCCGGCGATTACATTGGAACTGTCCGATACAGATCGTCGGGTGCTGAAGCGGCTTTGTCTGCTCTCTGCAAAGCCTGTTCTGTATGCCTGCAATGTTGCTGAAACAGAGCTTGCGGACGGCTCAAGCAATCCGAATGTTGCAAAAGTTGAGGCTTTTGCCAAAGACCATCATGACGCAGGCATTTGCATTATTTCAGCAGCCGTTGAAGCCGAACTAATAGACTTTGAGCCAGCTGAAGCTGAAGAGTATCTGTCATCGCTGGGTGTCATTGATTCCGGTGTATCGCTTCTGATTCGTGCGACTTACGATCTGCTGGGACTCGCATCTTACTTCACTGCCGGCGAACAGGAAGTCCGCGCATGGACTTTTAGAAAAGGAATGAAGGCGCCTGAGTGTGCCGGCGTCATCCACACCGATTTTGAGTCCGGTTTCATCAAAGCGGATGTTGTCTCCTACCGGGATTTGATTGAAGCTGGTAGTGTCGTCAAAGCGAGAGAAGCCGGAAAGTATCGTCTGGAAGGAAAAGAGTATGAATTTCAGGATGGCGATGTAGCGCTTTTCCGATTCAACAATTAACACAGAATCCATTTGCGTTTCTTCGCGTAGCTTCGCGGGCTCAACTACATTGTCTGAAATCCATCCCCGGCTAATCCGATTGATAAGTCGAAAAAATAGGAAATGCAGGGTGTTGAATCCTTTTCGAATAATCGATTGCCTTTAAAGATACTATGTTACTGCAAACCTATCATAATATTCTACAGATCGTTATTTCCGCTGTCTTCGCGCTTTTTTGGGTTGGATGTGACTCGGCACAACCAACTGTGTATGAAATACCCAAAGAAGAACGATCTGCAACCGCAGCCACTCAACCAGAACAAACCATAACGCCACCGGCGACAAATACCACTAACATGCCGATATTACCCGGCATGCAAGAAGTCGCCGATTCTGTGCCTGAGTTAAGCTACAAAGTGCCCGGCGGCTGGGAGGAACTTGAACCGAGCGGCATTCGCAAAGGCAATTTCACAATTAATTCAAAGAGTGGAACCGCTGAGGTTACCATCCTTACTTTCCCGGGTGATGTAGGTGGCGCTCTGGCCAATATAAATCGCTGGCGCAATCAAATCGGACTCAATCCTACAGCATCGGAAGAAATCGATAAGTTTAGCACGCCGTGCGAAATCGCTGGACACAAAGGTCTTTATGTTCGCCTTGAAGGAGAGACACAAAACATTCTTGGTGCGATATTGCCCTTTCACAACAATACGTGGTTTTTCAAAATGCTAGGTGATACGCCCGTTGTCCTCGCCAATGAAGAAGCTATGAAACAATTTCTGGATTCAGTTCAATTCACAGACCATGCTCACTAGCATGTACTGCAATGTACTCGCACGATGAATCGACTATTAAGCTTCTTTTCTTCACTAAAACTCACTGTTATCCTGCTGACACTCTCAATGGCGTTGATTTTTTTCGGTACGCTTGCGCAAGTTGAAACAGGAATCTGGAAAACGCAAAAAGACTATTTTGAGAGCTTCTTAGTCGTCTGGCATTATCCTCAGACATGGATCAGCTACGATCAGCTCTTCTGGATTGCAATACCCATGCTTGGAGGCTACCTACTCGGCGGGCTGCTGCTGATCAACCTCATTTGTGCCCACGTCACCCGATTCAAGTTCACCCTCAAAAAATCCGGCATATTTCTGGTTCACTTCGGCTTGATACTGCTGCTCGTCAGTGAGTTACTCACTGACATTCTGTCCGTAGAGAGCCAGATGGTAGTCGACGAAGGCGCCCGCAGCAACTACTCACAGGATTTTCGCGATAACGAACTGGTACTGATCGACCGAACGCATCCCAATTTTGATCGTGTACACAGTATTCCCGTTTCGTTGCTAAAACCCGGGAAAATTGTCTCTGTGCCAGGAACTGAACTCAAGGTTCGGACTTTGAACTACTACCCAAATGCTCAGATAGGTCGTGCCAAGGAAGGTTCTTTCTTTGAATCACCGGCAACCATGGGCGCTGGCGCCAAAATGAACATTGTAGTGACTCCAGTTGCGGTGACCTATGCTGACAATGCCGTTAATGTGGCAACTGCCTATGTTGAAGTTTTGGGGCCCAATGAGGATTCGCTTGGAATATGGCTGGTCTCAAACTTTATCGATGAACGCTTTCCGCCACAAACAGTCCAGCTTGGCGGACAAAGCTGGGAGATTGCCCTGCGATTAAAGCGATACTATCATCCATTTTCGATTGAACTCATTGATTTTGCGCATGACAAATATCCTGGCACCGAAATCCCCTACAACTTCTCAAGCGAGGTATTGGTACAACACAAAGATGCTAAAAAAAACCAGAAAGCGCTCATCTACATGAATCATCCGCTACGCTACGAAGGATTGACCTTTTATCAGGCCTCATTTGCCAACAACGATCTAACCTCGATCTTTCAGGTAGTACGCAATCCCGGCTGGGCGCTCCCTTACCTAAGTGTCATCCTAATGGGAGTCGGTATGGTGATCCAGTTTGGGATCCACTTTTTTAAATTTCTTAAAAAACAGAGAAGTTGATTATCCTTAATTCGTAAGTTGGCAAAGGTTAGGTTTTATAAGCCGCGGATGAACGTGGATTTGCGCGGATCAGACGCAGATTCTCTGACACGCATTTATTCATAATCATTCTTAACCATCCGCGCATACCCGTATATCCGTGGCTAAAGAAAAACTTATTGTCACTGCAAACCGACATCTGCGAAGAACCAGGTTTTATGCAGTTAAAAGAAAAAACTTCGCGCTCTTCGTGGTTAATTATCTGCAGAGAATCCTGTGGGATGATTGTGCAAGGATTTTAAAAGTAAGGTACTAACCTTTGCCAACTTACGAATTTGGGATCAATCATTTAGGCAGGTCTAATCATTCCTTTTTCGTGTAACAACTCGGCAATCTGTATCGCATTCAGTGTGGCGCCTTTCCAAAGCTGATCGCCGGTTACCCAAAAGGCTAAACCATTTTCAAATACATTATCCTTACGGATGCGACCAACACCGCACGGAACCACTTCGGAGTAATTGATCGGCATCGGATAGACCTGATTTTCAGGGTCATCCACAAGGTCGGCGCCGTTGAAAGCACGTATCGCTTCACGAGCAGCTTCAACATCCACAGGACGCTCAAATTCAGCGCTGATCGAGATCGAATGCGCTCGAAATACCGGCACGCGCACACAGGTACAGGTAACACGCAACTTGTCCAGACCAAGAATCTTCCGGCCTTCATTTAGTAGCTTCATCTCTTCTTTTGTATATCCGTCATCGAGGAAGGCATCCACATGCGGCAACAGGTTGAAAGCGATTTGATGTGGATAGACTTCTTTTTGCAGAGGCTCATTCTTCACCCAGGATTTCACTTGTGTTTCGAGCTCGATTAGTCCTCCCGCTCCACTGCCGGAGACTGCCTGGTAGGTCGATGCAATAAATGACTTGAGCCCAAATGCCTTGTGTAGCGGATAGAGCCCCATCAGTGCAATTGCGGTCGAACAGTTAGGATTCGCAATGATGCCGTTGTGGTCATCAACAGTTTCTGGATTGATTTCCGGGACGACCAGTGGCACTTTGGCATCCATACGAAAGGCTGAGCTGTTATCAATGACGATACAGCCGCGCGCAGCAGCTTCGTGAGCATACTTCAAAGATTGACTGCCCCCGGCGCTGAAAATTGCAACATCCAGTCCATCAAAACTTTCAGGGGTTGCTTCCTCTATTTTCCAAGATTGGTTGCCGTAGTGTTGGGTCTTACCGGCAGAGCGAGCAGAGGCAAGCAGCCTCAATCCTTTGATCGGAAATTTACGCTCATGAAGTAAACGAATGATTTCTTGACCAACCGCTCCTGTCGCACCGAGAATACCAATTGAATATGTCATTTGATTATATGGAGGAAATCAGGCGTATAAAGCAAAGGTGCAAAGACTTGTCAATCATACACACCTCCTGCCTGTTGATTGTATCTGTTCAAGATCAGGAACTTGCGCTTATCTATGACGATAAGGTACAACGTATTTTTTCAATCTCTACATCAAAAAAACCACCGTCATGTATCGAAAATTCTTTTGGTACGCCCCTAGGTCTGCACGCTCTGGCTGACAAGATTGGCGACGGTGAACCGGAAGGTATGGTTTTTAAAGGAAGAGTGCCGGTCTCTCACTTTTCAGAATTTTCAAAAGAAGAGCAGCAACACAACCTGATCACCACGCGCATTATTCGCTTGCGTGGTTTGGAACCTGGATACAATAATGGCGAAGGCTGTGACAGCTACAATCGTTATATATACATACATGGCACAAACCACGAGCATCGTATTGGTAAACCCTTTAGCGGAGGTTGCATTGAAATGCGCAATTCTGAAATAATTGAGTTGTTTGACACCATTACAGAAGGTAATTTGCTTTTAATTAAATAACTTTACTTATGAATCCCGAAAACACATCCTGGCGTACTGAATCCACGTCTGACTACCCACCGCCAAACAAAAAACCTGAGAGAAGACTCAGTCTTAAGGCTGCCATGGCTCTTGCCACCGGCGCTCCCGGCCACGAAACGCTGATGCCGCTGGTGCGCAAAAATGATCAAAATCTTGCGCTAGACGAAGATTCCAAAAGAAAGATAGAAACATACTTACTCAATTTGCAGGCAGACATTATTAATCGTGAAGAACTGCTTGAGCAAAGAGAAAGACAACTTGCTGCTCGTGAAAAGGACTTAAGCAAACGTGCAGAGTCTCTTGAAAGGAAAGCAACAGAAATTAAATCGCGCGAGAAAGAATTAAAATCAAAATCTTTGCTTGAAACGAAGGAACTCGAAAATGAGCCAATCAAAGATTTCGTTCAAAAGTCTGAAAATGATCTATTTGAAGAAACACGTAACATGTTGCGTGAGCGCGAAGCTTATATTGAAGAATGCGAAAATGCGCTTGTTGAAAAACTGATGCAGCTTACGAAGCGTGAGGCTGAAGTTGAGATGCGCGAAGAACAATACAAGTACGACATAAAAAAATCTCAATAGTTGAAACACTATTGAGATTTTTAGCGTTTCTTTTACTGCCCTTTGCTTGAAGGTTTATAAGGCTGATCGAAAGCTGTCTTGAAGTCATAGCCGTTGTCAAAATCCTCAGGGCTGTCTTCGTCGGTCTTACCCAACACCTGAAATTCCACCAGATTAAATACGATATTGCCGAAGTCTCGACATTTTTTGATGCCCCAGTATTCGAGCACCACGCGTGCCATTGGCCCGTATTGATCCAGAGCGAAGAGACGAATACCTTCCAACAATTGCTGACCGGTAAGATGATTGGACCGAGCCAATTCACCCTGCTTACGCATTTTATTAATACTAAAGTCCAGAGCCTGCCTAAGGAAATAGTATGCCCCACGCGCATAACGCGGATCTTCTTTGCGTATCGCATTGATTACTTCATTAAAATCTCGATTTGGATCATTCACACTGTAAGAAAAACGGCTTTAAAAGCTAAGGTCAAATAACGACAATCGGAAGTTAGGGAGACAATTGCAAAAATTACAATTCTTTTGCTACGAATTGAAATTGCACTTTGTTGCGCACATCCTGTGCTCAAAACAATTCGATTTGCTCCTGCCGTTGAGGAAACACAAGATCAAGAAGCGAAGGTATCCGCATTTGTAACAGTTGATGAAACTGTCGACACGAGTACGGAGCCAGTGTATCATCCGGCGTATGCACGAAAATGTAGGGATGTTTTCCTTCGCCGATCCACGTTGCTACTTTTTCAGCAAGCTCTTCCTGCCAGTGCAGAACCGATTCGATCTGATTGCGACCTACGAAGCGAACCATCGGTCGTTGGCCCATTGTTTTCCAGCGGACTGGCAGCTTAGGCTTACGCCCCTGCGATCGTTCTTCTGCCGGATCGCCCGGCGGCGCATGAAACAACGCACGACTGTCAAAAATCACGCGATCCGCATTAAAGCTTTCCAGCAATTGATTCAACGCATGCTCAGAGGAGGCGTTCGTAAAAAAGTCAATATGCCGCACTTCCACCGCCAGTGGAAACCGATCAGGCCATTTTTTACAAAAGCTTTCCAGCTCATCCAGTCGCGCAGGTGAAAAACTTGCATGTAATTGTAGAAATGTGGGACCTAGCTTGCCTGCATGGGCAACAACATCCAAACAGTGCATCAAATGATCATACACGGCACCTTCACTCGACAGTGATCCGGAGTGTGAAAGATCGCGCGGAACCTTAAAGCAAAACTCAAAACCATCAGCCGCCTGCGCTGTCCAACGCTCTACCACATCGATTTTCGGGAGTGCGTAAAAGAAAGAATTACCCTCGACCGTATTGAACGTTTTTGAATATTCGCTCAGCATCTCCGATGAGCGAGTCCCTTCAGGCAAGAAAGTTCCACGCCACTCCGGAATGCTCCATGCCGGACAGCCCAAATG
>JBNKZP010000014.1:0-17700 GCA_050301675.1 Puniceicoccaceae bacterium
ATAATACGCTTAACTGCAAGGCCAGCAATCTGGCCTGCATCTTTAGTCGCCTGCCGCTGAGCATCATTGAAGTATGCAGGCACGGTAATAACAGCTTCGGTTACACTTTCACCAAGGTAGGCTTCTGCGTCTGCCTTCAATTTTTGCAAAATCATGGCTGAGATTTGCTCCGGTGCAAATTGCTCTTTTTTGCCGTTAACCTCGCACTCTATGTAAGCATCACCATTTTTACCCTCTACGACATTGTACGGCAGGCTTTTTGCTTCTTCCTGTACTTCCGAAAATTTGCGCCCGATAAGACGCTTTGCTGAAAAAATTGTATTTTGAGGGTTTGTGACTGCCTGCCGCTTTGCTGATTGCCCGACAAGTCGCTCACCATTTTTGGCAAATGCAACCACTGAAGGTGTGGTGCGCGCGCCTTCGGCATTTGGAATAACGACAGCTTCGTTACCTTCCATCACCGACATGCATGAGTTTGTTGTACCAAGATCAATTCCAATTATTTTAGACATGCTTAATATTAGAGCAAATCCGATGCCAAGTTACTCATTTTTTCACAAGACAATTATAGTAAAGAACTTATAAATTCAAAGTGCTTCAAATCAATTATGTGCATGGACAAAAATGAGCCAATTTGCTACGGTTTATGTCACACATTGGATTGTTTCTGTCTCATATTGTGACACAAAAAAGACTATGGTCACATTTCATCATAACCGGAACCAAAATTAAACATGGAAATCGGAAAGTAGGATTAAGATCGTCGAAAGCATCGAACCATTTGCTTACATTTTCAAGTTATACCTTACTGAACAACTCTTACAAAATAGCACGAGCAGACAGCATATCCGTCAGTTCTTTCAAACCAATGGCTTCAATTTTCTCAGCTAAAGGATAACGATCTTCGCCGGAGTGTACAACAAAAGACTTCTTTGGACTCAAATCTTCGCAAGCGATGTAAAAACCACGCTCAGGCTTTGCAGATAACCCGCGCTTAATTTCTATTGCCCAAAGACTACCATCAGGATTTTCTATGACTAAGTCTATTTCTGCCCCTGTGGAAGTTCTGTAAAAGTAGGCTTTAGTTGTCCATGGTAATTGCGTAAGCAATGTTTCTATGGCAAAGCATTCCCAACTTGCTCCATATACAGGATGTCCTGCAAGTTGTTCAAATGTTTCCAATCCTAGAAGCGCATGCAGTATACCACTATCTCGGATATACACTTTAGGAGATTTTACCAGACGCTTCCCAATGTTAATATGATAGGAAGGCAGTCGCCTTACCAACAAAAGATCAACCAATAAATCAATGTAGCGTGTAACGGATTGCGTACTGACACCAAGGGAACGAGCTAACTGAGATGCATTTACCACGGTACCTTGAAGATTTGCCAGCATAGTCCAAAGACGCTCCAAAGTAGTTGCAGGAATACGCGGCCCAAACATATGCACGTCGCGTTCTAAGTAGGTACGTACGAAATCTCTCCGCAACAACATACTTTCGGCATCACTCTTAGCTAAGTAAAAGTCGGGAAATCCACCTCTTAGCCAAAGTTTCTCTCGGTCGTCATGCGTGTCTCCAATCTCCAATACAGTGAAGGGCGTCATATTTATGTATGCAATCCGACCAGCCAAAGATTCCCCTGACTGTTTAAGAAGATCAACGGAGGCAGAGCCCAGTATAAGGAAGCGACCTTTACCTTTTTGTTTTCGACGACCCTCATCAATAACCCCACGTAAAACTTCGAACAAATCAGGGACACGATGTATCTCATCTAAAATCACCAGCCGATCCTCTGCCCTTTCAAAAAAAAGCACTGGGTCTACAAGTCGGTTACGATCATCTCTATTTTCCAGGTCCAGATACAGCGCACCTTTTTCTTTGCCAATCTCCAGGGCTAATGTAGTTTTTCCAACTTGCCTTGGTCCAATGATTGCAACCGCTGCTTGACGACTGAGTGCATCATTGACTTCTTTCACAACATCTCTCTTTAACATGCTTGAAAATATTCCAAACTTTGGATAATTTGCAAGGTTAAACCCGCTGCTTCATTACAAAGCAGAGCCTTGATGACTCATTTTTTAGACTCAAGGAATAATCGGCAATACTCCCGGAAATAAGCCGACGAGTACGATTGCTGCAACTAGTGTGCCAAATACAAAACGATCCGCCGTACTGACCGACATTTCGGATGCATCCGGGCTGATTCTTTCCTGAGAGAAGTACATTACACGAATCCAGCCAAAATAGTAGTAAACCGAGATAACGACACCACATACTGCAACACCCAACAAGCCATACAGGCCTGCCTGATAAGCAGCGATGAAAATAAAAAGCTTACCAATAAATCCACCCAGTGGCGGTATTCCCGCCAGGGAGCCAAGTCCGACTGTAAGCGCTGCACTCTGGAAAGGACGTTTGCGCGCCAGGTTTTCAAAGTTTTCCAATTCTTGAGTTGAGTCGTCTGTTCCGGCAGTTTGCAGGATGACGCCAAAGACTGTAAATGAAGCAAGCAAATAGGCTACAAAATAAAAAATTACCGCATACTCAGCCCAGGGCACTTTGGTTGAAGCAATGACACCAACTAGCAGGTAGCCGGCATGTGCAATGCCGGAAAGCCCCAGCAGTCGCTTCACATTTTGCTGCACCACCGCTGTGATGCTGCCAAACAGAATGGTCGCTACCGCAATCATTGAAAGCAACGGAATCAGCAAGGTATCTAGCCCACTGAAGGGACCTTTTAGCAACTGTAGTAATACGATGAAGCCTGCTGCTTTGGATGCAACGGTCAAATAGGCCGTTACCGGCGTTGGCGCACCCTGATAAACATCCGGCACCCATATCTGAAAAGGTACAGCAGCAATTTTGAAGCAAAGTCCGGCAACGACCAGGACCGCTCCCAGGCGTACAAGCAAATTGTCCGGGTGAATCGAGATAAATGTTGTCAGTTCGCTGAAACTGAGCGCATCTTCTGATGGAACGGAGAACTCCGGGTTTCCAGCGATACCGTAAAGTAGCACGATTCCAAAAAGCAGAATCGAGGAACTGAAGGCTCCAAGGATCAAATATTTCAGGCCGGCTTCGAGTGAAAGTGGATTGGTACGACAATAGGCCACCAGTACGTAGAATGCTATAGTCACTGCTTCAAGGGCAACAAACAGCATTACGAAATTTGCACTCTGCACGAGCAACATCATCGCCGCTGCAATCACAATTACCAAATGAAAGAATTCGGTCTTGGGCAGCTGATGTTTGTCCAGGTAAGATTTGCCCAGATAGCAAACGAGAATGGAACTGATCAAAAAGAATCCACGCATGAGATGCGTTATTTCCGTTTGATGGATCATGCCACTAAAGTAGTATTGCACTTCAGCGGAATAACTCCTACCACAGAAAAGCGTGAATATGAAAACAGCCACTTGTCCCCAGATCGCAATGTTTGCGATCAGCCGCTGACGCCCACGCGGCAAAGCCATTTCGGCACCTAGCAGACACAGGGCAAGTATCGCCAGCATGATCTCGGGCGCAATAACGCTCCAGCTATTAGTGCCAGTGAAGTTGAGAAGAGATTTGGCGAGTAGTTCGTTCATTCTTCAACACTTTCCTTTCCGCCTTCAATGATTTCAGCAAGTGCAACATTACTTACCTGAGTAACAGGCATACTGTTTTGTGATTGATATCGGGCAGTCTGCTGAAGCTCGCGATTCGCATTGTCGGACAACAGACGCGGAAATATACCGATAATCATTAGCGCACCAATCAGAATCAAAGCCGAAAATCGCTCAAACCCCTTTAAGTCGACGATTTCCTCTCCTTGCAAACGCGCGGAAAATGATTTATGCGGTTTACCATAAAAGATGTTAGCTACAGCACGTAGACCATAGATCGCGGAAATAACAATACCTGTTGCTGCCGGAATAACCGCCCATCGCGTTGCCTCATTTTTTACCAATGAAACAAAAATGGTAAACTCTCCCCAGAAATTACCAAACCCAGGGAGACCGATGCTGGCGAAGATACCTGCAATGAAAAAAGCCGCAAGTACTGGCGCCTTCGTTGCCAAACCACCCATTACCTTCATATTGAAAGTCTGACTTCGATGATAGATACAGGTTGAGAGCATAAAAAGTAATGAAATAGATAATCCATGGGCAACCATCAATAATAAGGCACCACCAACACCCACGACTGATAATGTTGCAATTCCCAGAAACGCGTAGCCCATATGCATGACCGAACTGTAGCCAAACATCATTTTCAAATCTGTCTGAGCGATTGTGACAAAACCAATGATAAGGACATTCCCCAGGGCAAGCCAGATAATCCACTGCGCCCAGTGTGCAGCTCCTTCAGGCAACAACGGCGCTGCGATTTGCAACAGTCCGTACAATCCAAACTTCTTCAAAACACCGGCATGTAGCATTGCGGCTCCTGTCGGCGCTGTTGCATATCCTTTTGGCGCCCAGCTATGAAGTGGAAACAGCGAGACCAAAATACCAAAACCGAACAACAACAATGCAAATATGTTTGACTGTGCGGCCTCTGCAATTGGCTGTCCTTTCAGATATTCCCGCAACTCAATCAACGAAAATGAATCGACACCACTTTTGACGTATAATGCAATTAATCCGACCAAAGATAGTAAAGCCCCCAAAGTCAGGTAAACCGTCATTTCCATTGCTGCCACGCGCTTCCCTTCTCCTCCCCAAATTCCAATCAAGATGAAAGTCGGTATCAATGCAAACTCGTGGAAGAAGTAAAAAAAGAATATATCAACTGAAGCGAAAGTGCCCATCAATCCGCTGAGCATCAATAGCAGCAACGAAAGATACAGATGCGGCCGCTCTGCCTTGGAATGCATCGCATACCAGCCGGCAGCCAAACCAA
This sequence comes from Puniceicoccaceae bacterium, assembly GCA_050301675.1. GTDB lineage: Bacteria > Verrucomicrobiota > Verrucomicrobiia > Opitutales > Coraliomargaritaceae > Lentimonas. The sequence goes on from JBNKZP010000014.1 coordinate 4,889, forward strand.
CTGCTCCGGCTAGCAAAAACAAAGGCATGGAAATACCATTCAGTCCCAGATGCAAATAGATGCCAATATGCTCAAGACCTGTTGGCATACGCAACTCAAAGTTGTACTCACCGGCAAGCAATGGGTCGAATTGACTGAATAACAGGCATCCGACAATCAAAGGCCATCCAAAGCCCAGCATACCCAACGCTTTGAGCGAAGTAGCGCCAAACCGTGCCCCAAAAAGCAGCAGCACGCCTGTCAATAGAGGCACCAGAATCGCGGTCAGCAATAAAAGTGAATAAGGTTCAAAGTGAGCCATTACGTAATAAATTAAATCGTTTACTTAGTTCTAAAAGCTGACTCCCGTAGCCAAAACCCAAAACAAGATCAGACCGACAAGGAACCAGTATACATAGGCATGAATATTGCCCACATGAAGCATCCTTGAACAAATGCCCAGCAAGCCAACAACGCCTGCACTGCCACGTACGAAAATTCCTTTGATCAGAAAAACATCCAAAAATCCAAGCAACATTGCAAAGCGCTGCTGAATCTTAGCAACATAGTAGTCGTATAATTCGTCTATAAAAAGGCGTGATTTCAGTAAGGCATAAACTGGCTTCGCCCTTTGCTCCAGATGATCGTCTTTGGCGCCTGAGCCATAAAAAAACAAAGACCCTAGCAATCCGACGATCCAGGCTGCCGAGCCCCAAAGCAAAATTGTATGATGCAGATGGCCATAGTGTTCATTGCTTTCCTGACTTATGATATTTTCCCGGATGATTCCACCCAGTTCCTGCGGCCATAATTCGACCCATCCTCCGAACATTGACAAAAAAGCCAGAATTATCAGAGGCGCTAGCATGAACATGCTACTTTCATGGGCATTTGTCGCGGCCTCTGATTTAGGCTTACCCAGAAAGGCAATCCAGTACAATCGACCCATATAACCTGCAGTCAAAAATGCACCGGCAATCAGAAGTTTAAACAACCATGGGTTATCAAAACCCGCCGCAATCATAATCGCATCCTTGGAATAAAATCCGGAAAAGCCGTAAACACCCATGAGCGCCAGCATTCCGATAAGAAATGTTATTGAAGTAACCGGCATCCGCTTAAGCAGTCCGCCCATCTTGAAAATATTCTGTTCGTGATGACAGCCATGAATGACTGAGCCTGCTCCCAGGAAAAGCAATGCCTTGAAGAAGGCATGAGTAATCAGATGAAACAGTGCGATACCAGGCGCTCCAAAACCAAATGCAGCGGATGCATAGCCCAGTTGAGACAAAGTAGAATAGGCTAGAATCTTTTTAATATCATTTTGTGCATACGCACAGAACCCAGCATACAAGGCAACACCGGTACCTAAAACTGCAATAAAATAAAGCACCGAGTCAGGAAAGAGAAATGTAATACGGACTAGAAAATAGACACCGGCGGCCACCATCGTAGCAGCGTGGATAAGCGCCGAAACAGGAGTCGGACCAGCCATGGCATCCGGCAACCAGACATGCAGCGGAAACTGAGCTGATTTCCCAATAAACCCACACATCAACAGCGCTGCAATTGACCAGTTGACCAAAGCAGGATCTACGTCCGCGGCAGAACGCATCGCTTCAAGATTGGTCGTACCAAATTGCCAATACGCAAACGCGATTCCAACCAGAAATCCCAGGTCGCCAATGCGGTTGACGATGAAAGCTTTCTTCGAAGCAGCCTTGGCATCGTCTGTATCGAAATAATGTGCAATCAACATATAGGAACCGAAACCGACCAATTCCCAGAACACAAAAATCATGATCAGATTGTCAGCCAAAACGATCCCCAGCATTGAAAACATAAAGATCGACATGCCACCAAAGAAGCGACCGCGTGCACTGTCTTTTGCCATGTACCCGAGACTAAAAAAGTGTATCAAAAACCCAACAAAGGCCACCATTGCGAGCATCGTCATCGCAACGCCATCGAACAAGAAACCCATCGAAACTTTAAAGTCACCCAGTTCAAGCCAGTTTGCCGAAACTCGAATCACTTCCCCACCCGAGCGATTAATTGCCATGTATGTAAATACACAGATACCGGCTGCGGCAGCCACAGATATGATTGAAGCCAGCGTCCCACGTCTTCTGAGAAAGCAGGCGATTATCACCGCAGACAGCAGAGGCGTCATTAAGATAGCGAGTACAGTTTGAGAATCAGTCATGGCATTTAACGACTCAGTGCATTTAGGCGGTCTACCATTACAGTCTGTCGCCGCTTAAACAACGCAACGACGATTGCAAGGCCTACCGCGACTTCAGCAGCCGCGACAGTAATAATGAAAAATACGAAAAGGTTTCCGTCCATCGTCCTGTTGTAACGTGAAAATGCAACCAAGGCCAGATTCACAGCATTTAGCATCATTTCCAGAGACATATAGATAACAAGTGTGTTTTGGCGCAAAATAACACCAAACAAGCCTACTGCGAACAGTAAACCGGCAACCAGAATAAATGAGTTTAATCCTACAGTCATGGAGAATTAGGAATTAATAAGTTAAGCATGATTTTTCTTTAAAGTGACCAATATCGAACCTGATATTTTCAAAAGTTCATCACAATCGTTAATTAGTCCAGCAACTTGCTCCTTCTCAAGATATAGTGAATCCCTGAGAAGACGTAACCAATAGTGTGTTTCTCGTGCTTCTTTGTATGCAATATTAATTTTATGCTGAAAGTCTTTCTTTGACTGGCCTTCAACCACTTCTTCTACGTTGGCGCCAATTGATGTCCCGCTCCTTAAAATTTGTTTCGATAATACGATCTCATTTTTCTCTTCACACAGATAACGATATAATTTCACAATGCGTAAGGAAAAAGCATAAGATTTCTCTACCAACTGATTATTCGTTTTCATCACAGGACAGATTTAACATCATTCTCACCGATAATTCCCAATCCTTAATTTATAATTCCTAATTTTTAACTTTCAGATTCTCTCGGTTTTTTAGATACCACAATCACACCGATCATTGCGGCCAACAGAAGGAATCCGGTTACCTGAAAAGGTAGCATGTACTTGGTGAACAGACTGTAACCAAACGACTTTGAGGAAGTTGTAAATGGGACGCCTCGCACCAACTCCGCCGGATTTTCCGTTACCGGAAGCAGCTCTGGCTCTGGCAAATATCCGCCTGAAAATAATGAACAAACAAGCATAGTGAACAATACAAATCCGATTATCGACGCAATCGTTGTCAACTTATGCTTATATTCTATAATACCGCCTTCTTTCTCAACATTTAGCAGCATAATGATGAATAAGAACAAAACCATTACTGCCCCTGCATAGACCAGCACCTGAATGATGGCCAGAAAGTAAGCCTCCAGCAGAACGAACAAACCAGCAGTGCCTAAAAAAGCCACAATCATACACATGGCCCCATTGACTGCGTTTGGCAAAAGAACCATCAACAATGCAGTTACAAGTGTGATTGTCGAAAATATGTAAAACAGAAGGTCTAACATTGTATAAAATGTAGGAGAAATTGAGAGTTAAGAATTATAAAGTACAGACAAGAACGATTTCTTTATGCAGATGACAGAAGAACAATTCCTAATTTTTGACTCTCAGTTATAAATTAGTGATGAGGGTTTCCTAATTGCTCAGCGGCTTTTTTCTTGTCCCACTTGCGATGCCTGTCAGGCAAAGTGCCACCAAGTTCGTATAATTTTTCTTTGTTATTGATCATTTCTTCACGACTATAACCTGATGTTGAGAAAACATCCTGCAGAAAAATGGCTTCTTCCGGACAAACTTCTTCGCACAAGCCACAATAAATGCAGCGTAGCATATTGATATCAAATTCTTTTGGCGCCTTCTCAACATGTGCACGTTCCGGTTCTTCTTCTGCGTCAATTTCACCCGGAGTAATACGAATCGCCTTGGGCGGACATACAAATTCGCATAGCTGGCAGGACACACACTTCTCACGACCATTCGGGTCTTTGACCAGCGTTGGCACACCGCGATAATTGTCGGGTATCACAGGACGCTCCTCCGGATATTGCAGCGTAACTTTTTTGCCAAACATCGTAGTGAAAGTCGTTTTAAGCCCGGTAGCTATCTGCGGAACAAAGGTCTTTTCCGCAAAACTGAGAGGCTTGCGCTCGATAACTTTTGTCTTAGCCATAATCGTTTAGTTTAAATTGAGTCGTAAAGTGCAATCAGAAGAGTATTAAAAATCAGGTTGCCGACTGCGAGCGGGAGGAGAATTTTCCACCCCAGAGCCATTACCTGATCATAACGAAAACGCGGAAGTGTCCAACGCACCCATATGAAGAAAAAGATCATGAAAAATACCTTTAGCATGAACCAAAGTACTGAAAGAACTGCTCCGAAAGATGAATCGCCCCAGGGGTCAGCAATTCCCGGAAGAAAATTCCATCCGCCTAAAAATAGAACAACAAACAGTGAAGATCCCATGATTACGTGCGCATATTCAGCGACAAAAAACAATCCGAATTTAAAACAACCGTATTCAGTATGAAATCCACCCACAAGATCCGTTTCCGATTCAGCCATGTCAAAGGGGAGTCGATTCGTCTCAGCAAAGATCGAAACCAAAAAGATAAATGCCGACAGAGGCTGCCAGATAGCCAGCCAGAGAACAGACTGCGATTCAACTACGCCAAACAATGTCAGTCCATACTCCGAACCGGGAGCGGATGACCACATAAATACCGGTAAGATCGAAAGACCCATTGCCAGTTCATACGAAATCATTTGTGCAGATGCACGAATCGAGCCGAGAAATGGATACTTGCTGTTTGAGGACCAACCGGCCAACACAATTCCATACACGCCCAGTGAAGAAACTCCGAGAATGAATAAAATGCCCACATCAATATTAGCAAGCACCAGTGGTTGAACGACACCATAAGCATCAACGTAACGTCCAAACGGCAATACCACCATCGTTGTAAGAGCCGGCGCCAATGCCAGTATCGGAGCGAGGTAGTAGTAACCTTTTTTGACGTGCCCGGGGACAATTTCTTCTTTGAACAAAAATTTAAGACCATCGGCAATGGGTTGAAATAAACCGATGCCAGTAAGTATGTTTCCTAGAATGGGAATGTAGCCCAATAATGGCAGCCGTGTACGATTCGGGCCAACGCGGCCTTGAATCCAACTGGAGACTTTTCGCTCAGCAAGCACGGAATAGCTGCAAAGACCCATAAAAACTGAGATCATCGCCAACGCAAACACAATTGGCAAAATAACAGGAAGCATGCTTTCTATGGAACTCATATTCAACGACGACTTATTTTAAACTTCAACAGGAGCCATGTGCGCTTCCTTGAATTTATCAGGATCAAACTTTAGATTCTTAGTTTCAGCAAAGGGTAAATCAAGAAAGGGAACCGGATCGAGTTCGACACCCTCTTCGCCAATGCCCTGCCAACTTATTTCATTGAAGTGGGTCATTTTCGCAGCAATTTGCTCCCAGACCTGACTGATTGAAGGTCGGGTCGGCTTTTCACCGGAAAGATATGCAACGATTTCCTCGAGAACAGCTATATCTGACTGAACGCCTTGGGGACCCGGTATAGCAGCGTTGAATTTTTGTAAGCGAAAGCTTTGATTTACAAAAGAACCATCTTTCTCAAAGACAGATAAAGTTGGACAAACTATGCTGGCGACCTTACTGGTTTGACTTGCATGCGTCCCAAGATAGATGAGCTTAACTTTAGACAGCAACGCATCCGAAATACCAAACTTAGAAATATCTTCATTGGCTACCAAAAGCGTATCTACCTCACCTGTATTTATCTTTTTAGCCAAAGGCTCAAGGTTCGGCCCAGGTAATTCTGTAATTAAACCATTCAGTAACGCCCCACGTAAATTGGGTGTACGGTCTTCAGAGAGCAAAATACCGTCGCTGTCTTTATTCTTACTAACCAGGAAAACAGTCGCTTTACAATAATCTGCGATTAACCGTTGAAAAAACTGTTCTTCTACGGAACTGTGAGCTGAACCGACTACAGCAACTTTCCCGGATTTGAGTAATTCGGCGGCAGCTTTGGTAGCCTCGCTTACAGACTTTTGCATACCATCGATAGTGTAATGTGTGAGTCGATCTTCTGACTCAACAGCCTTAAATAGAGAGCGCCCTGAATCAGTCATCCAGGTATCGTTCACCGCATCGTTTCGACGTGGAGTGATTCGATAGATTTTACCTTCGCGACTCCAAACCACAGTGTTAGCCCCCACACTACTCTCAGTGCAGATGCTATTTGTTTTTTTGAGAAACCACACACGCATTTTGAAGCGAAAGTCTGTGCTGGTAAGGGCGCCCACCGGACAGATATCGACGGTATTGAGCGAATAATTATTTTCCAGCATTTTGCCGGGATAGCATGTAAGAGTCGAATAAGTCCCCCGATCGACAAAACCAAGCACATCATCCTGAGCAATTTCTTTGGAAAAACGAATACACCGGGAACAAAGGATGCAGCGCTCATCATCAAGCATCACACGAGGCCCCAGTCGAGTGCGCTTTGGCTTTACATTTTTCTGCTCAATAAAACGGCTATATCCACGCCCATGCTCTGCAGAGAATTCCTGCAACCGACACTCGCCTGCCTGATCACAAATCGGACAGTCCAAAGGGTGATTAATCAACAAGAACTCGGTTACACCATTACGACATTCCTCAACCATGGGTGAGTTTGTCTTGATGTGCAAACCAGGCGTCGCATTAGTCGCACAGCCAATGGCCGGTTTCGGGATCCAGCTAATTTTCTGATTGCCATCTTCATCCAGAATTGTCTCACCGGTTTGGCGATCGCGCATCGGCATCCCCATTTCGATCAGACACATTCGACAGTTTCCGGCGATGGAAAGTTTTGGATGATAGCAGTAGTGCGGAACTTCCTTACCTTTGCCAGCCATCTTTACGGCTTCGATGACATTGATTCCCTTGGGAACATCAATGTTTTCGCCGTCGATATTGATGGTGATGGTTTCGACTGAGCTTTGAGTCGTCATGTTTTTTAAATTAGTGTCGTTTCCGTAACAGTTGACTTACCTTCTTTACGAAGTGCTGCTTGAGTGCGAGCTTTCTCTACGAATTCGTCCTTAAATTTTGCAATAAAGCTTTGCACAGGCCAAGAAGCTGCCTCACCAAATGCACAGATGGTGCGGCCGGCAATCTGGTCTGCAATATCGTTGAGCAAATCAGCGTCTTCTTCGCGTGCCTGACCATTTAGCATACGTTGAGTGATTTTGCGCATCCACGGCACACCTTCGCGACAAGGTGTGCACTGGCCACAGCTTTCATGTGCGTAGAAATAATTTATGTTGGCAAGCGCTTCTACCATGTCTGTTGTGTCATCCATTACAATGACACCTCCGGAGCCCGACATGGAGCCAACCGCACTCAGACTATCAAAATCCATTGGAATATCGTCAACTCCCCAGTCAAACGCTGTGCCATCTTTAAGCTTCCCGGTAAAACGTTCGTCTGCCCTCAGTATCTTCGCAGAAGAACCGCCTGGTATCACCGCTTTTAGTTTGCGCCCCGGCTTGAGACCTCCACAAACATCGTAAATCAATTGTCCCAGTGTGATTGCCGAGCAAGGAAACTCATAATACCCGGGCTTTTGCACATGTCCTGAAACACACCAGATGCGTGTTCCGGTATTTCCGGGCGTACCAATTCCGGAAAATGCTTTGCCGCCCATCTCGACAATATGCTTCACATCACAAAGAGTTTCCACATTGTTCACAATCGTCGGACACTGGTAAAGTCCGAGAGCTGCCGGGAAATACGGTGGCTTGATCCGCGGGTTTGCACGATTGCCTTCAAGTGACTCAATCAGGCCGGTCTCCTCACCACAAATATAAGCGCCCGCTCCGCGATGAATGATAATGTCGCAGGAGTAATCCGAACCAAGAATATTATCACCAACAAAATTTTTAGCACGGGCTTCTTCAATCGCACGCTCCAGGATTTTATAGCCTTCGAAAAACTCTCCCCGAATATAGATAAATGCCAGCTTTGCTTGAATCGCATAGGCGGCACACATCATGCCCTCAATCAGTTGATGCGGATCTTGATGAACGATCTGGCGATCCTTGAAGGTTCCCGGCTCCGATTCATCACAATTACAAATGAGATAGATTGGTTTGCCAGACTTGCGATCCAGAAACTTCCACTTCATCCCGGCGGGAAATCCGGCGCCACCGCGACCGCGAACACCCGATTCCAGTACCTCCGCACAGATTTCTTCAGGCTTCATCGAGAACGCCTTCTTCAATTGATCATAGCCACCGTGCTTAAGGTAACAATCGATATCGTTGGTGTACCCCGGCTCGTCGATATGTTTGAAAATTAGCCTATGTTCTTTTATTTCCATAATTAGTCCGTATCTATCCGTAGCTCAATAAAAACAGTTATAACTCCCCGCCTTTCATCTTTGCAGCCAGCTCGGATGCCTTTACCGGATCTACGTTGGTGTATTCTTCTTCGCCGACCATCACTACAGGGCCTTTGCCACAATCTGCGTGACACTCAACAAACTCAAGTGTCGCTAGCCCGTCTGCACTGGTATGCCCGACTTCACAACCAAAAGCTTCTTCAAATTGCTTACAAGTTTGATAGGCGCCAGCGAGCGCGCACGGTAATGTCCGACAGACCCGTACATGATACTTACCCGTCGGCTCGGTACGAAGCATCGGATAAAAAGTGACCAACTCCAGTATATTGATTGGCTGCAAATCCAGACGATCCGCAATCCACTCAATCGCTTCGTTAGACAAATAACCCTGGTCTTCCTGCACCAGATGACAAAGAGGCAACGCGGCGCTTTTCTTTTCAGGATAACGCGGCACGAGCTTGTCAATTTTTTCGATTGTTTCAGGCTTTAAATTCATCGGTTTATTATTTTAGCGATCACACTCCCCCATCACAAAGTCAAGTGATCCGAGAATAACAGTAATATCCGTCAGGTAGTGACCGGGAATCAACTTGTCCAGAATACTCAGATTACAAAAAGACGGCCCACGTATTTTTAACCGGTAAGGCACACCTCCACCTTTTGAATGTATGAAAAAACCAAGGGCGCCTTTGGGATTTTCCGCTTCAAAGTACACTTCACCAGGTGGAATTTGTGGACCTTCCGTGACGATCATGAAATTTTGGATCAACTCTTCCATACTGGTCAGTATTTTCTCCTTTTTCGGCGCAAATATTTTTTTAGCGTCTTCCGCATAATAAGGACCTTCAGGAAAATGCTCAATGCATTGACGAACAATCCGCACACTCTGGCGAATCTCTTCCGCACGCATCAGATAACGGTCATAACAATCACCGGTAGTGCCAATCGGAACATCAAAATCGTAATTTTCGTAGCCAAGATAAGGGTTGTCTTTGCGTAGGTCGAGGTCGACTCCACTAGCACGTAAGTTCGGCCCTGTAATGCCGTACGCAATTGCATCTTCTTTGCTGATCACACCGATGTCGACTGTCCGATCCATAAAAATACGATTGCGCGTCAAAAGCTTATCTACCTGATCAATCACCGGTATCACTCCTTTGCAAAACTCCAGCACCCGACCCAGCCAACCTTCGGGAATATCGCGAGCAACACCTCCGATACGAGTGTAACTGGTCGTGAAACGTGCTCCGGTCAGTTCTTCAAATAATGTATAGAGTTTTTCACGTTCGGTGAACGTGTACATGAATACTGTCCATGCACCCGCATCCATGCCATAAACACCAACGCCCAACAAATGCGAAGAAATACGGGCCAGCTCACAGCAGAGTAATCGGATTGCCTGACAGCGTTCCGGCACCTCGAGCTTTGCCAGCTTTTCAACTGCCAGTGCATAGGCAACATTGTTGGCAAGCGGCGCCAGATAATCCAACCGATCCGTGTACGGGACAAACTGGTTGTAAGTCATATTTTCCGCAATTTTTTCGTCACCGCGATGCAAATAACCAATTACCGGTTCACATTTTTGGACGATATCACCATCCAGTTCCATTTTCAGACGCAAAACACCATGTGTAGTCGGATGTGAAGGTCCGACATTTAACAACATCGTTTCACCCTTCAATTCACCCTCGACTTCGTTGACACGCGAGCCTACATCACCGATTGAAATTTCTTTGGTAGCAGTCATTTAATTTCCCTCTATCATTCGACAGGTTTTTCAGTTTGTTCGTTCCAGCTTTCGTCCCGCCCGCGTGGCTCTGTCTGGCTCATAGGACCATCCGCCGAGGAAACAAAAGGACCACCCATCATAGGCGCTGGCTTTACAGATGTATGAGTTACTTCAGCGACATCAGCAGCAGGCAGAGGTGTCTCAATACCAGCCAGAGGAAAATCCTTGCGCAATGGATGATACGGATAATCGTCCCACATCAGAATACGTTTCAGATTAGGGTGGCCGTCATAGTGAATGCCCAGCAGATCGTAGGTCTCACGTTCATGCCAGTCAGCCGCCGGATAAAGTTCCACAAGAGACGGCAACTTCGGATTTATATCATCTTCACAGTCAACAGCCACCCGCAGATACTGATGCTTAGCCGTCGATAAAAAATGATAGATTCCGGTAAACCGCGGACTACTAGCATCCCAGTCAATTGCAGTGACGTCCACCAGCATATCGTAGCCGAGATCATTCTGCAAATAAGTACATAATTCGATCAATTGGCTCGCCGGACAATTAATCGCAGGATGATCCGAAGATTTCCGCGGAGAAACAAAATCGAAATGTTCTTCAAGGAGGGTCAGGTCACTTTCACTCATGGCTGAATTTAGCTGGTTGCTTCAACGAGTTCGACAGCTTTTTCTTTTTTTGAGAACAAACGGGGCACTGATTTTTCCCTTCCAATCTTATCTTGCAGTTTGATCATCGCATCCAGTAGTGCCTCCGGACGAGGTGGACACCCACTCACATAGACATCGACCGGAACAACGTGATCCACACCCTGCAAAGTCGCATACGAACGGTACATGCCCCCGGTGCTGGCACAGGCCCCCATCGCCACGACCCATTTCGGCTCTGCCATCTGATCATAAATACGTCGCACGACCTCTGCCATCTTGTAAGTTACCGTGCCCGCAACGATCATGCAATCCGCCTGACGCGGAGAAAAGCGCATAACCTCCATACCAAACCGGGAAATATCAAACCGCGAGCCACCGGTCGCCATCAGTTCGATCGCACAACAGGCAAGCCCCATTGGCATAGGCCACACCGAGTGCTTCCGAATCCAATTGATCACCGAATCCGCTTTGGTAACAATGACTTCGCCTTCAACCTTACTATCGTATGCTAGTGTTTTATTTTGCATTTTAGAGCAGGATTTTTATATAGTTATCCTCGTTTAAGTATTGCAATCTAAACAAGGTTTAACTCCATGCAAGTGACAATTTAACTTTTGACTGAATCAGCAAGATTCATCCTGGAACTACGAAGCATTCGATGTTCCGGATTTTTTCTGGCTCCGCCAAGTCGCAATCAGCTGGCACAGTGTAACTGGCGTCACGCTACGTAATTACACCAAACCTTCTCTAATTCGGTTACAATCCCAAATAACAAAAGGTTTGAAATGATAGAGTCGAAATCGCCACTACTTGCTTATCTCTATGAACTGTGCCTGCAGATCTTCCACGACGCTTGGATCTGCAAGGGTCATTGTGTTTCCTAGCTCTTTACCTTCAGCGATATCACGTAGAATTCGACGCATAATCTTACCGGATCGGGTTTTGGGAAGATCAGAGGAAAATAGAATATATTCGGGACGCGCGAATTTACCAATAGCCTTGTCAATCATACCAATAAGTTCCTTACGTAACCCATCATCATGATCGCGACCATCTATAACAGTAACGAAGGCAATCAGCCCTTGCCCTTTTATTTCATGTGGCACACCGATGACAGCAGATTCTGCAACGTCTGCATGTTCCACGAACACACTCTCCAACTCGGCGGTACCGATGCGGTGACCTGACACGTTTACTACGTCATCAACACGTCCGAGAATCCAAAAATATCCGTCTTCATCACGGCGGGCACCATCGCCCGGGAAATAATACTTCCCGCCCCACTTACACCAGTAAGTATCTTTAAAACGTTGTGGATCACCATATATTCCGCGCAACATTCCGGGCCAGGGTTGTTTGATTGCAAGAATACCTGCATTTACTTCTTCGCCTTCTTCGGTAAGCACCGCCGGAGAAATGCCAAAAAACGGCACTGTTGCACAGCCGGGCTTTGTCGGAATCGCTCCCGGAATTGGTGTTAGCATATGCCCCCGGTTTCTGTCTGCCACCAGGTATCAACAATCGGACAACGTTCACCCCCGATCATCTTATGATACCACATCCATGCCTCAGGATTGATTGGTTCGCCGACAGTTCCCAAAAGTCTCAACGAGGATAAGTCACGCTGGGTGACCCAGTGATCTCCCCACTTCATAAAAGCGCGAATTGCCGTAGGTGCTGTATAAAAAATGGAAACTTTGTATTTCTCTACGATTTCCCAGAAACGTCCTTCGTCGGGATGATTTGGCGCTCCTTCGTACACCACTTGTGAAACGCAATTTTGCATGATGCCATATACGATGTAAGTGTGCCCTGTGATCCAGCCAACATCTGCAGTGCACCAGTATACATCATCCGGCTTTAGATCGAATACATACTTAGAGGTCAGGTAACTGAATACCTGATAACCGGCTGTCGTGTGCATGATACCCTTTGGCTTTCCGGTGGTGCCACTAGTGTAGAGGAGAAACAGCAAGTCTTCTGCTTCCATTTCTTCAGCAGGACAATCTGCAT
>JBNKZP010000015.1:0-17332 GCA_050301675.1 Puniceicoccaceae bacterium
TCATTAGAGCCTAGATTTAAGTTTAAACCAATGGCTGCGAATTCAATACGTCGCTTCAGATCAACTCCATCCCAGAAGGTATTGTCTCCGTTTTCTTCTTTAATGACAATCATCGATTCCTGCGTTGTCTCTTCAGGAATCTTATTTGCATTTTCCTCGCGAAGCCTTGCGTGGTGCGCGCGATACAGTATGTATGCCTCTGCAACTTTGAAATATCCTTGGCGCATTAATTCCTCTTGAACGGCGTCTTGAACATCTTCGATATTGATAAAAGCCTGTCCTGCCGAATTGAGCCGATCGGTAACCGCGCGTGCTATCTCCAGAGCAGGCGAGGAGTCCATCTGGAGCGATAGAAAAGCTTTGCGGACGGCGACTTCTATTTTGGCTTCATTCCATGGTACCACCTGATTATTGCGACGAATCAGACGAATGGAGACGGGTGGGCGTTCAGCTCCGTGGCCGTTTCTGCGACCAAAAACCAGACTTTTTGCCACATCGTGTGCATCGCTTTCGATCAGAGCTTTCTCAATCAGAAGATGAACGTCGTGAGATGACAATTTTAAAGCTCTTCCCTGATCGATTGAGGTAGCGAGGATTCGGCCCACATTGTTTGCAATACTTGCGACAAACTTTTGATTCACATCGGTAAAGATCTCTTCTTCCTGACGCGCCAACAATAAATCAGTCAGAGCTTCGCCGATTGTGTCAGCGATCTCCGCCAAATCAAAATCGCGCTCACCATCCTCAGCCTCAATTTTGACTTCATGGTTTTGCAGTCGATTTTCGGCAATCGCCGAAGCCCAATCAAAATGCGGTTTTTTGTCTTTTGGCGTCGAGACATATCGCTTGAGTTCGAGGTCTTCTTCAAAGGAAATTTTTTTGATCATTAGTTGTTAGTTTGGTTTAAAGAGGTTGTGTATAAGGCTATGCTAATAGTGTTCAATGTCCAAGGAACCGTTTTGCGGACGTGCGCAGCATTTGCAAGATAAGGAACGTGTGCTGAAAAAGCGAGGCAGCTCTCCTAGAGTTCGTCATCGTCTACCTGGCCCAGCGCAGATGCTTTCTGGTACTCAGTTACGCGACCTTCAAAGAAGTTTTGTTCTTTTTTGATATCCATCATTTCAGCAAGCCAGGGGAATGGATTTGAGACACCATGATTAATCGGCTCGAGTCCGACACCTTCCAGGCGACGATCAGCGATGTAGTCAATATACTGGCAGAAATCGTCTGCACTCAGGCCAACTGCATTTACTGGCAGGCAATCACGAATAAATTCATTTTCAAGTGCGACTGCTTCACGCATTAAATCACGCAGTTCTTCGCGGTAATCTTCTGTCCAGATTTCGGGATTTTCAGCAACCAGATCCATGAAAAGATTGCGCAATAATTCAATGTGATTGGATTCATCGCGCAAAGTGTAGCGAAACATCTGACCAATGCCGGGAAATTTATTTTGGCGGTAAAGCGAGAGTACCATTCCGAACAACCCGTAAAATTGAGTTCCCTCCATACATTGACCAAAAAGGAACATATTTTTGCCAAGCGCTTTCTTGTCTGCGAGTGTGGTTAGATCCATGTCGCGGCGCAGACTGCGAGAATTACTAACAACAAAGCTCGCTTTTTTCTCAATGGTTGGAATGTCTTCAAACATTGATTCGCACTCGTGTGGATTAATTCCCAGAGAGCTTATCATGTAAACCAGAGAATCTGCATGAATGTTTTCTTCATGAGCGTGGCGACCCAGAACCAGTTTTAACTCGGGAGCGGTAACTAATTCGCGAATTACGTGCAAGATGTTGTCGCCAACAATACCTTCGGCTGCGGAAAAGTAACCAATTGCCATTTTGATAATCCAGCGTTCCACATCAGAAAGATTGTCGCTGCGCCAGAGTTCGATATCTTTTTGCATCGGTATGTCTTCTGGCTCCCAGTGGTTGTTTTTCATCGTTTTGTACAAATCGTAGGCCCACTGATATTTAAGCGGCAAAATGTTAAAAAACATCGTGTCACGGCCATTGATGATTTTTTTAGCTGCGAATGCCTCCTCTGCCTTAGTCTGATCGAGAACGAAGGTTTTGTTACCAATTGTGTACTTTTTTTCCATGAGATGAATTTTTTAAAGGGGGGTTGAAAATAACTTGTGAATCCAGGATTGAGATGAAAAAAAAGAAATTCAGTCCGCATCATTGATTACAAAACTGAAGATCTTGAGGAAGAATAAGATAGAAATTTTGGCGTTAAATAGAACTATTTAACGAGCAAAAACATGGTTACCTTAAAACGTGTTGTCAAACTATTGCACGCTATATGTTGTGGTTTTTTTTAAAGAAAGACACTAGATGTAGTGATTGTGCGCAGTTTCAGCCCATTGCGTATTGTGCCGTGCATGACCCAACCTGGCGTAGCCGGAACCAAAAAAACATCGAACATTCAATGTCACCTTATTGTCAGGTGTTCACTTACTTTCTTTCGTGGGATCAGTGCCAAGTGTCTGTTCGAGCAGAAAAGCTCTTTGTTCGAGGCTGGTTTCATCCGGAGTACCCAGAGGTACGTTATCGGGTGTGAAGCGTTGCCATATGGGAACTTTGAGAGCGATCTCGATTTCACGTATACGGTCCAGGATAACTGGCTTTTGCGCAAGCGGTTCATCTGGAAGTTCGCGATACAATTGCTTTAGAAATTCATAGGCTTTCTTCTCTTTACCTTCACGTCGCAACAATTCTGCATAGATGCGGGCGACGTAGTAGGGGACATCCGGTTTCTTTGAGGCAATCAGGAACCACTCAGCTGCTTTCAGATTGTTCTTTAGACGATTCATGTAAATCTGCCCGGTTTCCATGTAATATCTCGCTTTTTCAGGATGGAATTCACGGGCAGTCTCCAGAAGTTCAAAAGCCTGTTCGGCCTGTTCGAGGTCAATTTGTTGCTGGCGACTTTTTGGTAATTTGAAGTAGCCTCCTTCTTCCTGGATACGCCAGTTTGGTACATCGTAGGCTACCATGCGTACACCATTGATCCAAAAAAAATCAGGTCGGGGGTCAATCGTTGTTACAAGGCGTATCATAGTATCCAGTTTTACCCGATCACGATTTTCCCAGATAGTGTTTGTCCGAATCCAGAGGAAATCGGCAATAATGGCTCGGAAGCCGCCCAGCACTCCAACAATGAGACCTTGCCCAAGAGCATCTTCAATTCCTTCCAGATTCATCTCGGGTTGACCGGATTTGACGATTTTCCAGGCGTAGCCTTCTATCGGGCGGGTAAGCAAACCGGTTAGAGCCAGTATCAGCGTCAATAAAAAGACCTTTTGCAAACGCTGCAACAAAGGATGTCTCAATACAGAATGATGCGCCATTACTTAAATTTCTCTTCTTTTAAAATTGATCTGCGCCAGCAAAATAAAAGCAACTGTGTAGATCAGCCCATAGCCAGCGATCATCAGGACAACATCCTGCGATAGCAACTTTTCAGCGCCGAAGACCAATTGGTCCCCAACATTGAAGAGTTGAAAGTTCGGAAAGATCAGACCGAGCAACCGCACCAGCCACTGGACAAATGTGTTTTCAATTGTTGTATAAGCATCCCGGGCGATGTATTGCAATTGACAGATAATCAACATGAAGAAGGACACAACAATCGTGTAGAGATTTGTGTTGGAAAAGCTGGCGATGAATAGGGTGATAGCGCTCAGTATGCTGAATTTGATCCACTGAAGGAAACCAAAGATGATCAGATCATTGTAACGCACCAGACGACCCTGAATAAACGCTTCACTCAGTCGTGCCATCAATTCGGTTTCGCGCCAGTAGAGGATGCCTGAAAGAACCAGCATGATGGCTGTAGTGAAAATAAACATGAGCATACTGGCTCCGAGAAATTTACCCAGCAGAAACTCAAGCTTGTAAATCGGCTTGGCTAGCATGGTCAGCGCCGTACGATTCTCGATCTCGTTGAAAAATAGTTGAGTCGTTGCCGCTATTGATAAAATTGAACCAAAGAAAAACAACGCACCAAACCCGAAGTCAGTTATGAATTTGAGTTCGCCGGTTCCAAAGTCAAACTGTTGAAAGAAGGTAGAACTGGCTACCAGAGCAATTGAAATCAGCAAAAGCGCGTTGAAAAACTTCTGTCGAACAGCTTCCAGAAAAGTGTTTCCGGCAATCAGTCGGACGCGTGTAATTGAACCCCAAAATCGTATCATTACTGGCCTCCTCCCGTTTTGGATTTTTTGATATGCTCGGCTTCTCGAAGTTGAACTTCTTTAACAAAGAGTGCATCCAGGTTCATACGCGGTTTATCGACACGATTTAATTGTCCGCCCTGGCGCTTAATTTCACGTTCAACTGCAGTAAGACCCTCCGGGCTCAAATTCTGTACAACTAAGGATTGGGTATCTTTTTCCTGAATGAGATTCTCTACGGTGCCTTGGCGAATCAGTTTGCCGCGATGCAGGATGGCGACACGATCGCAAAGACCTTCAATCTGGGCCAACAGATGGGAACACAGCAGCACAGTTTTGCCACGCCGCTTCAACTCACGAATGATCTCTGCAATTGATGCAGAACCAATGGGATCGACGCCGGCGGTTGGCTCGTCAAGAATGATGAGTTGTGGATCATGCACCAGCGCTTGTGCCAGACCAATCCGTTGCAACATACCTTTCGAATAGTTACCAACGCGGCGGTGTGCAGCTTCCGTCATGCCGACCATTTCGATCACTTCATCGATCTGCTTTTGGATATTCCTGCGCTTGACGCCGCAGATTCGAGCGTAAAACCGCACCAGTTCTCGTCCTGAAAGATAACGATAAAAGTATGGAGCTTCTGGCAAAAAACCAACACTTCTGCGAGATGCTACGGCGCTACTGGGCTTGCCGTAAATTTCACATTGGCCTGCCGATGCTTCCAGCAAACCCAGGATGATCTTAATGGTTGTACTCTTGCCGGAACCGTTCGGGCCTAGAAGTCCGAAAATTTCATTATTCCTGATTTCGAGGTTCAGGTCATCTACTGCGCGCAGTTTAACACCGCGTATACCAACAGAGAAATCTTTCGTGAGATTCTCGATGCGAATGGCTGTATGGTTTTTATTCATCGTGCAATATTAAATCCCCGGCAAGTGCGTAATCCGCTGCCGGTTTTAATTTCAACTGAACGAATGAAACTTTCTAATTTGTTACTCACTGACAACTGAAAAGCGCGAACTTCGGCTTCATCACCTTCTGCATAAAGATGCACACGACCATCATCAAGGTTGCGCACAGTTCCAGTTACTTCAAATCCTTTGGCAACATTCAACGTTTGATAGCGAAAGCCTACGCCTTGAACATGACCTTCAAACCAACAATCCATATGGAAAACCTCTTGTGACATTTTTTTAAACAAAGAAACTATTTTAAGGCTCAAGCGTTGTATCGTCGTTTTGTGTAACATTAAGCCGTAAGAAATATTTATCTGACAGGTTCTTCGGATAGCTCACTTCCAGCATACTTTCGTCGTCTGTTAGCACCGTAAGATCATTTGTAGACCAGGACAAAGGCGTTAAGTCTGCTGTGCCTTCGATGCTATAATCGATACCATGGATTCCGGATTTATGAACCGTTAGCACAAAGTCATTCTCCGATAGCGTTGCGCTTGGCATTCGGCTTACATCAGGTGTGGTCGGATCCATGCCGAGTATGGCCAATTCGAGAATATTAACAACACCGTCGGCATCGTCATCTTCGTCGGGTCCGCCTAATCCTGGATAATCGCTGTTAACTGCTGTTTCGTAACCTGTTAAAATATGGATCGTCAATGGCGCATTGCCAGTGCCGGCAGCGTTAGTGGCGCTGATGGTAATGTCATTGTAATTTCCTGGAGCGATCGCTCCGGTAATTTGACCTGTATTGCTGTTCAGACTACTCCCTGGCGGCAGACCAGAGGCACCATAACTGATCGGTGAATTACTGGCTGTAATATCATAGGTAAAAATGGTACCCTGCTCGCCTGTAGCAGTGCTCGAACTGGTAATGATGGGAAACGGAGAAGATGCTGCCGAAGTGGAGGTAGTGATCAGAGAATCACCGTAGCGAAACCAGTGACCTCCAAGTTGCGCTCTGACTTGCAGGTAGTACTGCTGGTTGGCAGCGACCGGTGTAATACCAAAGCTGTTAGCGTTGGCTTCGAGAGGCACCACCGTTGAGTTTGTTGCCTCAAGACTGTTACTCACCGAAATATCGTCGAGGTACAGCCCTAAATGCTCATCACTGTCGTCAGTGTAAATTGTACCGGTTGACTCTAAACGAAAACGTAGCCTTGCAAGAGTATTCACGTAAGCTTCAGGCAACGGGACTACAGCAGCAATGAAATCGGAATCCCAATCGTTTGAACTACCGGAAGTATTTTGACCATCAACCGTGTAGAGAACATCATAGCTGGCGCCGTCATCAAGCGACAATTCAACATGCAGCTTTGTATCCGGATGCATCCCAAAACGACGATACTTGAAGTTGATCTGGCTGCCTTGTTGCGGAATCACAATACGATCAATTTCAAAACTTTGATCTTCAAAATCAGGCGTTGACAGATGAAATGACTTTGACCCTGTCGCTACATATGTACTGCTGATCAAATCATAGCCTGCATCCGTGTTATCTATAATCGAAGGCGCCGGACTATCTTCAGCGCCTTCGATCCAGGAGTCGGCACTTGCTTCGATGATGCTTGCTTCATAGGCCTCTGCCTGATCAACCGCGCTGAAGTTGTAAATTGTCTCGACACCGGACACGGGTTCGACAGGCCCGGTAATAACAGGAGGATCATTTAAGCTGTAAGGATCCACCACAGTAACATCGTATGTAACACTGGTAAAAGGAGCGCCTGCAATGTCTGTGATGGTTATTGTATACGTCGTATCTGATACAGGTGCAACATTCGGGATGCCTGATGGACGCCACACGATGGTATTATCTCCATATCTAGTAGCCAGGGCTTCTTGAGTAACAGAAATTACGGTACTTCCTTGTGTCATACTAACGCTTGCTCCTGAAAAGTCGGCGTTCGGATAAGAATATGACCAACGAGGATATGTTACGCCCTCATTTGGAACAAGCTGCCAGGGAACATAACCTTCGTTCGGCCAGGTAACTGCCTGTGCTGCAGATGGCGCTTTGAAATCGCCGATGACCCAAACGACATTAATGTAAGGATATTCCCCTGCAGTTATATCGTATGGGTAACTGCCATTTGCTGGCGTTGCGCCATTTCCCATTTCTTTGGAGCGGGGATATAGCAGCCAGCGGCGATGCCCTACTACAGCATTATTGGATCCATCGTCTGTTATCAGACCATCAATAGATCCCGGACCGTAAGATCCGAGAGACAAATTTGCTGCAGCGGCAGCGTCAATTACATCCTGGTCAATACATGGTCTGTCCGGAAAATTTGTCTCTGGAAAATGTGAAATACGATCTTCGTAAGCCATAACGATGGCGGCTTTTTGACACTTTTCACTCTTGGCAGCGTCAAAGTAGATGTCGGAAGGAAGTCCAACCTGAGCCCGGTAGTAATTGATCCGACGCAGAGTTTTATTCTGAAAATCAGCCGAGAGTGTGCCTGGCACACAATTAACTACATCTCCGTTGAAACCATCCAACCCTTCATAACCTTCTGATGCCATGTAGTAATTGTGGTATCCAGCAATTGTACTATTCCGATTTGTAGTATCGATGGTAAATCCTGAAACAGGCGCTACATCAGTAGCAGATTTCATGGAGTCGTTAGCCCGTGAGTAAGCTCTGCTGAAAGCAACCACATCGCTCCTGAGCGACTCTTCCATTTGCTCTTGAGTTGCTACCGGCGGATCGCCCAGAAGCTGTGGAGCAGGAGCAGATGGTTCCATGGAATGTGTCTGTGCATGGGCAGCAAGCGGGCTGATCATTAACAGGCACAACAGAGAAAAATCAAAGCTACTTATTTTTAGGAACATAAGCTGTAAAAACGAATGCGCATAAGATTTTCCTATGCGCACAAATGAATGACGATATAGCTACATCACTTCTAAAATCTGTCATACAAAGAATAACACCCGATGAATCAAAACAAAAAAAGGCACCTTAATAACTAAGGTGCCTTTAGCTAGCTTCACCAGGATTAATTCACAGTGATTTTCCTAGGCTTAAGCTCATCAGCTTTGGGAAGTATTAGGTCGAGTACTCCATTTTCAACATGAGCCTTCACTTTATCTTCCTTAATTTGAACATTCAGACGAAGATTTAGGCGAAAATCACCTTGCGGTAATTCCTGCCTCAGTGGACGCCAATTATTCGTATCTTCCGTAGAACGCGTAGCGATGATGCTTAAATCATCACCATTGATGGAGATGTCTACTGCGTCGCGCTCAACGCCCGGAAGATTCACCCTTACGTCAAATGCATCATCGCTTTCGAATACATCGTAGTAGGGACGGCGCCATAGTTGTGACTTTGACTTTTGTTCTTTTTGTTCTGCCTTAACTTTATCTAGTTCTGTTGTGCTCATTTTATTTCCTTTCTTTTAAGTTTTACTTAACTTGTATTCGACGTGCCTCAGCTACTTCTTTTTTAGGGATTGTAACTGTTAGAACGCCGTCTTTGTAATTTGCTGATATTTGATCAACTGCGGCTTCATCAGGCACTGAAATGGAACGCTTGAAGCTGTATTCAGACTTTCCATTCTTTGTTTTTTCAGAATAATTACCACTACAGGTCAGCACTGCATTTTCGATTTCCAGGTTAATTGCTTTTTTATCAACTCCAGGTAGCTCGATGCGTGCGTAGTAGTTTTTATCATCTTCATAAAGATCAGCTGGTAGCTGATCCGTGTAGGCCTCTGACCCTAAGAATTCGTCAAATAATTTTCCAAACCGCTCAATTGAAGGCGCTTCGAAATCAAATAGACGACTCAGAGGATTGTAGCCCGTTTTGTTTGGATATTCATAACGTATTAGTTTCATAGTATTTTCCTTTCTTTTTTGTTAAATGGATAAAATTATAAATGCAGACTTCATACCAATTATAGACAATTCACAAGTATTTGAATTGAAAATACTTAAAGAAAATTCACCGAATATAATATGAGCCAAAATGTCACAAGTGGACAATTGCACATACAGATCTGATTGTATTTGTCACACTCTGCAGCAGTCCGGCATGGACATTCTATCTGCAACTTGACACCCTTATTAAATACCCAAACATTGGCGTCCCATGCTTTCAGCCTCACTGCAAAACCGTCTACTCTGGTTATTATGCCTATCATCAATGATTATAGCCAATCGGCTTCCTTCAGAGGTAAATGATTTCCAAATAATCAAATCTGAAAAAAGTAACATTGGCACCCATTATTTTCTTCAAGCCATAAGAGGCAGCGAGCGCATGAATTATGGACTTAATCGCCTGAGCATGCTCTCTGAAGACCAGTCGAACTATCCAATACCGGAAAGTGCCTGTGGGCCAACTGCAATGCTCAATATTCTAATCTGGTATGAAAAATTTGGTCTGATTCCTCCACTTTATCGAGATGCGAATCCTCGTCACTACAAACTAAAACTATTCAGCGAGATCGACCGCCGCTTAATACAACAATCCGGAACCTTTCGAACAGAGGATGCCGGTGTTAAAAACCTGGATACCGCAATCGTCATGGATTCAATCGTCAAGACACGTACCGATGGAGCATTGCGTATTCACACAGATATTATTGAAGCACCCCTGACGCTTGAAGACTTTCTCGAAACCACAAAAAACTTCCGCTCAGGCTATTTGGTCGTTGCTCCCAAAGATTTGGAAACCGGTAAGTTGCTCAACGATCATGCAGTTGTTGTTATCCGCACAGACCGAACTGGCTACATTACTCTTGCCACGTGGGGTCAACACTATCACGGCCGACTCAAAAAATGCCCCGATGGACAATGGTTTATCCCGCAAGATCCTAAACATATGGATTTGAAAATAAAGGGACTTACACGCTTTATTCCCTTCAAGCCGATTCAACAAAAACTTACAGTCATCCCACAGGATTCTTAGTATTTTGTTCTATTAACCAAGTTTTGATTTTCCTGACAGTTTCGAATTCAGGAATCCAGCGCATATCTGGCGGCAATTCTGTAGTAAATTCACATCGCATTCTCACAGGAGAAGCGCCGACATTTATGGCAGCCTGTAGATTGTAAATTCTATCATCGACTAATATGGTTTCCTCCGCCTTGAGACCATATTTTTCAAAGCAGTGCCTTAGCATATCTTCTTTGGCAGTATCGTGCATAAATTCACCGTGTTGAACGCATTCTATCGTCAAAAAATCGGTAACTTCGGCAAGCAGGCTCTTCAGCAGTTTCTTTTTGGTTTCTACATCAAAAGTCGCAGATAATGTAAATTGTCTAAAACCAAGTTGGTCTAGCTCCTTTAACGTTTTAACAACGTCAGGATAAAGCGGACGATTGTTAAAAAACTCGCGGCTTTGGCAAAAATCCCGATCCATTTGCTCACCCTTTGTTGGATGGGTTTTCAGCTCTAACGCACCGTATTTGGGATTGATCGGTAAAACTTTATCAAGATCCTGCCATTGCAAATCTTTATACTCGTTTCTGTAGCCAGGGTGATTCTTCAGGAAGTTAAAATACGCAAAATTCAAATCTGCCAAAACACCGTCTACGTCCCAAAAAATATTTCTTATTTCCATAGCGAACATTTACTCCAAAGTTACCTGATTGAGTCAAAGGCGAATAACGAATCTAAAAGGTTTTTAAAGTATTCTGTCGAAATCCGAATCGTTATCGAAATGGATTGATACTGTTGTCTGGCTCGATTTCGACTTGGATTTCAATGATGATTTCAATTCTATCATTTCAAACCTTTTGTCATTCGGTGCAACAGTTTGGCAGCTTCGACAAAAGAATTAAAGCACAACCAAGAAAAACAGAGATTGATTTTGTATTTGTGTGCTCATTAAGAACATTAAGTATATATCATTCTGAAACCATTTTATTATGTCAAAAGTTCGCGTTCGTTTTGCTCCAAGTCCAACAGGTTTCTTCCATATTGGAAGCGCTCGTACAGCTCTCTTTAACTGGCTCTACGCCCGTCATACTGAGGGCACATTTATTCTGCGTATTGAAGACACAGACAAAGCACGCAATACCGATGAAGCTTTGCACGTATTGTTAGAGGGAATGCGCTGGCTGGGAATTGATTGGGACGAGGGCCCTGAAGTCGGTGGTGATTATGGACCTTATTTTCAGAGTCAACGTCAAGAAGTTTATGATGATTATCTTAAAAAGCTCAAAGATGCTGGTCGCACTTATGAAAAAGACGGTGCTTTATGGTTTAGGCTTGAAGGTGAGCGCTACACTGAATACGACGATTTTCGCAAGGCTGAGGTTGAAAAGGTAAAGGTCGCTCCGGTTGTCATTGAGGATGTGATTCGCGGTCGTGTCGAGCGGGTGGAGGATCAGGATTTCGTAATCGTCAGAAAAGATGGGACTCCAGTCTTTCACTTGGTAAATGTTATCGATGACATCGCTATGCGAATTACCCACGTAATTCGCGGGGAGGACCATCTGTCCAATACCAGCAAACATGTAGAACTATTTAAAGCCTTTGGGGCGGAGCCACCAGTGTTTGCTCATATCCCACTTATTCTAAAAGAGTCAGGATCCGGTAAGATGAGCAAGCGTGATAAAGGCGCGCTGATTGAAGAGTATCAGCAGCGTGGTTTTTTACCGAGCGCACTGCGAAACTATATTGCTTTGCTGGGCTGGAATCCAAAAGATGATCGCGAGAAAATGGAGATCGGTGAAATTATTGATAAGTTTGATTTTTCAGGGATCAACAAAGGTAATTCCCGATTTGATGAAAAAAAGCTTTCCGCTTTAAACACCGACTATTTAAGAGATTTGCCAATTGGCAACTTTGCCTGGCTGGCGCGTCCAATTCTTCATGATGCTGGCGTAATTAGTAAAAATACTGACGAGGACTATTTTCAGTCGGTGCTGAATCTTTGCCAAAGTAAAGTGCGCTCGTTGGAAGATTTGCCGGAATTTTGTCGTTTCTTCTTTAACGACAAATATGAAATGGATGAGAAGGTTGAGGCAAAACTGTTAAAGAAGTCTGATCCTAAGGTCTTGATTACAGAAGTTTTGCCTGTGTTGGAAATATTAGAACATTTCGATGCAATCGTGCTTCAGGAAGCGCTGGATGCTCATGCTGAAGCGAAAGGGGTAAAAGTTTTCAACTATTTTCCATCATTGCGCTATGCAGTGAGCGGTCAAGGAGGCGGGCCTGATTTGCTGCCAATGCTTGCTGTATTGGGGAAAGCACGTGTCCTTGAGCGTTTGCGAACATTTATAAAGTGAAGCCTGTTTCAAAGAATTCAAAAAACAGTCTAGCTTTCTTCTTATTGATAAGCTCTACAATTTATAAGTTGCAAAGTTACTTTTTGGCTTCTGGCATGTAACAACTGATAATATCGACAATTCCACCGGATTTGGAAATACCACCGCCATGCGTAAACTGTAAACTGACTCCTTCAGCAGCAATGGAGCAATTTTTAATAACGATCTGTTCTGTAGAATCCAACTCAATTGCAGGGCCTTGATCGTAACGAATGGTAAATCCATCCAAAACGCAAAGAGCTTGAATCGTGAGTGCTTCTTTGTCTGGGTTTGTCGAGCGTAGTACTGTTTTTTCAGACCCTTGCGGTGTGATTAGCAATGTCGAAGAGGACAGAGATACATTTTCAACATAATCTCCAGGCAAGACTTCTATAATGGTGTAGTTATAGTTTTGGGCTGCTGCTACTGCTTCAGCAATTGTGGCAAAAGTATTCGCTTCAGTCTGTGATGCATCGACTTTGAAGTAAGCTGTAGGTCTCTCTTCAAAGTTAGGAGTTGATTCAGGGTCATCCGGATTAGAATTGTTGTAGACTTCAAAAATATTGGGTATTCCATCACCGTCGTAATCTTCCAAAATATCAGTTGCAAGATTTGGATCGAGTGCATCGTACAGATTCTCGATTTCATCAAGAATGCCATCAGAGTCTGTATCTGAATAATCTACTGTAGGGTAGTGTTTATTGACGGTCACATGAACAGTGATGTTTTCTGTACTACCATTAGCATCAGTGACCTGAACAACAAAGTTGTCATTGGCATTAAAGTTCAAATTCGGTAAGTAATCAATAGTGGCTGTGTTGCCCACATCAGCCTTTTTTATAGAAGCGACTCCATTACTTCCGTTGGTACTGATTGACCAATTCAAATTATCACTATCCAAATCTGTTACTGACAAAATCAATTCAAATTTGCTTGGCACACTATTTTCTGAAATCGTAATGAAAACATTGTTGCTCTCGACGATACTAGAGTCAGAAAAGCCAATATACGTGCTTCCATTCGGTGACTCTAAATTGATTTTATTATTTCTGTTATCAACGTGAGTAGCGATTACATTGCCTTGTAGTGACCGGACATGAATCCTGTTATTGCCAGTTGATAGAAACATTTCTACATCACCTATGGTGTCAAAGATTACATCTGTGTTTGCAAATTTATGTAATTCGGTTGTACCTATTTCCAAGGCTGCATCATCATCACCAAATGTACCTGCATAAATCACCGCCATATTGCCAATGATGTCATCGTCTTCGTCAGGTTTTGATAGTTCCCGGATTTCACCATCCGCGCTTAACGAAACCTGTCCATGCATCTTGCCAACGTTCAATAAACCTACTTCAATATCGCCTCTGGTTGACATCAGTCCGACATTATGACCAGGCGCGTCTGTGGCAGAAATAACTTGAGTTGCCGTGATTGTACCACCAGCTATCAAGCGAATCGGGCCATCTGCATTGTATGCTGTATTTACGATGACATTATCTACTTCGTGAATCTCTATTTCCGCGCTGCCTGTGTAGTTGCCTAGCGCAAATGTATTTTTCAGGTCTTTTCCTATCGTCTGAACCGTCAATGATTCTACTTCCGTGCGCAGAAAAATGCCAGTGTTCGAAATCGCAGAAAGCAACTGGGAGGTGATAGGGTTTGCACTTTCCATACTGATGAGATTCTGTGCAGACAAATAAACTTTACCGTTGATTTTGTTTGTGTCCATTCGCCCGTCGATAGCTATATTCTGACCGGAACTTAGGTAGGCAATCAAGGTATCCAGAGAGCCGGTTTCTGTCAATGTAACGTTGCCCTGCACGTACATTGCAAACAAACTCTCCAGATAAATAGCTCCTTCCAGGGTCGCCTCCCCAACGATGCTCGCATATAGATCACCATTAGTTATGCTCAGTGCACTATTAGTATCTATAGCCAGGTCTGCTCTAGTATTCAGATAAAAACTACCACTAGTTACTGTTATGTTGCTGTCTATAATATACGTTGATTGAGCAACATTTGTCGACAGGTTTCCACTTGTGATCAAGGGCGTACTGTCGGTAAACGTTAGGCTGGCATTTGTACGAATGGAGGCATTTCCGGTTAGTATTGTTAAAGCGCTGCTAGACAAATGAATGTTATCGAACGAAAAGATATTCAGTTCGGTATTCTTCACGGCGAGTTCACTGTCGCTGCCAAATGTTGTCGAACCGCTGACAATCAGTTGCAGGCTTTTGCCGGCCACCACCGGATTGTTTACCTCCAGTGAACTATTACGTTCTACCAGAACATTACCAATCACATTTAAGCCTACACCACCCTTAGATGCTGCTATTTCACTGTTGTCGCTGACGGTCAGGTTACCATTAACCTGGGCATACAGATCGGCGTTGTTCAATGTCAAACTGCTGCTCTCTTCTACAGTGGCATCATTGAACACAATTAATTGAGCAATGCCAGTCTCTAGGTGAATGGCGCTACGGACAGCATTTAGCAAACGTTCCACCTGCAAGAACAGAGTAATGTTGTTCAGGGACATTGTACTGTCTACAACTGTAAGGTCTCTGCGCGTTTGGATGATGACGTAGCCACCTGCTGCGTTTAACGTACTGTTATCTGCCAGACTGATATAATCCTGAGCGACAAAGATCATATAGTTATTACTGGTGTCGATTAAGCTGCTTTTGCTTACAGTGATGGTCTTGCCACTACTCAGTTGCATGTTTCCAAATGCTGCCAATGCATTGTCCACTTTGAAACTACTACCATTATCCAACCAGATTGCTCCCAATGCATCAACGAATGCACTACCTGCCACTACCAATATCTTGCTGTTGTTGCTAATTACGAAGTCTTTACTCACAGAGGCATTCAAACTACCACTAGTTATAGTTAAATTACTGTAAGCATCAATAACCATGCTTCCTGCAGATTTGACTGATAAATTACCATCGGTAACGGCGATGGAGCCATTGTTTAGAATCAGATCTGTAGCGGTAACGAGTTTGACATTTTTATTACAGTTGAGCGATGCATTTACATATATACCATCCGACACATCAATCATTGTTGCGCCTTTAACTATGACCGATTCATTGAACAGGACGGTTTTTGCTCCTGAAACTTTCAAGTCTGCTGCAACTGTAAGTGCACTGTTAAATGTAATAGTTCCCAAATCACCTGCTATGTTCAAAAAACCATTAAAGATTTTATTGGATAGTATATCAATGTCACCGGAATTTTCTGCACCGATAATGTTTAAACCAGAGATCTTATTAAGCGGTCCACTAAACAGTAGTATGTTATCGTTAATAACTTCAAGATTGCCATCAACTTCATTTATTTTTGTAAGATTGCTATTTGCAGGAATTTCTATACTAACTATATTCGATGCAAACGGATCTGTATCATACATATACTCTTCGATATTTGTAAGCCCATCCAGGTCTGGGTCTAAATCTCGGTCATTTGTAGAGCTATCTAATTTATAAAATGTTTCGTAGTCATCGCTTATACCATCTGAGTCTGCATCTTGGAATAAAGGGTTTGAAGTCGTTAAACTAAATGCATCAAGGTAGGCAGTTCCTGAGTTGGTGCCGTAGATATTGATCGCTGTAGAATTAGGTGACAGTGCCTTTGCAAATCCCAGGTCTACGGCTAACAATTTACCATCAATATATAAATCCCAGGAATCTGCAACTAGGTTAAATCTTAAAGTGATACGATGCCATCCAGTTTGATCGGATTGATCCAACAACAATATGTCGCCAGCAGAAAACCAAGTGCCGCCACCATTACCATCGCCATCAAGAAATGCCCATCTGCCTTGTCCAGAGCCGTAAGGTTGCACTGTTAATAGAAAGGTTGTTTCCGGCGCTATCAATGAAGGCAATTCCGAAAGCGTCGATGCAACTAAGTTTATGTAATAATCGACAAATAAAACTGGTTCATTTGGCAAGTTGAAATCAAAGCTTAATATGTTTTCAGGAGTATTAGATGGAATACGGACAGACTGAGAACCGGAGTAGGATTTTTCATCTGTAATAACTATGAAATCACTTGTTGTATACCAGTTGTTTTCCAGGGGAACTCCTGTCGTAAAACCTTCCTCCCACTCAAAATCGGAATTATAAGGCAAAGATACTTGGGCATATGCTTTGCCTATAAGAAATAGAATCAAAAAAAATATTATAGAGTTAGATTTCATTAATTTACGGCGCAATATAGTTAGGCTAGTAAGTTGGTCAAACGAAATGTTAATTTTTTTGGGGGAGAATGCTGTACTTTTTTGAGTCAAATAATCTATTTCTGACTATAGTTGTACTACTTTAGTACTTCATTGTTAAAACCCGTGCATACTTAGCACAGATTGAATAGTACAAAATATTCGATATTCAAAGTTTCGGCTCCGCCGGGGTTGGGGAGGTATTATCTATGTCTTTTTTACAAGCCGACAGATTAGTTTCGGAGCAAATTAACAAACGGATGCTCATAAATAAGCTTTGAGCGAAAATGGCATCCCGTAGGGGATTCGAACCCCTGTTGCCTGGATGAAAACCAGGTGTCCTAGACCGGGCTAGACGAACGGGACACAGAAATAATCAAGATGAGTTTTCGAATCAGGTCTGCAAGTCTTTTTTAGTAAAAAATCTTTTTTTATTGGGCGCGTACACGTACCAATAAGCGGACGATCAAGCGACGGACAAGTAAAGAGAAGTATCGAGCGGCCCTGTTGAGCCTAAAGGTGTGGCTGCACGGAGCTCGGAGTACACCTCAGAGAAAGCTGCGTAGCAAACTCCAAGGACGCTTCAACTATTACAGTGTCATTGGCAACAGCCACATGCTCAGTGAGTACTTCAATGCCGTGCATTACACGGTCTACCGTGTATTGAACAGCCGCAGTCATAAAGAAGAGCTACAACTGGGCAAGCATCAA
>JBNKZP010000016.1:0-17211 GCA_050301675.1 Puniceicoccaceae bacterium
GTGCAACATGCGCTCAAAGCTTCTGAACAATTGGGCGAGGGCGTGCGTGTCGTTTCAATGCCTAGTTTTGAACGTTTTGAACGGCAGTCCGCCGAGTACAAAGAGCAAATCTTACCTTCTGGCTGTGCCAAACGCATTGCTGTGGAAGCAGGCGTCTCCAACACCTGGGGTAAATACATCGGCTTGGAAGGAAAAACTGTCTGCATCGACCGCTTTGGTCTCTCTGCTCCGGGCGCAACAGTCATGTCTGAACTTGGTATCACCGCTGAAAACGTAACTATCAAAGCAAAAGAACTTCTCTAAATTATGCACAAACAAGCGCTTATCATCATACATTCGGGCTTCGAAGAGGTCGAGGCGGTCACACCGATTGATCTTCTGACGCGGGCTGGCGTGCAAGTAGTACCCGCTGCACTTGCCGAAAGACTTGAAGTAACCGGAAAACACGGAATAGTGCTGCAAACAAGTCATCATCTGGACGATGTTGTCAGCGAACCCTTTGATGCAGTTATTCTGCCCGGTGGCCCCGGAATTAATGGAATACGCAAACATCCGATTGTTTGCAAACTGCTTGAGCAGCAAAAAGCCGCAAATCGAATTATCGGCTGCATCTGTGCTGCTCCTCTTCTGCTGCTGGACGCAGGACTTATAACGAATTTACGCTACACCTGCTTTCCCGGCGTCCGCGACGAATTGCCGGAAGCATTGCAGGATCCTGTTGTGCAGGATGGCAACATCATTACCTCGCGCGGGCCCGGCACTGCAATTGAATTTAGCCTGCAACTGATTCGTGCGTTAATTGACGAGGCCACTTCCGACGCAGTTGCAGAGTCTATTTGCTGGTCCAGGTAGAATCGATAATTTAATTCAAATCCAATAAGAAACATGAAACTAAAAACTATCATCACGCTGTTACTAGCTTTAACCACATATGTAAATATCGCATTTGGTTCCGATCATGAGGAAGCTCCAATGTCGCCCGAAATGATGAAAGCCATGGAGTTGATGACTCCAAATGAGAAGCACAAAGTTCTTGAACAATTTGTAGGTGATTGGACGTATACTGGTACATTTAAAATGTCTGATGATGCACCGGCCCAGGAAATGACAGGTACGATGAAAAGTACCATTACTTATGACGGGCGCTTTCTGAAACAAGTTGTCGAAGGTCCCTGGATGGGTTCCACGTATGAAGGTTTGGGGTTCACTGGATATGATAATGTGAAAAAAGAGTACGTCACAATGTGGTTAGATAATATGGCAACAGGCATTATGAATTCGTCCGGCAGCTATGATGCGGCTACAAAAACTTTAAATTTGAAAGGTGAGCACTCCTGCGCCATGTCCGGTGAAAAAGATCGCTATTATCGATCCGAATGGACCCTTCTGGACGAAGATCACAGCGTGTACAAAAGCTACACTCTAGGCCCGGACGGCAAAGAATTTATGAGTATGGAGATCAAGTATACACGCAAGTAGTATTTTTGATGAAACTTAGCCAAGCCCTTCCTGAAAACTTGCGCGATTGTCGCGCCATCAAAGTACTGGAACGTTCAATGGAACAAAACCGGCTCGGGCATGGTATTTTGCTGCACGGTGAAAGTCTTGATCAGCTTGAAGGTGTTGTTCGTGCAATTGCATCCGTGCTGCTTGAAACCCAGCGCAATCCTTTGGAACACCCGGACTGCTTTATTCTCCGGCCACACGGAAAAGCCCGCATGATTAAGATTGGTTCTGAAAGTGAACGCATTGGTGGCGAATGGCCTCCAAATTCGATGCGACGGCTGATCATCGATATGCAAAAAAGCTCCAATCAGCGCGGTCGCAAAGTGGGCATTATATTTGAAGCAGATCGAATGAATCACCAGTCAGCCAATGCATTCCTGAAGACACTTGAAGAACCTCCGGCGGGAACTACGCTGTTTCTCCTGACCAGCCGACCTTACGACTTGCTGGACACGATTCGCAGCCGTTGTCTCAATTTTCGCATTCCGACCGAATTTCAAATGGTTCAACATGCAGACTGGTCAAAGTGGACAGAAGACTATTGTGAATGGCTCAAATGCCTGCGTGAAAGCGCCGACAGAAAGACTATATCAGACATCGTTCTGGGAAGTTATGGTTTGAATATGCGATTTCAAAAGATCCTTGCAGAACTAACGGAAGATGCTTGGAACAAACAAAAAGAACAACTACCGGAGCATCTCTCCTCTGAAGAAAGAGATGCGATCGAGGCAGGTATGAGTCGCGGTTACCGCCAACAATTGCTTGGTGAAATTGAGAAGTCTACAGTCCGATTCGTTCGAACTATTGAACAAACAAACTCTGGTACTTTGCCGGTAGTTGCCCTCAATCATACCATACAGGCGCTCGAAAAATGTGCCGGATTGCTCGAACTCAACTTTAATCAAAGCGCTGCACTCGAACTTTTTTTCCTCAAATCCATGCGTATTTGGACTCGGTCAAAGTAGTACCAATCTCAAACCTTTTAAGGATTACCGCTGAGCTACCCAAAGTATGGGAGGTGTTTTGTTTCCTTTTATTTCAGGATCGTGGGCTTTGACTGACCAGCCCTTTGCCCGGATCGTCTGCATCCATTGGGCGACTTGTTCGGCTTCGTTCTGTCCGCCTTCGTGTCCGCGATAGGCAGTTACTAATAACAGTCCTTTCGGTTTCAGAAGTTGTTGACTTGCGTCCAGCGCAGAGAGTGTTGTCTCAGGATCTGTTTGAATACGTTTATCACTGCCAGGAAGGTAGCCAAGATTAAATGTAATTGAGTGGATCGTTTGGGCGTGCGTCGGGCAAAGCGATTGGAGAATCCTGGAATGTTCGCCGGTTAGCAGTTGCACCTGGTCGAGGCAGCCGTAGGCCTTTAGACGCGATCGTGTGGCGCGGATAGCTGCTTCCTGAATATCAATGGCGATCACAAGACCTTCCCGGCCAACCAGAGATGCCATGTGTACAGTGTCGTGACCGTTGCCGGCAGTGGCATCAATGGCGTGGTCTCCCGATTGCAACTGAGCGCTCAGGTAGTTGTGTGCAATGTCGGTAAGGCGCATAGGTTTTAGAACTTTGAACGTTAAACACTGAACGTCGAACATTCAAAATTCGATGTCATATAGAAAATTAACCACGAAGCACAGAATACACGGGGCGGCAAAGCCTCAGCCAAAAGCTGAAAGCCTGAAAGCTAGGGAAACGCTATATTTCACGCCGTTTCGACAAGCTCAAGCCCTGAGCAAGCCGAAGGGCGAAGCCGCGAAGAGCGCGAAGTTTTGAGATGTATTTGCTGTAACTTACAGAACCTTTCTTTGCGGGCTTGGCGGCTTGAGCGCAGCGGGCGAGAGTTAAAATCTTTTCAAAAAAACAAGAAATGAGCCGATAGTATTACGAAGAGAATACTTTGAGAAATGTAAGTAAATTGAACTTAGCCTAAGCCTCTGTGTCGCCGTGCCTCCGTGTAAGTTTATCTGTTTTGCCCGATGAACCTTGACAGACTGAAAGCTTATGACTGAAAACAAAATGAAAGTTTTATGAGTATTGTCCTGTCAGTCTTCGTGCTCTCGGTGCTCTATGTGGTTATCAAGACCCACCTCGAAACAATAAAGGTTCAACAATAAAGGCGGTGGTATCAACTCAGTTCGCTCCGCTCACACCTCGACGTTGGAAAAAGAATTTGCAGAGCCTTTAGAAATAAGTAGCTTCCTACTATGTCACGAACAGAAGTCATTAAAGTAGTCAACGCGATGGACCAGGAAGATAGGGTCTTTTTTGCGGCCTATCTGAAAGCGAAAGAGCTTTCAGAAGATCTTAATTACGCAGACGAAAGCTCTCGCAGGCTTGCCTCCATGGAGAGCGGAGATCGCTTAGATTCGGATGCAATCAGAGATATCCATGATTCTTTAGAGAAGAAAGGAATCTAGCAGTGGATGCCTACGACTGGTCAATCTCTCGACAAGGTACCGAGCGGTTTCTGCAATTCCGAGCATCGGAAAGAAGGAAATTATTAGATCACTTCGATCAGATTACTGCTAATGTGCACCTTGAACCAGTAATGAGTTTTACGGCATCGAATGAGAAGAAATTCTCCATAAGCACTTTAGGTAAGTATGTCATCACCTATCATGTCGATCATGCAGCAAAGATGATCAGCATTATTGCTATCGAATGAAATTCCACAAGGCGATGATATCAACTCCAGAAGCTACGCTTTTTCCGTGATACATCTCCACGTTCCACAGAAGAATGAAAAATAAAAGCGAATCGCCGACAGAACGTGCTGCCAGACTTTCATGCTACTGTCCACTTTGGGAAAAAAATCCAGAATTCTACAAAAAACAAAATATACCAGAAGGTTTTTGCGGGAAATGCGAACGATGCGGAGAATTCGGACACACAAGGCATTTTCCTGGTCCAGTGCCATACACAGGAGCATGGTGCGACTCTTGTTACAAATTTGTAGGCCGCACTTGGTTTCTGAAGATGCCTATACTTTGGGCCATCTTACTCCCACTCCTAATCTTCATCATCTATACAATATTGAAATAAACCTTAAAAGAGCTGTAGACTTAGGCTCTGTTTCAGAAACCACCAATGGAGTGTTTCGATAACTCTTATGGAATCAGATTTTTAATCCCTTTGGAACACTTTAATTATCTTGAGACTCGCGTAAACTCCTATCTGAATAATAAACACAACAGATACATTTCCCATGGATACAATTACCGCAATACACGAACGCCGCGCCGTCAAATACTACGACCCTGACCACAAGATGGAAGAAGCTGAAGTCAAAAAGCTTCTCGAACTAGCGCTGCTGTCGCCCACCTCATTTAATATGCAAAACTGGCGGTTTGTTGTGATAACCGATCCTCAAAAACGACAGGCCATCAGAGATGCCGCATGGGATCAGGCACAGATTACCGACGCTTCTATTTTAATCGTGCTTTGCGCGTATCTTCGCTCGTATGAAAATGGCGCCCGTTACTGGGTCAATGCTCCCAAGCCGGTTCAGGAAATATTAGTGCCCTTAATCGAGCCTTTTTACAAAGACAAACCGGGGCTGCAACGCGATGAAGCCATGCGCTCTGTTGGTATTGCCGCCCAGACAATAATGCTGGCCGCAAAGTCAATGGGTTACGACTCCTGCCCTATGATTGGATTTGATCCCGCAAAAGTCGCTGAGATTATCAAGCTACCGGAGCATCATGTAATTGGCATGATGTTACCTGTTGGTAAAGCAACCAAAGAAGCAAACCCTCGCGGCGGTCAACTGGATTACAGTGAGGTTGTTATCAACGAAAGCTTTTAGCTAGTAATACAGCGGCTCAACTTCCTGCCCCTGGATCATCTGCCACAGTCGGGTAAATGAAGATTTGGAAAACCCGCGAAAAGACCTCATTTCCACATGTAATTCCGGGTTCTTAGGGTCTATGCGAATTCCCCAGAGCGGGTATATGGAATCCGGATACATCGAATAGCGAAGGTCTCCCAACACATCCGGTTCGCTGGGATGTCGATACAAATACCCCTGAGAAAAGTAGCGGAAGCGTTCGATATCATCTCCAAGCACAGAATCCGGTGCAGCCAAGTCGGCAGCATCTTCAACCGAAAATTCCTTAACTGAACGCCCTTTGTACAAACGGTGCTTTCTGCCGGGAACAGTTTGTACCGCATTGACGTAATAACGCCCCTTGTGCTGATAGATGGTTCGCCAAAGCACGCTATTTGCCAGTGACGGACGCACGGAGTATACCTCTGGCTTGTGATTACGCTTGGCAGCCAGTTCCAGCATGATCTCTCTCGCTTTAAAATGCTGAAAGCCACAAAACCCAAGATAGGCCAGACAGAGTATTACCGCAACTTTTGCAAAAAGAGGTCTCCGCCATTTAAATGCGAGCAGTATCAGTAAAACCAGTGGCAATGTAAAAATCGGGTCTATGATCGAAATCAAATCCCATGATTCGCGATGGTTACTGAACGGCCAGTATAACAGTGTGCCGTAGCTTGTGCAGGCATCAATCGGACCATGTGTAAGCGCTCCTGCTGTTGCATAGGCGAACATTTTTTTGAACGGCACTTCCGACCGAAAAAGCAGTAATCTAAAAATAACTGCAATGCAGGCGCCGATCACCGGAGCCATTACGAGTGCATGCGAAAAGTGTCGATGGTATTGCAATCCGAGAAGAGGATCTGCGTCAGAGCGAATAAAAATGTCAAGGTCCGGCACTCCACCTGCAACAGCTCCCAGAAAAGCAGCAAGTCGTGTTTGCTCCCTTGGACTAATGGCGACTGCAACTGCTGCGCCAATGGCTACTTGTGTGAGTGGATCCATACTATCAACTTTTAGAAAATTATCCGGTCATCGTAGTGTAATGCAAACTACTGATTGTTTAGTATTTTTTGTAAAAACAATTTCCGATGAATCGTGAGCGCCCCATGTTTGCGCAATGCTGTGCGATGCAAGGCAGTCCCGTAGCCTTTGTGCTTTTCGAAGAAATACTCAGGATGCGCTTTCGCAAGTTCAGTCATTTCCCGGTCACGCACAACTTTCGCGGCAATGCTGGCAATCGCAATCGCCAGCGATTTGCCATCCCCTTTTACAAGGCCCGTGTGCGCATACGGAAATGGCTTGAGTGGCCGTCCGTCGACAAGAATGCATAGCTTGCTCGTTTTGTAAAACAACGGTCCATCTACAGCGTTGGTCGGTAATTCCAGGTTACTTGCGCGAGTGGCCAGTCCCTCTATTGCACGTTTCATTGCCAGACGAGTGGCTCCTAGAATGTTGAGCGCTTCAATTTCTTCAACTGAGCCCGAAGCCACTTCAAAATCCAATAAGCCCTGATCGCGCAGACTTTTGATGACGGCAAACTGAGTAGTACGCGCCTGAGCGCTCAGTTGCTTTGAATCATTGATTGCCACACTCCTTTCAATCGCTTCAGCAGATGTAAAAAACGTGCGCCCAAGTAGACATGCGCCTGCCACAACTGGCCCGGCCAGACAACCTCGCCCAGCTTCATCAACGCCGATCAA
Source organism: Puniceicoccaceae bacterium (assembly GCA_050301675.1). GTDB lineage: Bacteria > Verrucomicrobiota > Verrucomicrobiia > Opitutales > Coraliomargaritaceae > Lentimonas. The sequence goes on from JBNKZP010000016.1 coordinate 7,033, forward strand.
CCACTCAAACTCAGCGAGTTGATCACGATCATGAGATTGCAACAGATTCATCACTCGGCGCCTTTTAATTCTATTAAAAAACAACAGCTCGGATTCAGTACTTTGCCCAGGCAGGTTTTTTCGGTGGCTCAAGTCCCTGAGCTTCATAGGCCGTCTTGAAATGCATTTTTGCATAGCCTGCCAGTTCCCCGGGGCCTTTGACCGCAACGATCTTTTTTGCCTGCTCCAGTACCTTAGCGCTAGCGCCTTTCTGCAAGTTTTCACCCTCGCCTAGCACATCCTTCAATTCGTCGGAGAGTCGTTTCATCTCGCGCACATAAATCGCTCTAGCAACAATCGAAGCAGCGGCAACCACAGGGTCTGACTCAGCTTTGGTTCGGCTGATCAATTTAAAATCCTTGCGATCTCGCACATAGGCATCCACCAGTTTCTCTTTGGTAAACTGATCCAGCAGACCCCAGGGAGCCGCACGCTTATCCAGTGCTTCGTTCAAACAACGACCGTGGTACCACGCCAATAGCTTATTCAGATTGTCTCCTGACTTCCGGTATAGGTGGTTGTATTTTGCCATCCGCGCAAAAGCAGTTGCGATAACGACTCCTTTGGTGTTACGAATCAGCTTATCCAGCTTGAGAATGGTGCGATCGGTGATCTTTTTACTATCGCACACGCCCGCTTCGAGCCATTCGCGAACCATTTTTTCGTCTGCAATTACACAGGCGGTTACCAGTGGACCAAACAGATCTCCCTTGCCGCTCTCATCACAACCGGCATGAAGGGTGAACCATTCGGCATTGTGAACATCATCATAACCCAGGCGTGCCTCACCGGTGACTTCTCCTTCAAGAATATCGCGAACAAAATCTTCCGTCTTCTTCCCCTGCACGACGACTTTGCCGCTCTGGTAGCCAACCACATTCACCCCGTCGCCCTTGTAAGCGAATTGTGAATAAGGCACATCATAAAATTCCCAAACACCCGCAGGATCCTGATCCAAGCGTTCGCCCAACTGCTCCAGCTGAGCTTCATCCAATTTGATCGTATAGATTGTCTTTGCCTTTGGGCCTTCGTACTCAAGCGTCTGTGTCTTTTTCTTTGGCATGGTTTAAAAAGGGTTTTCTACAAAAATCGACTTCAACTTTGGGTCTGCTGAGTAAGACAACAAGAGTAATAAATATTTGCCGAATCATTTGGTTTTCTTTTTGAACGAACGGCTTAAGTTTGGTTTGCTACCATCTTTAAGTACAACCCGTACAATGAAAACATTTGCTTTAACCGCTTTTTCACTCGTTTGAACTCTGGTTAAAAAAGTTGCAGACTTTTTTGGCTCGAAGTTTAGTTCCTTGAATTGAGAACCACCCAACCACAGAGATTTATCGCCAACAGCTTTACCATTTTCATCGAACAAAATGATCATCACACGGATTGACTGAATTGACTGGTTAAAAGCATTTTTAAATTTCAATTCAACGATGGAATTGTTCCCCTTTGCTTGAATCGTAGTATTAGTCAACACTAGCTGGTTTTGCTCCTGAGCGAGACCTTTTAGTCCAAAAAGCGCCACAAATACAAAAAGGCAAAATTGAGATTTCATACTTTGCAAGTGTGTCAATATCATCCGATAAAAGTCGAGTATCTTATCTGAGTTATTGCCTTCAATCAGAAGCTAACTTTTTCAGTTCCTTTTAAAAAAGGTTTTTCAGAATAACCACCTCTAACGAAAAAGCATCTCCTTCCAGCCGCCGGCTACAAGAGTTGCGACATTAGTCAATATTCGTGGAACGTGCAGACCACCTAAAGTTGCCAGATAACAAGACCTCCATGTCGGGTTAAACTTATCCTTGTAGTCATGTAGACCCTGGAAATTGTAAAAGTGCTCTCCATGCTTGTAAACATGTGCTCCAATACGACTCCATAGCGGAGCGAGTGGATGATTTTCCAAGCCTGCCAAAGGTGAGACGCCAAGATTAAAAACCTGGTATTTGTTTTCTGCACCCCAAAGCATCAGTTTTGTGAACAAATACTCCATGCATCCACCGGGCGCATCTGCCGCAGATCGCATAAGATCGATCGAAAGTTCCTCTTTATTGGCAGCCTCCCACAAGTTACAGAAGGCTACAATTTCACCATTCACTTTAACGACGGCAATATTGTAATGCTGTAGATAGGACTCTTTGAAAAATCCTAACGAAAAACTTTTTTCTGCACTGTTTTTTTCGCTCAGCCACTGGTCTGAAATCGCTTTTAGGCGCGGCATAAATACCGTTGCCGATTCTCGCGAGATAATCTCAAAACTACAGCCTTCGCGTTCAAGTTTGCGTACAGTCGCCCGCAAACCTTTACGTTCAGAGCCCTCCAGCGAAAAATCTGCCAGAGGCACCAGCGCTTCTTCACCGATCTTCGTCATTGAAAAGCCTGCATCGAGATAAAGATGAAGGTACTCTGTCGAAACCTCGTAAAAAACCGGCATGTCATCATGCCGATCGCTCAATTCGCGAAATTTCCATATCAAACTTTCAAATTCAGCGGCATCCCCGACCGGATCTCCCATAGCGATCCAGCTATCACCTTTCACCGCGTACATGATAAATGAATTACCGGAAGGACTCAGTAGGAAAGATTTGTCACCCAGCAGTGCAAGATTTGCCTTCGTGGCCGAAGATGCCGTTACAATTGCTTCCACTTTCTTTAATTTGTCTGTAGTTGGCAGGAGGGTCTCCGCATGCATGGGTGCCATCAATCGTGCCAGCATCAAAATACCCATCAAGATCCCTGCGCCTGTTAACGCCCGTAACGAACGAGAGGCATCCTTATTCAAAGCAAAGTCCCACCACAGTTCGTTTGTATACTCGACATGCTTGTATGAGAAAGAAAACAACCAAACCGCAAGACCGATAATCACGAAATAAGATACCAGCCAGTGTAAACTCAGTGGCTGGTCAAAGACAGACGCCTTGCGGTAAAAATGGTCTCTACAAGGAAGCATCATGAGTGCAAATACAAATAACAGGCTACCAGTTCCAAATTCTCCCTTGAGACATGCCATCACTGCACCGACTAGAATCAGGAATATGGAAAAAACATAGGCTGAATCGATCCTTCGGTAGAGACCTCGTGCCAGAAACAAAAGCAAGACACCGACCAGGCTTCCCATAAAATGCGAGAACTCAATCACAGACAAAGGTAGAAGAGTATCCAGCCACTCCAGACGCCCATGCAACGAAGGCGTCGCCCCAGTGAAGAGCAACATTGTACCCGAAATTAATGAAGCGAAAGAGATGAGCGGCGGCATCACGATCGGAAGAATTGTCCGGATACGTACAAATATCTCTACGATCTCTTTACGCCAGAGACTGGCTTCATGGATTGCCAATACTATTAAAGCCAGCAGTAATGGTATGAAGAAGTAAATTATCCGATAAGCCAACAAGGCGCCAACTATATCGGGAGCCCCAATCCATGGCTTCAACATCAGTAAAATTGCTGCATCAAAAACACCAATGCCTCCCGGAACGTGACTGATCATGCCAGCAAACATAGACAGTAAGTAGATATCTAAAAAAATGTCAAAGGTAGGACATCCTTCCGGCAGCAGGCAGTACAAAACAGCTGCTGCCACAACCATATCAGCGAAGCCGATCAATAACTGCTTTAGAGCCAGAGACAAAGTTGGCAGGTTGAAGGACCAGCTTCGAATCGTAATGGGCGTCCTGCGTCTCGCGCAGAGTACCAAATATCCCGTAACAACCGCTAGCAAGAAAAACCCGATCAAACGCAACTCGAACTGCGAAAATACAAAACTTTCTGCAATTTCCAAACGACTGATGGAGAATCCGACACCGCAAGTAACTAGAAAGCCACTCCAAAAGCCTATGGCGCAAAACGCAACGAGTTGAGCAATCTCCAATGTCCCAAAGCCCCAACTCGAATAGAGCCGAAACCGTAGCGCCGCCCCGCCGATTGATGAGAGCCCAAGATTGTAACTCATTACGTAGCTGGTGAAGGAAGCAAGCGCCGTTTTAGTATAGGATAAAGTCCTGCCGATATAACGAATCCCAAGCAAATCATAAAAGGTAAGCACCCAATAACTCAGAACCGTCAGACCTACCGCAATAAAAAGACGATCCCGAGGAATATCTGTAAGACCCTGCTTCAACTCCTGATAGCTATACCTAGCAAGCTCATGCCAAAGCAGCCAACCCGCCAAACTAATTATGGACAGGGTGGAAACCACGAGAATGAATTTTTTAAATCTTCTGTTCATCAAACAGATTTCTAGTAGGGGTGCCTTTGTATATTTTACTGTTTTGGAACATAAATTGACTACTATTGGTCTATATAGGCTTTGAATGTTTAAAATACAATTTTACCATTTGAGGAGGGATCAATTATGAGTGATTTAATAGCACTAAGTTTTCCAGATAAATATAGCGCCGATAAAGTTTTATCTGAAGTCATTGAGTTAGAAAAAGAACATCTTATGGACCTCGAAGATGCCGCCGTAGTCATTCGCGACGAGAAAGGTAAAGTCAAAATCAAGCAGACACATGATCTGACTGCGGCGTCTACCGCCGGAGGTTTCTGGTGGGGCAGTCTTTTCGGCTTATTGATGGGGTGGATTGTTCTAAACCCGCTTCTCGGTTGGGCCACTGGTGCGGGCATTGGATCTGCGATCGGCTGGCTTGAAGGGCGATCACTGGATCTGGGAATAAACGATGAATTTATGAAAGAGCTAGGGGAAGCGCTTACTCCAAATTCATCTGCAATATTCGTGCTTATCCGAAAGGCTACTTTAGACAGGGTGATTGACGAGCTTAAGCCCTTTGGTGGTAAATTGCTGCATACTTCTTTGTCCAAGGAAGATGAGCAAAAGCTTAAGGAGGCCATTGAGAATTCGTAAATTGCCGGTTAAAGAATTTTCACAGAAATACTCAAAAAGAAGGAAGCTTAACAATGAACAAAGAAAAACACAGTTCAATAAATGGTACGCAACACGTTCGCTATTCGGGTTGGACGACCTTAATTTTATTTTTGCTGGTTGTTGCAGTGGGCGTTCAAGGTTGGTTGCTTTACCGTTTAAACGGTGAACTTAGCATGGACGAAGTGGATATCGCGCAACCAATAACGTCTTTCAGGGGTACAAATGGCCAGACCGATCCTCAAGCTTCGGCGCCTGATGCGTCTTACAACAACAGCAGCGGAAATTTATCACCGGACGACTCTGCGATGAGCACACATTATGATAATGGCGTGTTAACCATACACATCCCAAAAATACAGGTCTAGAAAAAGCCAAAGGCAGTGCCCGCAACTAAAAATTTGCGGCTTTGCCGCTCCGTAATACTGTCATCTCATTTCTTGTTTTTTTGAAAAGATTTTGACTCACGCTCGCTTCGCTCAAGACCCCAAGACGCCAAGTTTTTTTCAGATCGATTGAGCTATTGCCCTTATCTTTGGGTCTTGGGGTCTTTGCGTGAGCCACTGGCGTATCCTCAATTTCAGCGTTTCAGCTTTTGGTTGTGGCTTTGCCGCTCCGGGCTTATTGGTGTTATTCATGGGCTCAACTGCATTTTCCAGGATTATCGGCTCAATCCTGTTTTTCCATCTCTTCGTTTAGCTGAGCATCTACCACGGATATGGCTACCATATTAAAAATATCTCGAACGCTGCTACCAACCTGCAATACGTGGACAGATTTTTTCATTCCCATTAAAATTGGGCCGATCGCCTCTGCCCCACCCAGTTCCATGAGAAGTTTGTAAGCAATGTTGCCGGACTCTAAATTGGGAAATATTAGGGTGTTTGCCGGAGTTTTAGCTAAGTCGCTGAACGGATAATTTTCCTGCAGGATTTCACGATTGAGAGCTACATCGGCCTGAATATCACCATCAATTACCAGATCGGGCCATTTTTGTTTGGTCAGTTCCACAGCCCTGGCAGCTTTTTCAGGTACTTCGCCACTATTAGACCCGAAATTGGAATAAGAAAGCATCGCAATTCTAGGCTCAGTATCGAAAAATCTGACTACACGTGCCGTGAGTCCAATGATGTCTACCAATTCTTCAGCAGTCGGGTTGAGGTTGACCGTAGTGTCAGCAAAAAAGAAATTTTCCTTGCTATTACTGATGATGTACATTCCGGCCACACGGTTGATTCCTTCTCCAACTCCGATTATCTGCAACGCGGGTAATATTGTTTGTGGATAATCGTTGGACAAACCGGAAATTAAAGCATCACCTTCGCCCAACCGCACCATCATAGAACCAAAGTAATTTCTGTTCCGCTTCATTGTAGTGGTTGCTAACTTAAGCGTTATGCCTTTTCTCTTTCTCAAATCATAATAGTGCTGCGCGTATTCAGCCACTTTCTCGGGTTTTTCCAAGGGATTGATAATCTCACAATCCAGTAGCCCATCCAGTTCGTTCGCCCGAATCAATTCCAGAATCTTATCACGATCACCCAGTAATATCGGCAAGGCCACTTTTTCATCTTTAGACATCTGAGCAGCTTTTAGAATGTTTACATCATCTGCTTCAGCAAAAACAACACGTTTCGGATTTTTTCTGGCACGTATTATAATCCTCGATATCAGCCTGTGATCAATACCGATACGCTCCTGCAAGTCTTCTTCGTATTTGTTCCAGTCTTCGATTTTAGTCCGTGCCACACTGGTTTCAATGGCTGCCTTGGCAACAGCAGGAGAAATAGCGGTAATCAGCCTTGGATCCAATGGCTTCGGGATCAGATACTCTCGTCCAAATCTGATATTGTTTTGTGCATATGCCTTAAGAACCATTTCAGGCACAGGCTCCCTGGCCAGATCGGCAATGGCTTTGACTGCCGCCAACTTCATTTCTTCATTGATCGCAGTGGCACGCACATCAAGCGCGCCTCTAAATATATACGGAAATCCCAAAACGTTGTTAACTTGATTCGGGTAGTCAGAACGCCCTGTGGCCATAATGATGTCATCACGTGCCTCGATCGCCAGATCGTAGGCAATCTCTGGGTCCGGATTGGCTAGCGCAAATACAATTGGGTCCTTGGTCATTTTCTTGAGCGCTTCGGGCTGGAGGATATCTCCGGTGGAAAGCCCAAGAAACATATCTGCACCGGCCAGGGCTTCTTCCAACGTATTCACATCTTCACGATCTGTAGCATAGCGCGCTTTTGTTTCATCCAAATTGCCACGCGACTTTTTAATTACACCCTTACTATCTATCATCAGGATGTTTTCCTTGCGCGCACCCAGTGATGTATACAAATCAGTACAGGCAATCGCAGCAGCGCCTGCTCCACTGACTACAATAGTAATCTCTTCGATTCTTTTGCCATTGATCTTTAGGGCATTGATCAGCGCTGCCGCGGAAATAATAGCGGTGCCATGCTGATCATCGTGCATCACTGGAATATTCATCTGCTTACGCAATTCCCGCTCGATCTTGAAACTCTCCGGCGCCTTGATATCTTCCAGATTAATCCCCCCGAAAGTTGGCTCCAGACTCTTAACTATCTGAATAAACTTGTCCGGATCATTTTCCGCAATCTCGATATCAAATACGTCGATACCTGCAAATTTCTTAAATAACACCCCTTTGCCCTCCATAACCGGCTTGGAGGCTTCAGGTCCGATATTGCCCAAACCGAGCACCGCTGTGCCATTCGAAATCACTCCCACAAGATTTCCTTTAGCAGTATAGCGGTACACTTGCTCTTGATCTTTGGCAATTTCTTTACACGGCTCTGCTACGCCCGGAGAATAAGCTAAAGCCAGATCATGCTGGCTACTTAGGGGCTTTGTGGGTGTAACTTGAATTTTCCCAGCTGGCTTGGACTCGTGAAAATCCAAGGCTTCATTTCTTCTAATTTTAGCGCACATATCTAAAGCGGTCTGCCTCCTCATGTTGGGCCATAAGATCATTCCAAAGTATATTCCAGTCCTTGGGCTCCCACGAGTATGGCCTTTGAAAGAGAGGAATGATTCCCTGTTTCGAGCCATCGAAATATTGAATAATATGAACGGTTGATGTTTCCATGGGATGATGAGAAGAATTAGTGATCAAAGATGCGAGCCAAGAGTGACGGCAAAAGAGCTTTTTGTTCCGGCAAGAGGTGGGAACTGTTGTTTGAGAAAATGAAAGGATGCCAGAGGAAGAGAGTAAAAGTTGTTACATCCATAAGAGCCACAACGTATCAGTCTTATTGTATCATTTGGTAAGTTCTGCGAAGCACAGAAAGGTTGTTTTTAATGACAGTATGGATAGAGTCTTGAGTGAAATGTGTTTGGAAATAAGTAAACGTTATGAGATAAACTTTCTAGAAATAGGTACCGATAAGGATCATGCTCATTTCTCGATCCAGTCCATACTCAGTTATAGTCCCAACCAAAATTGTTTGAACGGTGTAAAAAGTATAATTGCCCGAGAAGTGTTTATCCGAGTTCCAAATATAAAAAGAGACTGTAGGGAGGCGAATTCCGGGGAAAGTGATATTTCATAAACACAGTTGGTCAGCATGGAAGTGAAAAAATGATTGCAGAATATGTTAAGAATCAAGGGAAGGAAGATGAGTAAGAAGCTGTATAAACATCAACTTGAATCAAATTTCTAACCCCAAATGCCTCGGGACGGGGGCTTGCCCAAAGGATCATTACTCTAAAAATCTCCCGCCAATTGCTGTCGCTTCAGGCATCGGGCACTGCCCCGGTGACATTCATCGATAATGACGAGAGCAAAAAAATCAGGCTTAAACTCTTTGTAAAGCCCGGGTCGTCGTTCATCCTCTGCAATCGCCTGATAAATTGCAAAGTACATCTCGCGACTTTTAACCACCTCGCCATTCTCAATCTTATGTCGTGTATCGACCGGGACTTGCCGATTGGTTCGGGATTAATCGAAAGCGGACGTAAACATGTCCTTCAGGCCAGAATGAAACTACCGGGCACGGCATGGAAAATCGATAATGCTGAGCACATGGTTCGAGCAAATAAACAGTGGTATCAGATCAGTATCGGGATAAAGCGACGTAGTTTACCCCGTAGAAAAATTTACACCCCTATTCCACATGGTGCATTATTTTTTCTCGAACAAGATTGAATCCTTCAACGTCAGGTGCATATTCATTTTGTTTTATTTAAGTTTTCGAATGATTAAACCAGTGGAATTACCTTCAGAGCTTACTGAATTCAAACCGGAAATAGGTCTTGTTTTGGGTTCCGGATTAGGCTTCTTCGCAGATGAGCACATTAATGTAAGTGGTTATTTGCCTTACGGTGAAATCGATGGGCTTCCGGTTTCCACTGCACCGGGGCACATGGGACGCTTTGTTTTTGGCCGTCTGGGCAATAAGCGTGTAGTCTGTATGCAAGGCCGGCTTCATTTCTATGAGGGTTATTCGATGCATCAGTTGACTCTGCCAATACGATTAATGCATCAGCTTGGTGTGCATACCCTACTTCTTACAAATGCTGCAGGTGGCATTAATCCTTCGTATATCCCCGGCGATCTCATGTTGATCCACGATCATATAAATTTTCTGGGCACAAACCCACTGATAGGAATTGATGCAGACGATGCGCTGCGTTTTCCGGACATGACAGAAGTCTACGATAAGACCCTGCGGCGCAAAATCAGAGAATGGGCGCAGGATGAAAGCATACCACTTCAGGAAGGCGTTTATCTGGCGACAACAGGACCGAGCTTTGAAACGCCTTCAGAGATTCGGGCCTTTGCCATTCTGGGTGCCGATGCAGTAGGCATGTCTACCGTTCCGGAGGCGATTACTGCCCGGCAGTTAGAAATGCGTGTGATTGGGATTTCCTGCATTACAAATGCTGCCGCTGGTATCTCAGCCGGGCCACTAACCCATACTGAAGCTACCGAAACTGCTGATAGCGTAAAACACCGATTTGCAAAACTGCTTGCCGGAGCAGTTGCTTTGGCATAAAGACACAAGCCAAACCATTATGAAAACCTGTACCTATCTACTTTTTACAAGTTTGTTTTTAGCATTATCTATCGGGCAAGCCAGCGAGCCGACTTTGATAGACCTGACCGACTGGCATGTAGATGCCGCAAAAGGTGATGATGCAGATGGTACCGGCAGCGTGGATAAACCTTTTAAGAGCATTAATGCATTGCTGTCAGTAAATGAAGAATTTCCCGGCTTTTTGGGTGAAGG
>JBNKZP010000017.1:0-17210 GCA_050301675.1 Puniceicoccaceae bacterium
GGGGGTGTAAGCCACGGATGGACGTGGATTTGCGCGGATCAGACGCAACGCCAAGATTACGATTGGTTTCTGGTGTATAATGCCAATTCTGGAAAGGTTTGAAAGTATTCTGTCGAAATCCAAATCGATCCAGAAAACATCATCAATCGATTTCGATTCTATAACTTCAAACCTTTTTAATCCTTTAATTACCCTTTGTCTTCGCTCCTGAAGCAAGCATTTCGAGTATATCCTGAACTCGAATTCACATTCCTCGCAAGTATGATCTACCGCCAAACTGTTCGGGATTACATCAAAAAGGTTGGGCTGCTAGCAGCCCAACCTTTCGGGAGAGAGACTATAGAAGCTCTAAATGATTAGACTTTTCCGAAGATTGTTTTGCCATTTGAGCATAAGTCTTCGGTGGCCTGTACCAGGCGGGCGGCCATATTTTCTTCTGCTTTCTTAAGATAGCTGCGCGGGTCGTAGGTCTTTTTATCGCCAACTTCTCCGTCGATTTTTAACACACCTTCGATATTACTGCAGATATGAGTTACAATCGGGCGTGTGAATGCGTATTGAGTATCGGTATCGATGTTCATCTTGATCACACCATAGTCGAGTGTTTCACGGATTTCTTCAAGTGCTGAGCCAGAGCCGCCATGGAAGACGAGATCCATGAAGGCATCTTTGCCGTGCTTGTCGGTAACTGCCTTTTGTCCGTCGCGCAGGATGGTTGGCTTTAGCTTAACTGCTCCTGGTTTGTAGGCGCCATGGACATTGCCAAAGGTTGCCGCAAAAATGAAGCGACCGATCGGATTTAATGCTTCGTACACTTCGACCATGTCTTCCGGAGTGGTGTAGAGTTTTTCTGCAGGGAGACCTGAAGTATCGTGACCATCTTCCTCGCCGCCGACACAGCCAGCTTCGACCTCCAATATAATGTCGAGTTCTGCGCATTCTTTGAGGAGTTCTTTAGAGAGTTTGAGATTTTCCTCGAGCGGTACGACCGAGCCGTCAAACATGTGCGACTGAAAAAGCGGGCCTTTGCCTTCTGCAATGCGTTTACGGGAAGCCTCCAGCAGAGGTTTCAGAAAGCTATCTACTTTTTCGGGGTGACAGTGGTCGGTGTGCAGCCCTACCAAAATGTCATATTTTTCAGCGAGCAGGTGGGTTGCTTCAGCCAGTACTATAGCACCGTAAGCAGCATCTTTGATGCCTAATCCGGAAGCAAATTGACCGCCTCCCGTGGATACCTGAATAATGCCGTCGGACTTTGCGTCTGCAAAAGCTTTCAGTGCAGCGTTGATTGTGGTGGTGGATGTGACATTGACTGCTGCGTAGGCATAGTTGCCCTTTTGGGCGGCGTCGAGCATGGCTGCATATTGCTTGGGTGTTGCTACTGGCATAATATTTGTAGATTAGTTAATGGTGTCTTTTTTACGAATAACTGTATTTTAAAGAAATAGTGTAGGAGCAGAACTTCCACAGAAGGCGACTATATTTACGTAGATAAGTTGTTTATCAATAGTAGAATTTTTTAGTACCTCACTTTTCCGCGTTTATTAGTTGGAATTTACCAACTAGCATTGCAATGAGAGTAGCTGGGTACATGATGCCCGTAATTGCTTCGAGATAAGTTACAGTTCTGGAGAGTCCGGTGATGGGTAATACGTCACCATAGCCAAGTGTGGTTAAGGTTACAAAGCTGAAATACAACAAAGCGCCCGTCCGTTCGGACAATGTCTTTTCTGAGCCGAAGGCGAAGGAATCGGGCGCTAATAGTTCAATGCAACAAAAGATTAATGCCCAGCTAATGCCGATCAACAAATAGGCGAGGACTGAACCGTAGATCGAGTCGAGCGTAACCTGCCTTTGATTAAAAATTGAGCGAATAATTACCCAGGCACAAAAAAAGAAGAAAAGAGCCAAGAAAAGAATCAACAGCTTAAAAAGAGGCAGAACCGGGAAATCAAACAGGTTCGCCAGAAAACTTACGATCGCTAATACCAGAGATATACTACCCAGGGAAATGCTTTGTACCCTGAGCGCCGGGTCGACTTGCTGAGAGAGTATGAGTTGTAACAGCGTGAACATTACCCATATGTGCAGAAGCAACTTTCCGATAAAAAAATTGACGCAAAGCGGATATGCAATGAGCGCTACAACCGAACCTAGCAGTATGGAACCATAGCTTCTTTCCAATTTAGATTGTGCGGGCAAATGTTTATGAGCCTTCATAGTTTAGAAGTTTGACAGCGATTCTGCTATTTATACAAGTTGTAACTTTTTTAAGATTGGTAGATTCGAAAGTAAGCCAAACGTGTATGAGAAAACGTTTTATTCATTATCCATCCATGATTCGGGATGTTGGCATACTATTCTGTACTTTTTTCTTAATTCTATTACCCATCACCGGCTGTCGTACGCCAAAGCCTGAAACGCATCAAAAAGCCCTGGATTCAGTGCTGGCGGAGCAAACCGATATCCCGACCAACTGGACTGAATCCGACTTGGAGCAACCTCTGGAAGCTGGTTGGCTAACTCGCTTTGAGGATCCGGAACTAAAGGCCTATGTGGATCATGTGATCCAGCATAATTTGTCATTGAGGGCATTGATACATCGTGTCGATGCCGCTGCTGCTGTTGCTAGACAAGCCAGGGCGCCCTTGCTCCCCAGTGTCGCTGCATCTGGTACGAATCAGGAAATCGGCACGCCCGACGACTCAAATTTACAAAGCAATACAACCGAAGCCGCCCTGGGAATTAGTTGGGAGTTGGATATCTGGGGGCGTCTAAGGGCTCAGCGCAATGCAGCAGTTGCCAGCTACGAGGCAATCGAGGCAGATCTGGCCTATGCACGTCTTTCGCTGGCGGCCCAGGCTTCCAAGCTCTGGTTTCAGGCGACCGAAACATATCAACAGCTATCTTACGCAAAGGCGATTGTTGAGTTACAAGAAAAAACCCTGGCGATCGTGCAGGCCAAATTTGAAGAAGGCAAATTAACCAAGAAAGAATTATATCTCTCGATGTCCGATCTGAATGTTGCAAAGGATCGGCTCTACAGCGCGAAAAACGCTCATATGAGAACAATTCGTGCGCTGGAAATCCTGGCGGGCAAATATCCGCTCAATGATCATGATTTCAGCCAGACGTTTGCAATCATTCCCGAAACAGTTCCCGCCGGTCTTCCCTCTGAGTTAATAGAACGTCGCCCAGACCTGATTGCCGCTGCAAAACGCGTGGATTCAGCATTTGAGAAAGTCACGCAGGCCAAGGCTGCACGTTTGCCGAGCATTGCGTTGACGGCAGCATCCGGTTACTCCAGCAGTGATTTGTTTGATCTACTCGGGGCGGACGGAATTTTCTGGTCGGCAGCGGCCAACTTTCTGGCTCCGATCTATACCGGTGGCGCACTGAAAGAGCAGGTGAAGATTGAAAGCGCTACACAGCAGGCGGCGCTTGCAGAGTTCGGTCAAGCGGCTCTTATCGCATTTAGTGAAGTCGAAAACGCCTTGTCTAACGATGTGCTTCTGGCGGAGCGTGAGAAACAGCTCAATCAGGTTTGGGAAAACAATGTCGCTGCATTGGACATTGCAATGATCCAATTTGAAACGGGGAAATTGGACTTACTAAGTGTGCTGCAAATGCAAAACCGTGTTATTAGCGCACGCATCGCTCAAATCTCGATTCGCAACCAAAGACTGGCACAACGTGTTGACTTGCATCTGGCGCTAGGTGGCAGCTTTTAAGAAAGTCACGTTTAGCATTTACTTCACAGGTATATTCACATGAAGAGTTCTATTTTAAAATTTAATATCACAGGTCTGGTCGCAGGCACACTACTGGGAACAGTTGTTTTTATCACGGGCTGTGGCAAAGAGGAGCCAGTCGATTTGGAGCCTGTCGTCCGTCCGGTAAAATTATATACCCTTGAATCCAGCGGACTTAAACATGTCTATGAATATCCGGGACAGGTGCAGCCCAGACTACAGGCTAATCTTGCGTTTGAAGTTCCCGGCCGTTTGATCTCGCTTGCAGTTGACGAGGGAGAAACGGTTCAGAAAGATGCTGTTCTCGCTTCGCTCGACCCCAGGGACTATGAATCCAAACTAAATTCGGCAATAGCAATGCTCAGGGAAGCGGAGTCTCAACAAAAGCGAGATCAGGCGCTATTTGGCAAGGACGCCGGCTCAAAAGAGGAACTAGAGCGTTCTATCCGCGCCGTTGAAACGGCTCAGGCCAATGTTGAAATTGCGCGAAAGGCCTTTGAGGATACCAATTTGAAAGCGCCCTTTACCGGCACAGTGGCAAGGGTGTTGGTCGATGAATTTGAAAACGTTGGCTCCAGACAAACGGTTCTGGTTCTCGAGGAAACCAGCAGCATGGAAGCGGTGATCAACATACCGGAAAATATTTGGATACAGGCAAAGAAGGGATCTACATTGCAGGAAATCAATGATCGCACCAATCCTCAGATTATAATGACTTCCATGCCGGATCGTGCATTTCCGGCTCAAATTAAAGCAACGGCAACGAAAGCCGATGCTGCGTCCCGCACCTTTGCAATTACCCTTGCGTTCACACCTCCTGAAAATTTGAACATAAGCTCCGGAATGACCGCCAAGGTGCAGTTTACATTGTCCCTTCCGTTAACTTCGAAGGCGGGTGGCATGGCGGTGCCGGTCTCTGCAGTTGGTTTTGATGCCGACGGTAAAGCCTTCGTCTGGCGAATTGACCGGGATACAATGCTCGCATCAAAAGTACAAGTTGAGGCAGGTGAAATGGCCGGGGAAATGATGGAGGTGTTTGGTTCATTACAGAAGGGTGAGACAATCGCCACTACAGGTATTTATCATATCAGCAAAGGGATGCAGGTCAAAGACTGGAAGAACTAACCCACTCACAGGCGCATACGATGAATATCGCGAAATTTTGCATTGAGCGTAAGACGATCACACTTGTTCTTACGGCCGTACTGACGATTGGTGGCTTGTTTTCCTACCAGAAAATGAGCCGTCTTGAAGATCCGGAGTTTACGATCAAAGATGCGCTTGTCGTTACGCCTTACACAGGAGCTTCCGCAGAAGAAGTTGAGTTGGAAGTGACCGACGAGATGGAAATAGCAGTACAGAAACTCAGCCAGTTGGACGAGATTGAGTCCCGCTCGGAGCGCGGGCTTTCAACGCTGACGGTTACCATTAAAGACAAGTATGATAAAGCGACACTCCCCCAGGTATGGGACGAGCTGCGCCGCAAAGTCAACGATGCGCAAAGCAAGTTGCCTCCCGGGGCAGGTCCTTCTGTAATTATTGATGACTATGGTGACGTCTACGGCGTATTCTTTGTCATTTATGGAAACGAGTATTCCTATGCAGAGCTTAAAAAGGTGGCGGACCTGTTTCGTAAAGAATTACTGCTGGTCGAAGACGTCGCCAAGATTGACACACTTGGCGAGCAGTCGGAAGTCATTTACATCGAGTTGGACCGCAACCAGTTGTCCTTGCTGGGTGTTCATCCGGACGAAATAGCGGCCAGTTTGCAGGCAAAAAACATTGTTACCGACTCAGGACGGGTAAAAGTAGGCACTGAATTCATTACCTTGAATCCGACCGGCGAATACCAGTCTGTTGAAGATTTTAATGATCTCCTGATTACCACGACAAAGCGGCAATTCTATCTGCGCGATGTCGGAACTGTGCGGCGCGGATACATCGAGCCTAAAGCAAATCTGGTTCGCTACGACGGCCACAATGCAATCGCTCTTGGAATCTCAACCATATCCGGTGGCAATGTAGTTAAGATGGGTGAAGCGTTGAAACGGCGAGTTCGCGAACTGCAATCCGAAATCCCTCTCGGGATAGAGTTTGGGATCATTTCTCTTCAGTCCGAAGCCGTCACTGTTGCGATCAAAAGCTTTGTCGTTAGTCTACTGGAAGCGGTTTTAATCGTGATTGCAGTGCTGCTTCTGTTTATGGGGTTGCGTAGCGGCCTGTTGATTGGCGTCATTCTGGTCATCACGATAATAGGTTCCTTTCTTTTTCTGAAACCGATGGGAGTGGCTCTTGAGCGTATTTCCCTGGGTGCGTTGATCATTGCTCTCGGTATGCTGGTCGATAACGCAATTGTAGTTGTCGACGGAATTCTAGTGGGTTTGCAAAAGGGCAAGAAAGCAGTCGAAGCAGCGACTGATGTAGTCAGGCAATCAGCGATTCCACTGCTGGGTGCAACTTTTATTGCAATCCTGGCATTTGCGGCCATTGGCACCTCTCAGGATAGCACCGGCGAGTTTTGTCGCTCCTTGTTTCAAGTGATTATGGTCTCGCTTTTCCTGAGTTGGGTGATCGCAGTCACAGTAACGCCTCTGCTGGGAGTTATGTTTCTAAAAGTTGCATCGCCGAAAGCGGGTCAAACAACCAAAGATCCCTATGATTCGGGATTTTACAACAGTTATAAATCGTTCCTCAGAGCCTGCATCCGGTTCCGCTGGATCACCGTTCTGGTTGTCGTTGTCATGTTCATTGCTGCGATTATTGGCTTCAAAAGTGTAAAGCAGAGCTTCTTTCCGCCTTCGACCCGGCCACAATTCATGGTGGATTTGTGGCTACCACAGGGCACGCATATCGATGAAACAACCCGGGCAGTCAAAAAGCTGGAGAAAATAGTGACGGAATTGGAAGGCGTCACTCAGGTCACTTCCCTGATCGGCAAAGGAGGGCTTCGATTCCTTCTGACCTATACGCCGGAGAAGCCGAATTCAGCCTATGCACAATTACTGGTGGATGTCGACGCTGCAAAGGCGGTGGACAAACTGATTCCCCGGATCGACCGCATTATCGCCGGACAGTTTCCCGACGCTACCGGATATGCCTACAAATTCGAGTTGGGCCCCGGCGCAAATGGCAAAATTCAGGCTGAATTCAGCGGATCGGACACGAATGTGCTCAGAGATCTGGCGGCACAGACCATTGAAATCATGGAGACAAATCCAGCCGCAAAAGCAATCAAGACCGACTGGAGGAATCGCGTTAAAGTAATTCGCCCAACAATGATTGACGAACAGGCCAGCATTCTCGGCATTGAGCGGCGCCACATCTCCGAAGCTCTTCTCAGAGCGTATCAGGGGCAGGGAGTGGGTATCTTTCGTGAAGGCGATCTGCTTCTGCCGATTATAATGCGTGCGCCGGAAGCAGAGCGCGACAACATTGATTCGTTGAGAAATCTTCAGATATGGAGCTCGGCAGCGCGGAAGAACGTGCCATTGATGCAGGTCGTATCCGGTTTTGAGACGACCTATGAGGACGAAATTATTTATCGCCGGAACCGCAAACGGACGCTGACCGTATTTTGCGATCCAAGCGCCGGCACCGCCAGTGAATTGCTGGCCGACCTGCGAGCGCCCATTGAGGCAATTGAATTGCCGGAAGGTTACTCGCTCAATTGGGGCGGCGAATACGAAGATTCAAGTAAGGCTCAGTCGTCACTGGCCGGTAGCATACCGATGTTTATTATAATCATGATCATCACGACGATATGCCTTTTTAATAACCTGCGGCAACCCTTGGTTATTTGGCTTTGTGTCCCACTTGCCATGATAGGAGTATCGGCAGGCTTATTATCGACAGGGCAGCCGTTTGGCTTCATGGCTCTGCTTGGTTTTCTGAGCCTGATAGGTATGCTTATCAAGAATGCGATTGTTTTGATTGATGAAATCAATGCGCAAAGTGCAGCAGGCGCCTCACCCATAGACGCAATTGTAAATTCGGGCGCCAGCCGGCTGCGCCCGGTGGCAATGGCTGCGTCCACAACTGCGCTAGGGATGCTGCCCTTGTTCTTTGACGCTTTTTTTGTCTCAATGGCGGTTACGATTGTCTTTGGCCTGCTATGTGCCACTGTTCTGACGATGATCGTTGTGCCTGTTTTCTATGCAATTATCTATCGAGTGAACATCGAACGCTGAACTCTAAACGTCGAATTTTGAATGGCTATTGAGCGGACAACAGGTTCAATCTTATTATAACCTATCTGTTTGCAACTAGCAAAAATGCGCCAGCGCCGTCATGCCCGGTTTCCCAGGGTAAGCTGACGATACTTTTTTTGAGTGCAAAGCGTTTGCCTTCTTCGGAGTTTAGGAAGTGATCGACAACCGCCTGATTTTCCTCGGGATCAATGCTGCAAGTGCTGTAGACCAACCGTCCGCCCGGTTTAACATAGTGTGAAGCAACTGCGATCAATTGTTTCTGAAGATGAGCACATCCAGCTATATCCTTGGGTGTTAGCCGCCATTTTACATCTGTACGACGTTGAATGACACCTGTATTTGAACAGGGCGCATCTAGCATGACCGCATCGTAACGAGTAGGAAGTCCTTTATCCGAGAAACACCGATCATTTAGTTTCAGTAGGTCAGCTTCAAGAATCGAGCAGCGCAATGACTGATCTGTTAGCGCTTCAAGATTTTTACGTAACCGCTCAATTCGATCCCCCGGTAAATCCAGTGTGACTATGTGGCCTCTAAGTTGCATTCGGTAGGCGAGGTCATACGTCTTCCCACCTGGAGCAGCGCAGAGGTCAAGCACTTGTTCTCCACTTGCCGGTGCAAGCAAGGCAGGCGCAAGACGAGTGGAGGGGTCTTTTATGTAAGCATTACCTTTGTTGAGCAGTGGGTATATCTCTTGTTGCCATGAGGCGTCTGCAGATACGCTGAAAAAATTATCCCAGTGAGTTGGCTGCAGTCCTTTAGGGAGCGCTGCAGGAACGTCATAAAATCTTAGATAAGTAGTTGGTATTTGTTGATTCCATGTCATCAGTTTAATGGTTGCAGGCAGGCCGAACACTTTATTCCAATGTTTGAACAGCCATCTGGGATGGCTAAAAAAAATGTCAGGCCGGTTGTTCGGATGTACTGTGTCGAGGGCGTCCGGCAGCTTGCGCAGTAATGCATTTAACAATTTCGTTTCAGTATCTTTGACCAGTTTTTTACTACATTCTACTGAGTGATGGATGATTTTTGGGATTTTTTCTTTCGGGCCAGAAAGGATTTCATATCCTGTAACACAAAGAATCGCTTCAATCCGTTTGCTTGGGTTGCGCCGGATAAATGGTTTGAGCACGGCATTCACGCGATGCCCGTTCCTCAAAGCGCCCAAGAAAAGCGCCTGACAAGTTGCGCGGTCACGATCAGAAAAACCTGTGGTCAAAGAGTCTAGTAACTGATTTGCTTTTACTTTTTTAGTAAAATATGCTTCAACGATTTTGACTGCATTTTTCCACGTTTTTGAATTTTGTGTGGATAAGTTGAACTTAATCCTTTCTATTGGTCTGTAAATCTTACACACTTAAAATTTAAAACTTAAAACAAGTATTTCTAAATAGGTATGAATAAAGAGGTAATTGATACTCTTATCGAAGAAAATCCACAGCTTTCCCCCTCACGTGAAAAGCTCGAAGCAATGGCTCCCGGTAATTATTGTCTGCATCGTAGCTGGGGGTTTGGCAAGATCGTTGATTACGATGCAGAAGAAGCAAAGATAATCATCGACTTCGAAGAGGGAAAAAAAGGTCATGCTATGGCGCCTGCATTTTGTGTCGATAAATTGGAAATACTTAAGTCGGATGACATGCTGGTCCGCTCTCGCGTCGAGCCTGACGTGGTGGATGAAATGATTAAGAAAAAACCTGCCGATTTAATTTGTGAAATCATTTCCAGAGCAGAAGGGCAGTCAATGACAAATGCCGAAATTGAAAGAATCCTTGCGCGTTTGATTGGGCCGATAAAATACAAAAAGTGGTGGACTGCTACAAAAAAAATATTGCAGAAAGACCCGCGCATAGGTGTGCCTATCAAGAAGTCGGATCCGTATATCTTTCGTGATGAGCCGGTAATTCCAGAGCATGAAATACTCGAACAGTTTCTTGCTACCAAGAACTCAAAAGAGAAGATTTTATTAGGTGAGAAACTTTACGCTTTGTCCGAAAACATTTCTGTTATTCGCGAAGAACTTCCGGAAATTCTTGCAGAACTTACGGATGCGATCAAAAATGCGAAAAGTTTGAACCAGGCAGATCGTCTGCACGGAGTATGGGTCAGGAACAACCTTGCACGCGATCTTCACGAAGACGTTGAAATACTTGAGCCATCCTCAGCATCTATTTTGGATGCAACTAAGGACTACTCAAAATTGGCTGAGGAGCTTCCGTCTAATTACCAAAAACGTTATCTTGATTTGATTTCCCGCACCTATCCGGAGAAATGGAAGCAGATGGTTGAAGATTTGCTAGCGAAATCAAGCGGCAAGTTCACCAGCGAATGTGTCAACTTTATGTTGGAAAAAGGGGAGGAAGCACGCGTTATCCAATGCCTTGATCGTTGGCTGAAAGAACAAACAATCAAGGGACCACTACTCTTTTGGGTTGTTAGAAATCGCAGTTCCAAAAAGTATTCATCCATTATTCAGCCGTTGATAACGCCGCGCCTTCTGTCGGCAATGTTTTACGCAATTGACCATGAAGCCTTACAAAATGCGAATACACGAAGGATTCCACTGGGTGATTTGCTAAGTGATGATACGGATCTGATTCAGGATCTGCTAGCGGAGGCAAACGTCGAAACGGCCCGTGACCTTGCACAAACTTTATTATTGAATCAGGGTTTTGGAGAATTGACTAAAAAATCGCTGCTCGCACGGTTCATTAAAAAGTTTCCAACAGTCCAGAGCCTGATTGCCGGCCAGGCAGCCGCTCCTTCCGAAGAAGATGCGCTGATTGTTTCGCAGAAAAGTTTCAATGAAGCCAAAGCGGAATATGAAGACCTGATCGCAAACAAAATTCCACAGAATAAAGAAGCAATTGCGACCGCACGTGAACATGGTGACCTGAAAGAAAATTCTGAGTACAAAATGGCACGACAGGATCAAGATATCTTACTTTCGCGCAAAAATGAGCTGGAAGTCGATCTTTCGCGGGCTCGAGTTACCGACTTTACCGAAGCGACAACAGAAAATGTGGGTATTGGTTGCCTGGTAGAGCTTCAGGAAAGCTCCAGTGGTGAAAAGCAGCGCTATGCTATTCTTGGTGCATGGGACAGTGATCCAAAAAATAACGTCCTTTCCTACAAGACGCCGCTTGCGCAACAGTTACTTGGCAAACAAAAAGGAGAAACTGCTACTACACGAATTGGTGGTAATGAAAAAGAATGGACGATTCTAAATATTGAGCGCTGGCTCGATAAAAAGTAAAACACGCAGGATTCTGTTCTTTTATCGAAATTGGACAACTGCTCCAAAGCTGTCATTCCGGGATAAAACTTAAAAACTGTTAAATTGAGATGATTACACTATTGATAGGTACAAATCGTCCTGGGGCGAATAGTCGCAAAATTGCTCTCGAGATAGAATCAATCTACAAGAGTCTGAATGTAGAAGTTAGACTGCTTGACTTGATCGATCTGCCCGCAGAGTTGTTTTCCCCTAACGCTTATGCGGAAAAACCAGAGGCATTTAAGCCGTTTACTGAAGCAATTCTGAGTGCGGACGGATTACATGTTGTAACGCCTGAATACAACGGAGGATTTCCGGGAATTCTAAAGTACTTTATCGATATGCTTCCGTTTCCGGAAAGTTTCGAAGGTCGTGCTGTAGCCTTTACCGGACTTGCCGCTGGTCAGTTCGGTGCTTTGCGGCCTGTTGAGCAATTGCAGCAACTTTTCAGTTATCGAAATGGATACCTCTATCCGAATCGTGTCTTTATCCCCGGTGTACATTCTGTTCTCGATGACTCCGGAAAATTAACCGATGAAAAGCTAAAGGAACGATTGATTTCACAGGCGAAAGGATTCGCAGAGTTTGTAAAGCGAATCTGACTAATATTGCGTTTTATCCAGAAGATTGTTTCCAATAATGTCTTAAATGGGTGAAAGAAAAATTTTAAAGACTTACGATAAAGTACTTACTCTCAATTTGGATGAGAGCAAGTATGGGGTTTTTGCAGAAATTGGTGCTGGTCAGGAAACGGCTAATTGGTTTTTCAGAGTCTCTGCCAGTGCTGGTACCGTCGCCAAAACGATATCTGCATATGATATGACCATGAGCGATGCAATTTATGGCAGGACTTCGCGTTATGTGTCACAGGATCGGTTAATTTCAATGCTCAAATATGAGTATAATTTACTCGAGGAAAGGCTTGCTGCAACTCGTGGAAAAGACACGACGTTTTTTGCATTTTGCAATACAGTTCGTGCGCGAGGATATAGAGATACCGGTGAGTGTCATGGTTGGCTAGGGGTGCGTTTTCAATTAAATCCAAATGAAAAACCCTGTGAAATCGTATTGCACCTGCGCATGCTCGATGAGACAAATCCGGATCAGATGGATGCTTTGGGAAAAGTCGGTGTAAATTTAATTTATGCAGCTTTTTTCTACCGCGATAGTTTACCTGATTTTGTAGAGTCGCTGGCGGACGGTCTCAATAGTGACCAGGTCGAGGTCGATATGTTGCGCTTCAGCGGTGATGGTTTTAGCTATATAGACAACCGTTTGTGTGCGCTGCAACTGGTACAGAGCAAACTTACGAGCGCTGCCATGTTTGACAAAGATGGTGAAGTTGTGCCTGCAGCAGATTCTCTTTACAAAAGGCCGATTTTGCTTTTGCGAGGCAGTTTTGATCCGGTCTTAAATTTGCATCTGGATATGCTTCATCAAGCAAACGAAGAGTTTTCTACTGTGATGAGTGATGAGCAGAAGGAGCGAGCTATTGAAGTCTGTGAGATCAGTATGAACAATCTGTTGCGTGATGGAGTGGTTGATCAGGTTGATTTTCTTGATCGAGCAGATGCATTGCAGGCGCTCGACAAAACGGTACTCATTTCAAGCAGCGCCGAGTTTTATCGAATCGCGACTTACTTGAGTCGTTACACTGCTGAGCCGATTGCAATTATTTTAAGTATTGGGCTGCTAAACGAGTTGTTCAAAGAGAAATGGTCCCTGAATCTGCCTGGTGGCATTCTGGAATCGTTTGGTCGTTTATTTAAAAATCGTGTTCAACTATATGTATATCCATGGTTAAATACGAAAAGTAACAAGCTAGTAACTGCTGAAAACTTTAGAACTCCTAAAAACTGGCAATTCTTTTACAAGCACCTGACGCAAAATGATCGCATTCGTTCGATCGAAACAACGAATCAGGATCTTCTCTCGATGACTAGCCGTGATGTCTTAAAGTTGATCAAAGCTGGCGGAACTGACTGGGAAGCCTGGGTGCCTATGGAAGTACATTCGATCGTGCGTCGTATGCAGGCCGTAAGCTAGTCTAAGCATCTGTGATAAAGTTACAAATTGAACAACTTGCTATTTTTATAACACCAATTTGCGCAAGATTGAGTTGCAGTCATTGTCACAAATGATTTTTGTCTGAAAACTATGGATGCTGCTACGCCTTTAAAAATTGAAACCCACGAGCTTGTTCGCGATTTCGGCAAGCGCCGTGTCGTTAACAAGGTTAATATCAACATCCATGCCGGTGAGATTGTTGGTTTGCTGGGGCCAAATGGCGCTGGTAAAACTACGACGTTTTACATGGTAGTTGGTTTGATCGCTGTTACATCGGGAAAAGTATTGTTTGATGGTGAGGATTTAACAGATGTGCCAATGTATCGTCGAGCCAGGCATGGGATTGGCTATCTGCCGCAGGAACCTTCAGTGTTTCGAAAAATGACAGTAGAGCAAAATATTCGAGCCATAGCAGAGACCTTACCGCTAAGCAAAGCAGAGCAAAATGAAGTAGTCGAAGCTCATTTAAATGAACTCGGAATCGCCCATCTTGCCGGTCAGAAAGCTTATACGCTGAGTGGCGGAGAACGTCGACGTCTGGAAATTTCACGTGCTCTGGTAACTCGGCCAAAATTTTTGCTGATGGATGAGCCCTTCAGCGGCGTGGATCCAATCAGCGTTAGCGAGGTGCAGAAAATTATCATTCAGCTAAAAGAGCGTGGTATCGGTGTGCTGATCACAGATCACAACGTGCGTGAGACATTGCGTATCGTTGATCGTGCCTATCTGTTGCATCAAGGCTCCGTATTGAGTGAGGGTAATAGTGATTTCCTAATTAAGGATCCGAAGAGCAAAGAATTCTATTTAGGTGAAGATTTTAATATGTAATTGCACAAAGACCTATGACAATTTCGCAAAAAAATAAAACAAAAGTAGTTCAATCCATTTCGGTTCGCGAATTTTATAACTCATTTAAAGATCGTTTAAAACTCGAACTGGTTGCCGGAGAAGCAGGATTGGATAAGATCATACAAGAACGTAGTTTAAACCGACCGGCTGCGGCGCTGACTGGATATTTCAAATTTTTTGCAAGTGAGCGAATTCAATTGTTCGGAGCCGGGGAAATGGGTTATTTGAGAGATTTGAAGAAGACAGATGAGGCAGCGGTGCTCAAAAAACTCTTTGAGTACAATGTTCCTTGCCTGCTTATTTCCAGGAATTTGACACCTTCCGAGACCATGAAATCGCTTGCGGATCAGTTTTCAGTTCCGGCTCTCCGATCCGTATTATCATCTAAGGAACTGACGACTGAAGCTACTTTGCTGATGGAAGAAAAGTTCGCTCCGCAGACACTTCTGCATGGCACTTTACTCGACATTCGTGGCGTTGGCACCCTGATATGTGGTGAAAGTGGAGTGGGGAAGAGTGAGTGTGCACTTGCTCTTATTGAACGTGGACACAGCCTTGTCGCAGACGATCTGACTTATGTAAAACGTTTGAGCGATCATAAACTGATGGGTAATTCTTCTGAGCTTAGCAGAGGTTACATGGAATGCCGTGGTCTGGGCATTATAAATGTGGCCGAACTCTTCGGTGTGCGTTCCGTACGAGTAAAAAAGAGCATAGACCTGGTTATCCATTTCATAAACTGGGACCCCGAGATTCAAGAAGACCGCACCGGGCTCGATGAAAAATTTCAGGAAATACTGGGTATTAACGTACCTTTAGTCGAAATTCTCGTTCGACCCGGGCGAGACATCGCCCGGCTTGTTGAAGTTGCTGCGATGATGCAGGCATTTAAGCAGATGGGGCATAATTCTGCTTCTGAATTTAATGAACGCCTGATTGCTCACATTTCAGCTGGAAATAAAGAAAAGTGAGTTTCGCGTTTTAACTAACGATCTTTTTGTAGCGTGTTGCTCTAACAAACGATTGTTGCTCACCAATCAGAGTCGTTTGCTAGAGCAACATGCCAAGAAATCTTACGATTTATACTGTATTAGTAATCTTTAATCGTAACTAGCCCCCAGAAGAAAGAGGTTTTGTCACCGGAATACTCTTTGCGTGTGTAAAGTTCATCTGTTTGAATCGCAAAGGTATTTGGGCCTGTGTGCACATAGCTTTCAGGCTCATGCTTGATAATTCCTAAAACGTTTGTTTCTTTAGGTGCCATTGAACTATAGCCTGAATCGCAGGCCGAAAGAACAAATGCTGAGGCTACGATGGAGGTAAAAGCAAATAATCTACAACGCATATTTCTGATAAAGTTAATTGTTAAAACTTCAGAATTGGCGGCATAGACTAGTTTAGCAAGTACTTTTTTAAACAGAGAACATTCTAATCCGACAAAGCCGGAAACAAAATAACATCGAATACTTAATGCTTTTTGAGATCTGAACTTGGATTTATTCAACGACAATGCATATTTAAGCCATCATGAATGAACTACTTGCACTTTTTGTCGGTATAGGTTTGGCAGCAGCTTGCGGATTTCGCGTCTTCGTACCTTTATTCATCGCCAGTCTTGCAGCAAACGGAAATGTAGAATTATTCAAAGATGCTGACCTCGTAGGCATGCTGGGTCCTGAATACGATTGGCTGGGAAACAATTCTGTTACCTTTGCACTTGGCATCGCTACAATGCTAGAAATCGGCAGCTATTACATACCATGGCTGGACAATGCACTCGATTCTGTCGCCACACCAGCGGCAATAATAGCCGGAACTTTTATCACCAGTGCAGTTGTGCCTGAAATGATGGGTGATGGTTTTTTCAAATGGCTTGTTGCTGTAATTGCCGGCGGTGGATCCGCAGGTCTGGTACAAGGCGCTTCGGTTATACTGCGTGGCACATCAACTGCCACGACTGCTGGCGTCGGCAACCCGGTTATTTCAACAGCTGAATTGGGCGGCTCCATCCTAACTGCCATTATGGCAATTCTACTACCAGTTGTTGCTGCAATGGTAGTTCTGCTGCTACTCGCTTTTGTGATTTACGGAGCCATACGTTTTTTCAAAAGGCAAAAAGCTGCCGAAAAATACGAAGCGTCTGTAACAGGCTAAAATACTCACAATGTCCAACCCGGATGATGCAGAAGTACTTTTTGGAAAACTCGATTGCATAATTTGGGTTAAAAAAAAGTAGATTCGGGAGTTGACAGCTTTTGCGTAAACAACAATTACCGTGTTTCTGTTAGTAATTGACGTTACTAATAAATATGCTGGATTAGCTCAATTGGTAGAGCAGTTGACTCTTAATCAATTGGTTCGGGGTTCGAGTCCCCGATCCAGTAAATTTCCGCCACCTTAGCTCAGTTGGTAGAGCAGTTGATTTGTAATCATCAGGTCGTCGGTTCGACTCCGACAGGTGGCTCCATTTTAAAGTTTTTCAAATGAGGTATTTGAAAAGGTTGAGTGAAGCGGGCGTGAGTCAAAATCTTTTCAAAAAGAGGCCCCGCTTTTTAGTTCTCCGAATCATCCCATTCATCCAACTCGGCAGCTCTTGCTTTTTCTCGATATGTGAGCCAAAAATAATGGCGAGTTCATAAAGGCCGTACAGAATCAATGTTGTCAGTGACAGGGAAAAAACATCGCCACCCGGAGTTAGCAGAGCAGCAAAAACCATTATTCCCACAAAAGCTGGCCGGCGCACTGATCTGAGTTGAGTGACTGTTATCGTCTGTATGTAAATCAGTATGACCAGTACCAGTGGAAACTGGAAAGTAACACCTGTTGTTATCGAAAACCAGACGACAGTATTATAATGCTCGGATGCTGCCAACAACATCTTTTGTCCCATTATCTGGTTTAACTGCACTAAAAAAGTATACGTTATCGGCATCAACACAAAATAGGCAACTGCTACACCTGCTATAAACAGCAGGCATGAAGCAAAACATGCTGGTTTGACAATTTTACGCTCTCGTTCGGTAAGGCCCGGAGTGATAAAGCAAGCGAGAAAATACA
>JBNKZP010000018.1:0-16783 GCA_050301675.1 Puniceicoccaceae bacterium
AAATTTGTTCCTCCGGAACATTGTATCCAGTATACCCGCTTAACCGGCCAGAGCCTTTTTTACCATGATACCGAAGCGCTTAAAAACAAGGTGCTTGCCATTGAAGAGGAAGAGGGGATGCAGGAAGCAATGTACAGTGTGAAAACACTGATAAGTAGCCAGCACCTTTCGGTATCGACTACCAGAACCGATCCGGCAACGGGTAAAATGTGTTCTGATATATATAAGGTAGAAGGACCGGTAGTGGTGTTTGTATCAACCACCCGGCCCGATGGGTTTAATGATGAAGTAAAGCGGCGCTTTCTGGTGCTTACTATCGACGAGACTCCGGAACAGACAAAGAATATCCTCAATGCACAGCGTACCCGCAACAGTCCCCGCTGGTACCAGCTTACAAGCGATGAAGCTACAGTCACCCGTTTACACCATAACATGCAGCGTCTTTTAAAACCGGTAACGGTCCTTATCCCCGATGAGCTGAAAATAAGCTTCCCTCCCGGAAGGCTTCAGATACGCGCGGAGCAGGCCAAGTTCCTCTCTCTGGTGAAGGCTATCACTTTCTTGCACCAGTACCAGCGCAAAAGCGGCACCGTAGAGCGGATCGATGGAACAAAGCTTTCATGCGTTTACGCAACACAAGCGGATATTGATACGGCCTTTGATATTGCCCGCATGGTGTTTATCCGCAATATCGATGATGTGTCACCGACTGGAAGAGTATTACTTGCTGAAATAGATCGCCTGGTAAACAGGAAATATGAGGATATAAAGAAACTGGACCCAAAAAGGGAGCTTTACCTCTATGACATTCCTTTTAACAGAAAAGAACTGCGGGATTTTATCGGCTGGAGTGAAACTCAGGTGCGTGTCAATATCGAACCGCTCGTTGAACTGGGGTATCTGGGAAAGCTCCAGGGCAGACAGGGCAGTAGCTGCCGGTATGTGATGATCGACAATGGTAAAGATGATCCGACCCTGGAGTTTTGAGGCCATGAACGAAAAATCAATAACTTATCATCAAAACTTCGCAGAGTTCGCAGTGCTTCGCACAAACTTCGCATTCGGTGTAATACTATGAAAAATCATGCAGTTACAACAACTTCGCGCACTTCTGGGAGACGTATTATAGGGAATTTTATTTTTTTACCAATAATAGCACACACCACAAAAGGAGGCTTTACCATGCAGGAACCGCAACGCAACAATATCTGGGATCACCCTTTCGGAACCGCAGCCCTTGTTTTTTACTTAAAAGAACCGCTTGGCGATCGTATCGTTGATGATATCTGTTATCATATCCGGAAATTAACCATAAATCCCATTGATAGTACCTCGTATTTTCTGCTGTTGTTCCCAGAATGCGCTTCGGTACTGCTGTTCTGTCCGCAGCGTGCCATTTGCTGCGGTATGGGAAAAGGAGAACTTTCCCCGGTACTTGCCCGTGCCAGGCAGAAGATAACCGAAACGGTATTAAAACTTATCGGGGAGCAGTGCTCATGAATACACAAAGGATAACCACCAAAACCCGCAGTGAACCGATACACTTCTGGTACGAGCCATTCACCGCAGATGCCGCGACCTATACCATTGAGAAACCCCCAACAGAAAAGGAACTTGAAACCATCTGCACACAAATCCGGCACCTTGTTAAATATGACAGAAATGACAGCCTACATTTTGTAGTAGTCTTTCCCAAATACAAAGCAGCTCTGTTTTTCATGCCCAAAAGAGGACTGTTTTACGATTTTACAAACGATGATCTACCGGAGCCGTTTAAACATGCAAAGGAACAAATCGCGAAAACAGCCCAGGAAGTTATTAACCGTTACAAACAGCCAACCGCCAACAACCAATAGCCAAAGGCCTTTCACCATGGAAGAAATAAAACTGCACCAGTTCGCCGAAAAGCTTGCCTTACTTGGATATAGTAAACGCACCTGTAATGAGTATCCGCAACAGATTAAACAATTTGTACACTATCTGGAAGAGAAAGAACAGGTAAAAAGCTTCTACCGGATAAACTCAGCACATATCAAAGGGTATCAGACATACTTACAATTTGCAAAGGTGAACAACGGCAAACCCCTTGCATTAAAGACGGTAAGCGGAATACTGGGAGCGATCAAGACCTTTTACCAGGTGATGCACCGTGAAGGACTGCTTGAGACTGATCTTAGTGTCCACGTACAGCTTCCCACGACACGAAAACGCATCCCGCGCAACGTTCCCAATACAACGGAAGTGGTAAAACTGCTCGATACCATGACCAGTGATAAACTTATCGGGATCCGTGACCGTGCAATGATCGAATTTCTATACGCTACCGGTATCAGAAGTGAGGAACTGCGTACCATAAAAGTAACTGATTACGATATGACTGAGAATAAGGTGTTTGTAACCGGTAAAGGTTCAAAAGATAGAATAATCCCGGTGGGTGCCTGGGTTGCTCCCTTTGTTACTGAATATCTTCAGAAGTGCAGACCGGTATTTACCCGTAAAAACAATCCGGAGTTACTTTTTTTAAGTGTTAACGGCCAGATGTTATCCAGAAGTAATCTCTGGTACACGGTAAACAAATACGCAAAAATGGCCGGTATACAGGGTATAATGCCGCACGGGTTGCGGCATGCCTGCGCTACACATCTGCTGCATAATGGTGCAGATATCAGGATGGTTCAGGAACTGCTCGGGCACCGGTCCCTGGCCAGTACACAGATTTATACAAAAGTAGACATCCACACCCTGCAGCAGGCGCATACACGTTTTCACCCACGAGAAAAGTGGTAGAGGAGAGTGTGGCAGCTGGTCCACTATGGAATTACAAGTAAATAATCTCATCCTTGATTATCTCCAGAATATCCGCCTTGGGATGGCAAAAGGTACCATCGACAGTAAACTGTGGATACTTCATCACTTTTACAAGTTTATAGATGCAGCAGATAAGAAACCTTACTACCGAATTACTAAAGATGATGTAGAAAAGTACCTATCATCTATATCTAATTGTAAATTGGGAACCCGCCATTACCGAACAACGACGATCCGGGACTTTTACCGCTGTCTGATCAAAAACGATCCGGTCTGTGCCCGGATCGAAAACCCTGCCTCAGCAATCCGCTTTAAAAAGTACAAATCCCACTCATTACCGCATGTTCCCGGAGAATCCACCCTGAAAGAATGCCTGGCAGATCCTCCCGAACATCCGGAATGCCAGCACCAATCTGAATCTGATTTTATCTCTCTGCGTGACCGGCTGCTTCTTGAACTTGCCTACGGAAGCGGCCTGCGCCGCGCAGAACTTGCAGCACTAAACGTTGAAGATCTGGACACCGACAGCGCGCAGGCGCTTGTGCGTGGAAAAGGAGGCCTGGAACGCAAGGTTCCTCTGACTCAGGGCTCCATCGATGCCCTCAGAAGGTATCTGGCCGTAATACAAGGCACACGCGGGCCGTTGCTGGTCTCAGCAAGAGGAAAACGGCTCAATCCCGCCTCAATTACCTGGCTTTTACGTACAAAATACGATATCCGTACCCACCAGCTTCGGCATGCCTGCGCAACCCATATGCTCAAAAACGGCTGCGATATCCGCCATATCCAGGAACTTTTAGGCCATAAAGACTTGACAACGACGCAGGTTTATACCCATATTGATACTGGAGACCTTAAAAAAGTGGTCAGCCGGCTTCATCCGCGAAGCGGCTATATTAACAGTTGAGTCTCAAAAAAACAAGCAAAACGGTTCATAGAACCGAGGGAACACCTCGGTTCCATAGACGAGGTTTTTGAGGGGTAAAATACCGGAAAAACACATATGTTTGTAGCAAAATCAGCGGAAAATGCAGCTATAGAAACGCAGAAAAAGCCCTTTATAGTGTGTGGTTTTTTAGGCGTGTTCTGGAATATTTACAGTGAAGTAAGGCAATCGGTAAAGGCACTCTCAGAAGAAAAAGTGCCTCCAGTAGCGAATATTGTGCATTTTTGTGACCGGAACACCTGTACGACCGTAGGCGCATCAGCAGCAGAAAAAAAAGAGCTTCTAGAGAAATTTGAGCGCTTACGTGCGGAGGGGTCTAGAGGTGCTTCTAGAAAAATTCACTATGGACCCGAGGACCACCTCGGTTCTACAAGAATGGTGTTAGCCCAGGATGGAACCGTAAAAGAAGCTCTGATGTATCAACCTTATGGGACCATTGCACCTGTTAGTGGCATTCCGGGGACTGGGAACGATCCCCTCCGCGATAAATTTACAACCAAAGAGTTCGATGAGGATGGCCAACTAAATGTAGGGCTTATCGAATTTAACATAGCCCTTGATTTTGCACTCACACATTCTGATCCTGCTAAGCCTAACCGTGTTGCGGTTTATTATACGGATGCACCTACTGAACCGGATATCGTTAACATTACGATTGATCCAGCTACCGATAAAGGTAAATTAAACGCTGTAATTAAAAATGCTGCATCAAGAACTGTTGCATCAATACAATTTAAGCTCAATGATGATGCCGTTACCTGCAATGTTGAAAATATCGCCGAAATTACTAATCCCGGTGCAAAGCTTATTATCGAACAAGCATTTACAGACGTTAGCGTATTCCTGGCAACAGTGCCGAAAACATTTCTTAACTATTCCAATGCTTCTTTTTACATGGCGGGGATTAGGGCTTACCATTTTGGTTTCAGAGTTTACGATCCTGAAATAGGCGTATGGATGAGTACCGATCCGAAAGACCAATTATTTAACCCTTATGGTTACTCCACGAGTCCAATAATGACAATAGATCCGGATGGCCAATACATTGCCGGGGCAATAATTGGGGGATTGATTGGTGCTTATGCTATGGGGGCATTAGAAAATGGTTCTCTTAATCCTGGAAAATGGGACTGGGATAATGCCGGAACATACACTTCGATTGCTAGTGGGGCAATGATGGGTGCGAGTTTGGGGAGTGGTATTGAGAATGGAATATTACAATCCAGATTTGATGCTGGGAAGATTTCGAGTACTTATGGTGCGAAGGGCGTGATAAGAGCTAATGGCGGTCCTGGTGCAATTAAGCAACGTTATCTAGAGCACCACTGGAAGTATTATGACAGAGCGACTGATTGGGATCAAAATAATCTGACTGATATGTGGCTTGAAGGACCAGCTGGAGACGAACCAAATGGACACATGAGCTTTAACGTTGGTGATCCGCTTGGAAGTTATAAATCATATAGCTTTGGAGTAAATGGAGAATATAATTGGGAAAATTGGATGGAAGGAGAAATTTATAGTGATGCAACTCCTGGGGGGCAAATTATTGAAGGATCGTACCTTAAGACCACTGCTGAACAAGATCGGCTTATGCAAGCTGCTATGGATGCAAAAATTGGAATAAAAGCACCATATTTGCCAAATAGCACTTGTCGGAGTTGGTCAAGAACCTTTTGGAATACTGCAAATGATATGTATGGGCCTGCTGTTGATGTACCTTTTGAACAAATTGTCCCAGCAGGAAAGCTTAATGTTCCCGTTCCATTTTCTTCAACGGTAAGATAGAAATGAAAATAAAAAATCGGATGAAACAAATTGTTTATATATACCCAGCAGTATGTTCTATAATCTTCATTGTTCAGTTTTTTTTGTGGGCACAAGCCAATTCTATTCATTCCGAAGTGCAAGTATTTTATAAGGTTAGTTGGGCAATAATTTCGTTCCCATGCTTTTACATATTTCCAAAACAGTGGTCTCTTACCGGGTTTTGGTGGGTTTTTATAGTAAATTCAATAGCATTAGGTGCAATGTTAACTTGTACTATTATACTACTAAGAAATGTAATGCTAAATATAAAAAGGTACGATAAATGATTATTTATCGTGTTTACAAAGACGATTGTGGCAACCAGAGCGGTCAAATTGCCTTTTACTTAAAATACGAGAATGTACTTGTAGTGTTGCAGTAGAATAATGTGAAAAATGAATTTGCGTAAAAACTGAATAAATAGAAAAATACTTTAGTAATATAAAGATAGATTTTTAAGGAGCAAACACATGAGGCAACGAGCACTCATCAGTGTCGTGATACTATTTTGTCTAAACGCAGGATTTTTATATTCCCAGGTCCAGACACTGGACCCATCAAAAACGGTAAATCCAGCAACAGGAGAAATGGGATTTGCAATACCGCTTGGCACTGTGCAGGGTATAAGCAATGGGTTTCCTGTAAACCTGTATTATAAAGCAGGTATCCAGCTTGACCAGGAAGCTTCACCTGCAGGGTTAGGCTTTGGCTACGAACCCGGCACAATCACACGTAAAACGGTATTCGTCCCCGATGATGCACATGGTGAGAGTGGGTACTTTTATACAAAACCCAAGAGTGAAGCTGATGAGCCAACATGGCGCAAGGTATTAAATGTAATTTTGACAGTTGCCTCGATAGTTTTAACAATAATTTTGGCTATAGTGGGTGGACCTGCTGCAAGTGGTGGGGTCGCATTAACTGTTGCAATCTGGGTAGTGAATGGTGTTCAATTTACCATCAATATGATCCCAATAACTCCAGGAAATTACATTGCCGGTGGCGAGCATACTCTCAGTTACACTGGTGATCAAGGGACAGGCTTTTTACGAGGTGCCGTTGATGATATACCTGATATATTCTTTGTGAATACCCCTTTTATAACCGGCCAGTTTTCCTGGGAAGGAGATCGTACTAATGGCCGATTCGTTTTAAAAAATGCAGCAGGCAGCAATGAAAAAAAATATGAAACTGTAAAGATAATAAAAAAGACAGATGCTGATGGGTATCTTCTTTTTGAGATTGTCCTAAGTGATGGTACTCGCCTGATATTCGATAAGTATGACAAATATCCCCATTTTGAAGAAATTTGGCAAATGTCAAAATGGGGAAAATATGATGTCTGCGGAAAGTCCATAACACACACAACAGAAGGTGTTCCTAATACCTGGCATTTGACAAAAATTCTTTATAGTGATTATTTCGATGGAGGAGGTCTTGCAGACGATCCGCTCGATTCCAGGTCTACAAATAAAGGGGAATGGGTTGCATTTGAGTACGACAGTATCGCAATGACAAGAATCTTTCAAGCATTCCGGATGTCGCAGCTTCATGGTTCTACAACCCTGCATGCACTGGTCGGAAGAATAAACAACCAGACAAAATTTCCGGATGGCCATACTCCACTGCAACCAATTACCTTGAGTTGGCTAAAAACAATACATACCCCTGTTGATTCAGCGGTATTTACCTATTCAATGGACCGCAAGGATGACCTCTGGTTTGATGCGGAGAACAACAATGCTATAGTATCGATGCCGGTACTCAGGACAATTTGCTTAAAGAACAAAGATGGAAGCGAGAAGCTTACCTACACTTTTAATACTGGTTATGATCTTCGCCAGAACTCTTTTAATTCATTCAAAAAATCATGGCAGCTAAGAGGCACTAATGACAGGATGCTGTGGCCCGAACAAGTTGAAAGACAAAGCGATAATTATGATGCAAAATCACTGACAC
This sequence comes from Puniceicoccaceae bacterium, assembly GCA_050301675.1. Taxonomy (GTDB): domain Bacteria; phylum Verrucomicrobiota; class Verrucomicrobiia; order Opitutales; family Coraliomargaritaceae; genus Lentimonas. Next base: position 7,523 of record JBNKZP010000018.1, read on the forward strand.
TGCGTAGTATAAGTGTTACCAGTGCTGGGAAGGCGTTACCATCAATCGTATTCTCTTATGATGAGAATACTAACTTTGCAGCGTATAACATTGCTGCAGACAACAAGATTGAGTATAAGGAATTTGAAATGGATTTCGGCTGCCATAAGGATGAGTATCCTGAGCCGAGCCTATATCAACGCCATTGGTATATAGATCAGAAAGACTACTGGGGTTATTTCCGGCGTAATACAACTGGCTCAAATAATTTCAATGCTGATGGCGAAAAGACTGCTGCTTGCGTTCCCGGTACCGATATTCCTTATGCATCTGCATGGTCTTTGAAAAAGATAAAAATGCCATCTGGTCAGACAATCGAATGGGAATATGAGGCAAACCGGTTCAATTTTGCAAATGGTATACAGCTGGAAGATGCATCTCACAATCCCAAGGAACAATACGGTGGAGGAATTCGTGTACGTGAGATTAAGATTGGGGATGGTTTAAGTAGTAAAAAGCAGACTATTTCTTATTTTTATACACAGATGCCCACTGCCGGAGATTTTGAGGAAACAGCAACAAATTCTTGTGGCCATGTGACGGCAATGCCAAATCCTTACTTATTGGATGAAATTGATGACAAACGGCCGGTTGCAGCTCGCGGCGGACTTTATACACCTGCTAATATTGCTTATGAGCAGTGTATTGTTGCGGCAAATTATGATAGGGATAACCATGTCGCACCCAATGGTTATACAGTATATAAATTTGTCACCTGCAAAGATTTTCCGAATACAGGTTCTTATGGGATGACCGATTACAGCTGGAAACGCGGAATGCTCCATTCGGTTGAAGTTTATAACAGGGGTAACAAATTACTTTCGAGGGATGAATCAACGTATGAGTATCATGAACAGGAACATACTTTACCATTGATGCCTTATAACAGTTTCTATACAAAAACACTGTTAGAGAATACAAGTGGGTGGGTTAAACTGAAGAAGACCGAAAAAACAGTAAATGGTGTAAAAACCAGCAGCAACATGCTTTATGCAAATGATTTGACTACAGCAGCTGCTGATAAAATTAGTGTACCTCAAAAGAAATTACGGGTATTTGATGCCAACGATTTAATTCCGCCTTACACGAATACTTCTCAAATGGATATGAATGATCGTGTCGTAGTATGTAAAAAAACTGATACAGGTGACCCCTCAAAAGAAAAAATTGCAATTGTAAGGACAGATGGTGGAATTGCTTTATGTATGGGTATAAATGTTAATAAGGACTATACAACGCACAGCAGTACGGAAAAATGGTCTGAATGGCGTTTGTATTTTGATGGAACAAGAGTTCCTTATGCTTATTATGTTATAGGTGCTCAGTTTTATAAAATGGACTCAAATAATGATGATGATCTTATTGTAGTCCTTACTGATAATATGGAGTTCCAGACAACGTATTATTTGTATGTTTATGTTTTCCATGATATTCGCATTAACGCGTCAAAAGAACTGGAATACAATGATGGTTTTGGAAATAGCGGCCCTTCACTGACTATACTAAATAGAAATGGGACAGATGTCTATAAGTGCCCTGTTAGGTGTATGATTGGCGATTTACATGGGAATCCCGACAAACCGGATTTTCTTGTACTTACTAACACATATTACCCTCAGGAGTATTTTCCAGGGGACCTTGTTCCGGGACAGAATAGAGCAATATACGCAATAATGGATTTCCAGGAAATTTCTCCCTTTAGTACATATGTTCCTATTGTGTATCGCACCGCCACTGATTATCCCTACTTTGGACATTGTTCATTTTTTACAGCACTTGAGCCAGATGGCGTAAAAAATGATTTGATAATAACTGGACCAGGGATTACAACAAACGCCTGGTTGCCGAACCTGCCCCGACCGATCGCCTACCAAAAGTTCAAGAATGTCAGTTTTGATGATGTGAATAAGAGAATCGTAATTCCTGGAGGTTGTGAAAACTGCGGTACTGCTTCTGAATTATTTACTATAAGACCTCGATACGGATGGGCATCATTTGCTCTGGGAGGTGCGTTCTATGATGGTGCAGCAGATCGCCTGCAATTGATTTGCCCGGAATGGAGTAGCAACGGGTTCCATTTTAACATTTTTGATTATCTACCGGTTGCCTTTAATGGCGATTACGATGGTGCCCCAAACCGTTCTTATACAAAGAACAGTGATGGCAGTATTTTACTGACGGTAGCTACGCCAGCATATGCACAACCCGCATATGAGGAAATGGGGGACCCTGAGATTACTGCTAATAAGCACATGTTGATACAATCAAGTGGTGGGGTTACCTATAATTTTCCCGCAGGTACGTCTGTGGATATTCTGAAAGGTGCTCTTTCGGGGGAGGCAGACCGGGTTGTTGTAGCCAGTGCGTCAACGTGGATAAAAACTAATAATGTTAATAACATATGGCTCCCATGCGCAAGTTACGTGTGGAAAGTTCCAATGAGCAGTTCCGGTCTTGCCACGACTGCATATGTACCTTTTAACTATTCTTCACCCAGATCAAGCGATGCTGCATGGAAACTTACAGACAGTATTTGTAAATATACTTCAAACAGTCTTCCAAAAGAAACTGCTAAACCAACATCCTCAGGCGGTAGGTTGTTATCTTCTATTATCTATGGACATAAAGGTTCCATTACCACTGGAAAGGTAGTAAACGCATCATTTGAAGAGTGTGGTGTTTTCACTGGTGATTATGATCTTGATCCGGCAGGGTCATATTTCGATTTAGAAAATGGATGGGCAAGAGGTCTTAAAGCTGGTGGCGCGTCAAGTGTATTTGAGGGTGCAAAGCATTTCGGTGACAAGGGAATCGGGGTTTTGGATGCATTTGGGCCTACACGTGCATTTAAGCTGCAAAAAGGCAGAGATTACATCTTGTCTGCCTGGATTCAACCAGTACTGCCAGAGGGTGAGATTTATGTGCCTGTTGAGAAAGGGTGGGTGATGGATGTAACGTACCGAAGGAGTTCTGATGATGGTGCATCCTGGCCAATACAAGTATACCCTAATTCGACCAGTCAACCAGAACTGCCTTCCAGTGGTATTATAAATGCAAAAAAGTATGGTGATTGGTATTATGTACAATTACCAGTTCCAGCTAAAAAGGATATCTCAGATGCTCAATGGAATAATGGTTACCAGTATGCAGTTGTATGGGTCGGATGCCCTAATGGAAATGGAGCAGGGCAGTCCGCGATTGTTTACATTGATGATATTCGTTTCTATCCCAAAGATGCGATGGTAACATCAACCTATTATGACAAGAAATGGTACCAGCCAATTCTCAGCGTGGATGCGAATAATAACCCAAGCCAGAAAGTGGAGTACGACGATTTCGGTCGCCCAATTCGCTGGTATAAGATAAACCAGAAGAATCCTGCAAATGTGACATTGTTGCAACAAAAAGAATATCATATGATGAATGATTTTTATGCTCCCAATCCGAACAAGTGGTATAAGATTGTTCCGGAGGCGAATGAGAATTATTGTATCGATATTCAAGATGCGGAATGGAGAAATAGCAAGGAAATACACCTGTTTACGTATAGAGGAGCCTTAAACCAGCTTTGGAAATTTGTTTCTGCTGGCGGGGGATATTACACCATTGAAAGTAAAGGTGGTTCTGGTGTACGTTTTGGAATCGATGATCCGTTTGCCGAGGTTAATGATGGTCGACAGTTACTGATCTATACAGTAAGCGATAATAATCAAAAATGGAAACTGACCGATGCCGGAGATGGATTTTGCAGGATTGCTGCACATGCAAATGCTGGTGCATACATTGGCCTGGCTGGCGGGAATGCGGCTGATAATGGAATAGTACAGATTTGGAATCATGATGAATACACGCGCTGGAAGTTAGTTGAAGTTGATGATGAAATTCGTATAAAGAATGCCACAATGGATTTTTACATCGGAAAAACGGAAGTAACACAGGCGGACTACCAAGCGATAATGGGAAGTACGCCTTCATTTCACCCTGGTGCCACTAAGCCAGTAGAACGGGTCACCTGGTATGATGCGATACTGTATTGCAATAAGCGAAGTGAAATGGAAGGGCTTATTCCTGTTTACACTTACACTGGTACACCAGATATGCTTAATGGACATTGCGTGGGATTACAAAATCTTAATGCGAGTGAAATGGACTTTTCGAATAAATTTGGCTACCGATTACCGACAGAAGAGGAATGGCGAGCTGCGTATTACCAGGGGACGACATATACTACTGGTCGTTTTTGGGGCCCTTCAGAGGATGATGCTATAGTCAGCAAGTATGCCTGGTATAGGGTGAATTCATTGCAAACGACGACACACGCAGTTGGACAATTTGAGCCAAATAAGGCAGGACTATTTGACATGGCAGGTAATGTCCTTGAATACGTTTGGTATACAAAACCAGCTGAACCAAATTATACGCGAATTTATGGCGGTGGGTACATTGATCCGCCCAGTCAACTTGGTGGCGATTATTGTGTTTATGAAGAAAAATCTTCGACTTCTGCAACAGCCTTAAGAAATTATGTAGGATTCAGGGTTGTACGGACCGCAAGATAAAAAGAATGCGTTTGTAAAAGGGTAAAATAATTTGGTGGGTGGGGCCTGTCCTCACTCACCCGCGACCCCTGCCGGACAGCCGCAACCGCACATCGTGTGACGGTTACTTTTACATAAAATCATTTAATTGTCCGTTGCGCCCGTCCCTGGGCTCCACACATGCTTGAAATAAGGTAGATGGAGTTATTAGAGCGCATGTCAAATTAAATCATTTTATGTAAACTGCCGGCTAACGGGTTCGCGGGTTCGTTACGGATCAGCGTTCCGGCCGGCCAACCGCACCTTCGTTTCACTGCGGTGCTCCCTTGTCCGTCCTCCACGCACCAGATAACGCGAGTTGCGGCGAGATCTGCTGACGGTGTGGATTGACCTGTTGCCGCAATAATCGCAAAAACCACAAGAATATCTAACCCCAGCCCTTATCAAAGGGAGTCGGAGCAAAAACACGTGCCGTCGCCATGCCACTCCGCCGGGTGCTGCTTCCGGCATGGTTACTGAGCTTGCCAAAGTACGTGTTGCTGTGGTAGGCCTGGCAGCATCGGGAATTGGTAGCCTTTTTTGGGGAGAAACCAATCTAACTATCAAAGTTTTGACAGATCACCGATATTGCAGTATATTCAATATGTGGGAATTCCCACCGTAATGTTTTTAAAATCTGATACTACAGCGCATCTAAACGGTAGGAGTAAAAACAATGGCCGCAGAATTATTGAAAGAATATGATACGACACTGGACAGCAAAAGCCGGATTACGGTGCGAGCTCAATCAAAAAAAAGCTTGTATAAAAATTACCATGTAAGAATTTACAAAGATGGGCATATCGTATTGGAGCCAAGAGTATTAGTTCATCCGGATCACGTATCTAAAAAGACCCTTAAAATGATGGATCTGGCAGTTGAGAACTATGCAAAAGGGAATAGATCGGAACCGGTAGATTTAGATGAGATGAGGAAATTGGCAGATGGGCTTTCGGATTGAGCTTGGCATTCCAGAAATGAGGGATTTTTTCGGGGATCTCTTAAAAACGGGCAAAGAGTGATACACTTGATAACAATGAAAAGAAACTCTTTAAGAAGCTCACCAAAGCAATGAGTTTTCTCAGCGCCGATCCAATGCATAACAGCCTGAATTCTCATGAAATCGAGGATTTAAGCAGGAGATATTCCAAAAAAGTTGGAGCGGAAATTAGAGTATGGCAATCATATCTTGAAAATCACACACCTTCTGCAGGTCGTATTTATTGGGTTTACGGACCTGTCAGAGGGGTAATTACTCTCATTGGATTGGAACCACATCCAGAAGACAAGAAAAAAGCTGGCTATGCAAAGGTAGCCCTTTCAGATCTCCCAGAGCTTTAGAAAAATCAGTTTAACAATAGGGAGGCCCTTTGAAGGGCTGCACGGGTTGGGCCGGGGCAGGTAGATCTAAATAATCCGCGCGGACTGCAGCCACTGAGCACATCAGGACCGGGATTTGTACGCCGGGGATAATGCGAAGCAGTAGAACGGCGTACAAATCCCACGGGAGTGGATGACCGCGCAGGGTGGGGAGTATAACTCGCATTATGTAAAGCGTAGTCTTCGCAGCGTACTTGGCCATCTAAAGCACAAGCGTTTCGCTTACGAGCAGCCCGACAGAGTGGCTCGCGTGCTTTGGGTGGCCAAGTTTACATAATGGCAAGTTATGGGCCCCGAACCCTGCCGGCAGCCGCTCCCGATACAAGCCTGCAATGAAGTTCCGATGCAAGATGATGGTTGGGTCTTTCCGCGCGGCTACCTTATTTTTGCGGGTCATGCGGTTGGACAGGTCTTCTATATTATATATGATCTTGCGCCCGGACACAGCGCAACTACCCTGCCGCCGATCGAGGTGGCCTTCAGTTCAGTGCCGGGACGGAACCGGCACCGGGGGATTTTGCGGGTTTTGGGGTTTCTGGTTTTTCAGGGGACTGTGCGGATCGGTGCCGTGAGATGGCTTCAGGTGGTAGGTACTTTCAATTATTCTGTTAGCTTGGTAATGCTAAACCAATTTTTTGTAATCCGTCATCAACTCGTGATTTCCAGCCTTTGGGGAAACTTTCATAAATTTCATTGATACGTTTTACATGAACTGGTTTATCCTGGAAAAACATGAGCATACCACGTGCTGTTTCAGAGTCTTTCACCGCTTTTTCCGGATTTTTTCGTAAACAGCAAACTATAAGTTTATGCAAAGTGAATGCTTCAGGCTCCGGAATTGAAATGCAGAGGTCATCATAGGTGATCGGTAGCCGATACGAAAGCGGTATTGACATATATCGCAGCTCTTGTGCGGTAATACCAAATTGCTTGAATTTGTATATAACTTCATCGGGCTTTGGACCGGGATCGGTAAGAAATTCAATTTTAAGTTCGGGATGCGTGAACCGGTGTAACCCGGAGGGATAATCAATTTCGACCGCGAAGTCATTATTTTCCATAATGGTGATGATGTTACCTTGCGCATTTGCTGGTAATCGTTTTGGAATGAGTATATCAGCATCAAGTGTTCGTGTTGCAGGTATCTCAACGGGATTATTATAGAGATACCGATAGAAGTTTAAACACCATGAGCCAACCAGGACAAAATGCCGCAGAATGTCGGCTTTTTGTAAATCGCGTAAGACTGTGAGAAGCAGATCAAATTTTACCACGCAGAACCTTCTTTACATCTTTGAGATTTTTCTGAATATCTTTGAGTAGTGTTTCAAACCGTTTTCGTCGCTGGATCTGCTCAAGTATCTTATGTGCATGTTCAGAGTTTGCTGGTCCCATGTAATCATAAATGACCTTTTGCCCTTCACGGCGAGCAAGATAAAGATAATCGCAGTTGCGGATATGTTTTATGCGAGGCGATCCCTGCGGCATCTGATCAATATTGCTTTTATAAGCTTTTTGAGCTTCAATAAGCCGATCGTATTCTTCTTTCATGACATGAAAAATGGTGCTCATATAAGATCCTTGTTACCCAACACAATATAAATATACTGTTATTTGTTGGGTAACGCAACCCTTGTGCCGGGTGAGTTTACAGTGGTGCTTAACCAGGGCAGATTATTCAATAATATTAGCAGTGTTATTGAGTCAGGTGTTTTTGTATGATTTTTCTATCGATTCGATTACATTGGTGATAGTCTTCTGATCTTTTTTATTGAATTGTTCCACTACTTTTAGTTTTCGTTTGAGGTATGCGTTTTTTGAGGCACCTTGTGGTTTTTTCTCTTCAGTTATACCGATAAGTTCATCTGTAGACATTCCAAATATTTTGGCAATTTCAGCGATCTTTACAGCGGGTATTCTTTCTGATTCTTTTTCGTAGTACGTGATGACCCGTTGTGTTACGCCGAGTGCATCTGCGAGCATCTGTTGAGTGTACCCTTTTCCCTTACGTACTTTTGCCAATCTTTTACCTAAATCCATTGTACTTCCAGATAAAATTGAAAAGTGTTGAAAGATATTTTAAGTGCGGATATACCGACATCGTATTTAAAATAAATACCACTTTCGAATTTTCTTGTCATTTTGCTTGTGTTTTATACGAAAATCGTATATTTTAAAATAGAGTTAAAGAATTTTGTTTTTGCTATTGACACGATTTTTTTGAAACAAAAAAGGCCATCCGGTGCATCTCGTCGAAAAGTTCACCGGACAGCCTCTAAACATAACCCCCGAAAGGGTAAGTATGTCTCAAAGATACCATAATGCTTCCCGAAGTTCCACCACTTGCGACCGGATCGTTACCAACGACCTTTTCCTTGCTTCATTCCTGCACTGCCTGGGCTGCACGCTTTCCAGTGTTGCGCGTAATGAGCGCCGGCGGGTGTCGTTTGTTTTTACCGGGGAGCGGGTGAAAGAACTTCGTGAGGCGTACCGCACCGGAACGGTATCACTTGACATAAACGCCTTTCGGGAGAGTATGCACCAGATGCGCAGCCGGATGGACTTGACATTGTCAAATGCCACCGGCAACCCATCTCTATCAACAATACCCTACCAAAGGAGCGCTTACCATGCCCGAACAGGTCTCACGACTCAGCCGCAGTGCTGAGGGATTGCATTTTACCGGTGATCATCTGACGTATAGAATTACCGGCCTTACCAGTTACAACCTTGAGCGACTTCGCGTAACGCTGAAAGCGTATACCGCCGAAAAACCATCAACGTTCCACGTTGACACTCTGGATTTATACAACTCCCGTGCCCGTGAATCATTCGCCGAAGCCAGCGGAAAAAATCTCACTGTTGAACCGCAGCAGATACATTCAGAACTGCTCAGTCTTATCGAAGCACTTGAAGCCGAACGGATTACCATCCGCGACAAAGACAGTTCTGCAACGGTAACTCCTATGAGTGAAGAGGAACGCAACGAAGCGTTTAAAACACTGCGGGACAAGGCTCTTTTAAAGAGGATAACCGAGGACTTCGACGCACTGGGGTTTATCGGTGAGAATAACAATAAGCTTCTGGGCTATATCACTGCAATATCAAGGTTCCTGCCCGATCCGCTTGCGATGCTTGTGCTATCCCGTCCTGGTGCCGGAAAAACCGCACTGCAAAACTCAGTGTGTAAATTTGTTCCTCCGGAACATTGTATCCAGTATACCCGCTTAACCGGCCAGAGCCTTTTTTACCATGATACCGAAGC
>JBNKZP010000019.1:0-16493 GCA_050301675.1 Puniceicoccaceae bacterium
TTTAGATTCAGCAAGACCTAAGCCTGCTCTTTTTCCGACTCCAGCAGGATTTTATATTCAACGGAATCAACGAGCGCCCGCCAGGTAGCTTCGATAATGTTGTCGCTGGCGCCAACAGTTCCCCAGGTGGCTTTACCATCGGTAGACTCAATCAATACACGAGTGATCGCATCGGTGCCGTGTTCGGTCTCAAGTATACGTACCTTATAATCAATCAACTCAACTTCCATGATTTCAGGAAAGGCCGGAGCAATCGCCTTACGTAAGGCATGGTCGAGCGCTCCAACCGGGCCTGATGATTCGGCTACAGTGTGATGTATTTCTTCGCCAATGCGTAACTGTACGGTTGCCTCGGAGACAATGCGTCCGGTAACTTCCTGATGGCTTACGATCACTCGGTAACCGATCAGTTTAAAGTCATCTTTTTTGCTCTTTAAGTAACGATTCAGCAAGAGCTTAAAAGACGCATCGGCAGCCTCGTATTCATAGCCGTTGAATTCAAGCTCTTTGAGTTCGTTGAGAAAATGTTTCAACTCCGGTGAGCGAGCATCCAGATCAACACCAATCTCTCTGGCCTTAAGCATCACACTACTGCGTCCGGACATGTCAGATACCAGTACACGCGTGCTGTTTCCTACACACTCTGGCTCGATATGTTCGTAGCTGTGCTTAACTTTCGCTGCTGCGTCTGCATGTACGCCTCCCTTATGAGCAAAGGAACTACTTCCGACAAAGGGCTGCGTCGGATTGGACACTCGATTGCCCATCTCATCAACGAAGAGCGAAAGATCGCGCAGCTTAGCCAAATTAGGAGCGCAATTCAACCTGACATTCATTTTAAGAGACAGGTTTGGAATAATCGTGGTCAGGTTAGCATTGCCATTTCGCTCGCCAAACCCGTTGATTGTCCCCTGTACCAAGCGTGCCCCTGATTCGACTCCGGCAAGCGATACAGCAACTCCAAGCCCGGAATCGTTGTGACAATGTAGACCTATGGGTGTGTTCGGAAACTGTTTGACTACTTTACCAACAATCATCTGGAGTTCGCTGACCAGCATGCCTCCATTCGTATCACAAAGAGTCAGGTTGATGGCGCCACCACGCTTTGCCGCTTCAAGTGTTTGCAAGGCATAATCCGGGTTGTCGTGATAGCCGTCAAAAAAATGCTCAGCATCATAAATCACGTCGCGGCCATTTTGAGTTAGAAAACGCACGGAATCTTCGATCATTCGTAAATTTTCTTCTGGCGTCGTGCGCAATATTTCAACGACGTGCAGCAACCATGTTTTACCAAATATGGTGACAACTGGTGTTTCAGCCTCCAGCAGCAACTGAAGTTGTGGATCATCTTCAGCAGCAAGCTTTGCACGACGGGTTGAACCAAAAGCTGTAATCTTCGCATGCTTCAGTTTGAGCCTCTTTGCTGCCTCAAAAAATGCCATGTCACGCGGGTTGGATCCAGGCCAGCCACCTTCAATGTAATCGATACCAAACTGATCCAATTTCTCCGCCACACGAATCTTAGCGGCAACAGTAAAGGAAACACCCTCGCCCTGAGTACCATCGCGCAAGGTCGTATCGTAAATTTCAATTGCTTGGGTCATAGTTTTAAACGATTCTTTGAACATCGAACCTTGAACGTCGAACATTTAATGATGAATTTATTAACGTCGCATTTCACCTGATTCCGGCTTTTGCCGGGGTGAGGTCATGCTGAATCTTTTTCCGTTTTAGATGTATCAACCCTTTTCAGATAACGACCGAATTGATACATCACGATCAAGTGTACCCATGCCTGGGTACGTGCGTATAACCACCAGGGCAAAGTCGGTGAGAACCCGTGAATCGAAGCAATGATGCAATGCCGCTCCGGAAAAATCCGAAATTCAAGCCGGCCCGGTGGAGCCACTTCGCGCGATAGATAACCTCCGGTAATATAAAAAGCACAGCGGTAACTATCGTCAGAAAACGGTGTTGGCGTCAGTTCCAATAAGGTAAAGTGCCGCCTCACCAAATTGAAACGCACGACTCCCTCCTCATCGGTACGTACCGAAAGCAATTTCCTGAAGGTCTTGTCCAACCAGATTCCATAAGCATTCATCACCTCCTTTGCGCTCCATCCCTTTGGCAACGGCATGCGTTGTACCGAACGAACACGACGATCTTTCTTTATTTGTTTTTTATCCGCTTTTTGCGTAAAACTGCGCGGATTAGGCAAGGGCCACCCCTGATCATCCACTGCTTTTGCGAGAGACTCTTCAAATGAAATAAGGTTGGGGCGCAATTGCTCCAAAAGTGCGTTAGGACGTGCTTTAAGATCATGCCGAAGGCTTTCTTGCAACGGTTCTACCAATGCCATCGGAACATCTCCAAGATAGGCAATCCAACGCTTTGAAACCGAAAAAAAATTAAGCGGCAACTGAATCGAAACAGAACGACAACCCAGGCACTGACCTGTTTTTCGGATCATCGACGCATAAGTCATCGGTTCATGACTTGCCAGATCGTAGGTGCCACCACGCCACTTTGGTTCTTTCAGGCAAAGCTCAAACGCTTCGCAAACATTCTCGATATCCACAGATTGCGTGGTTGATTTTGCCCAGGCCGGTAAAAACATGATTGGCAATCGACGTACCAGATTTATCAGCATCGAAAATGAAGAGCCACCCGGCCCGAAAATAATTCCTGCCCGTAAGGCAGTTACCGGAACCGATCGATTCTTTAAAACCATCTCAACCTCAGCACGACTGCGCAGATGCGGCGACAGATCTTCATCGTCTTCAGGAAGCAGGCCGCTCAAATAGATAACGTGCTGCAAATTTGCTGCTTCAGCCGCCCGAATAAAATTATCGGCCAATAGTAAATCCGTATCTTCGAATTTACCCTGCATCAAACGGCTTGAAGGGGCCATCGAATGTACTAAATAAATTCCGTAATCACAGCCTTTTAGAGCATCTGTCAATTTCGGCAAAGAATAAATGTCGCAATAACACCATTCAGTAGTTTTTGTGCCACTATGACGTTCAACAATGTTTGGACTCCGGGTAAGTGCTCGAAAACGATAATTTTTACTCAGCCGCATTTGCAAGTGTGTACCGACAAAGCCACTGGCTCCGGCAACAGCAATCAGTGGCATATCAGGCAAAGACATCGGAAACAAAAATTACAGGTTTTTCACTCAAACAGATAAAGAAACCATACACCACTTTAAAATCATGCATTTTCTTGCCTTGCAGTATTTGAAATAAAGTCTGTTATATAACACTTTTTAATTTCTTATTTGTGATAATCTTTAATTACGTAGAAACCTTTACTGACAAGCGAGAATATACACTTTCTAAAATCAATTGCATATAAACATGACTGACCTATCAAAGTACAGAAATATTGGTATCTTTGCGCACGTAGATGCCGGAAAAACAACAACAACCGAGCGCATTCTAAAGCTCACTGGTAAAATTCACAAATTGGGCGAAGTTCACGACGGCGCCGCGACCACAGACTTCATGGAGCAGGAGCAGGAGCGCGGAATTACCATTCAGTCAGCTGCAACGACCTGTTTCTGGGATGGTCACCGCTTTAACATTATTGATACTCCCGGTCACGTGGACTTTACCGTCGAAGTGTACCGCTCATTGAAAGTGCTCGACGGTGGTATTGGTGTTTTCTGCGGTTCCGGCGGTGTTGAACCTCAGTCAGAAACCAACTGGCGTTACGCCAACGATTCAAAAGTCGCTCGTCTGATATTTGTCAACAAGCTCGATCGCATCGGAGCGGACTTTTATAAAGTAGTCGAGCAGGTCAAGAATGTACTCGGGGCAAATCCACTGGTTATGGTGCTGCCAATTGGCATCGAAAGTAATTTCAAAGGTGTGGTCGACCTCCTGACACGCAAAGCATGGGTTTGGGATGATTCCGGCGACCCTATGAATTACAAAATCGAAGAAATACCTGCCGATATGGTAGATAAAGTCGAAGAGTATCGCTCGAAACTTGTCGAGACTGCCGTAGAACAGGATGATGAAGCAATGGAGGCATATCTGGAAGGCAACGAGCCCAGCATCGAAAAGCTCAAAGAGTGCATTCGTAAAGGCACAATCAAGCTGGACTTCTTTCCGACATTTTGTGGATCCGCATTTAAAAACAAAGGCGTGCAAAATGTACTGAACGGAGTTGTCGATTTTCTGCCAGACCCAACCGAGGTAAATCCACAGCCAGAAGTAGACGCAGAAGGTAACGAGACAGGGGAATTTGCAATTGTTGATCCTGGCAAGCCACTGCGCGCACTGGCATTTAAAATTATGGATGACAAATACGGCGCTCTGACATTTACCCGAATTTACTCAGGTAAACTCAGCAAAGGAGTCAGTGTGCTTAACACCTTTACCGGTAAGACTGAACGCATTGGACGCATTGTTGAAATGCACGCCAATGAGCGTAATGAAATTGAATCCGCTCAGGCCGGTGACATTGTCGCACTGCTTGGCATGAAAACTGTACAAACCGGTCATACACTTTGTGATCCGAATCATCCGGCAACACTGGAGCCAATGATCTTTCCCGACCCGGTCATCTCGATTGCGATCAAACCCAAAGAGCAAGGCCAAGCGGAAAAACTGGGTACAGCAATCAGCAAGATGGTCGCCGAAGATCCCAGTTTTCTGGTCGAAACAGATGAAGACTCCGGTGAAACGATTCTCAAAGGAATGGGTGAACTGCACCTGGAAATCAAAGTCGATATTTTGAAACGCACGTATGGTGTGGACGCAGTTGTCGGCAAGCCGCAGGTTGCATACCGAGAGAGTATCACTAAGCAAATTACAGACAGCTACGTCCACAAGAAACAATCCGGCGGTGCAGGTCAATTCGCGAAAATTGATTACACACTGGAACCACTTGAGCCGGGTGAAGGATTTCAATTTGAGTCCACAGTTGTTGGAGGAAACGTGCCACGCGAATATTGGCCGGCAGTTGAAAAAGGCTTTAAACTGTCGAGGGAAAAAGGCGTACTCGCTGGCTATCCATGTGTGGACTTTAAAGTCACTCTTCAGGATGGAGCATTTCACGCAGTTGACTCCTCTGCGGTCGCTTTCGAGATCGCCGCAAAGGCTGCTTATCGCCAGTCAATGCCCAAAGCAGCGCCGGAAATTCTCGAACCGATCATGAAGATCGACGTCTTTTGTACAGAAGACAAGATGGGCGATGTCATTGGTGATTTGAACCGTCGCCGCGGAATGATCAAAACACAAGAGCCGACAAGCACAGGTATTCGTATCAAAGCAGATGCACCACTCAGCGAAATGTTCGGTTACATCGGTGCGTTGCGTACAATGACGTCGGGGCGCGGCCAGTTTTCGATGGAATTTTCTCACTATGCGCCCTGCCCGAAAAACGTAGCGGAAACCGTCATTAAAGAGGCCCGCGAACGCGAAGAAGCCAGACGCAAATAAGAAATATCGTTTGCCTTTTGCAAAAGTCCTCCGACTCAGTTTGAGCGGAGGGTTTTTTGTAGCCAACAGCGAACACGAAGTTCAAAATTTGAAATTTGAAGTTCAACGTTCGAAAAGTTTTCCATGATTCAAGCCATCATTACGCATCCCGGCAGCGCTCACAAAGATGAGTTCCTCGCCTGTGCAGTACTTTTGTCCGAGAACAGAGTCCCCATCATTCGTCGCGAGCCAACGGATGCAGATCTTGCAGACCCTGCGATTGCAGTCGTGGATGTTGGAGGCGAGCACTTACCAGAACGCAATAACTTTGATCATCATCAGTTGCCACGCAGTCAAGCGCCTGTCTGTGCGCTCTCACTGGCACTGCAACATCTCGACCTATATGAAGATGCGAGAGAGTTTTGCCCCTGGCTGGAAGTTGTCGAATGGTTTGACTGCCGTGGTCCCGGCGAGACAGCAAAACTGCTTGAAATCGACCGCGATGTATTACCCAGGCTGAACTCACCACTCGACATCATTCTTTTGCGCAGATTTGCAAACCAGGGAGAGCACAAGCCCGGTGAACCTATATGGGAAATAATGCGTATGCTCGGCAAAGATCTTGTGGGTTATATCCGCAACTATCGCGAGCGAACCCGGCTTGTAGAAAAACATGCTGAAGTCTGGACACTTGAAAGTGCCGGAATGTACTTCAAGGCTTTGTTTATGCCACGCACTGAACCACTTCCGGAAGAAGCTTCCGCCGGACTTGCCGGCCATGTAATGAAACTAGGTCTGGAAGATGAAGTGCTTGCCCTCATTTACCCGGATAATCGCGGCAAAGGCTACGGGCTGCGCCGGTTCAAAGATGCCAGACAGCTTGATTTCAGGAAACTGAAACACGAAAATGATGTACACTTCGCACATGCCCAGGGCTTTATTGCGAAAACATCCAGCACGGAAGTTTATCGCTTAAAAGCCCTGTTAAGTACGGCATATACCAAGTAATACGGAATTTCAGTAACCGCCGCGGTTACTACCGCGATCGCCACCGTGACCACCTCGGCCACCATGACCGCCGCGCCCACCACGTCCACCGCCGTGACCACCACCATAGCCGCCGCGACCGCCGCCGCCGCCACCACGATCTTCACGTGGGCGAGCTTCGTTGATTGCCAGTTCACGACCCATAAATTCATGGCCATTCAGCGCTTCGATTGCCGCTTGCATGGATTCTTTTGTCTCCATGGTCACAAAAGCAAAGCCACGAGGGCGGCCTGAATCACGATCTTTAACGATAAAAACGTCGTTCACTGCTCCATGCGCTTCAAAAAGCGACTGCAGATCCTCTTGAGTAACATCGTAGGACAAATTGCCTACATACATTTTTGCATCCATTATATATTCCTTTGATTATTCTTTATTGTGGGCTATTCTACTGTCTCTTTGCTATTAAGCGCCCAAAGATAGGACTGGATCATCTTATTGAATAATTGTAATTCACTTTAATGACTACTCAAGCTCTGAATGTTAACACTAGTTATAGTTGATATATGCTTATTCGCTATTTTCAGACGAATGCAAGCTTTAGCTTGAAAATAAATGCGATAAAGGCCAAAAAAAACAACAACTTACAGAGTAAAAGCCACATCTGTTTACTTTAACGAACCTTATTTCTGAAGCATTTGATTATGGATAAACGCATTGAAAAAGATACTATGGGAACGGTCGAAGTTCCTGCGGACAGACTCTGGGGCGCACAGACTCAGCGCTCGATTCAAAATTTTCCGATTGGTCCTTCAGGATCAATGCCGATTGAGATTATCCATGCTTTCGGCTATCTTAAAAAAGCTGCCGCACTGACCAACCAAGAGCTTGAAGTATTGCCAAAGGAAAAAGCACAGCTAATCGCGAAGGCCTGCGATGATATCATTTCCGGCAAACTAGACGAGCACTTCCCACTCGTCGTCTGGCAGACAGGTTCCGGCACACAGTCAAACATGAATTGCAACGAGGTCGTCGCCAATCGTTGTCACCAGATCGAAGGCAAAACTCTGGGCGAAGGTGACCGCACCATTCATCCAAACGACGATGTTAACAAATCACAATCGTCCAACGACACATTCCCGACGGCGATGCATATCGCTGCCTACGCAATGCTAATCAAGCATACGATTCCCAAAATAGAGAGGCTTAAAAAAACCTTAGGTGATAAATCGAAAGCCATGCAATCCGTTGTCAAAATCGGCCGCACGCACTGGATGGACGCCACTCCACTAACACTTGGCCAGGAATTTTCCGGCTACGTATCACAACTCGATCACGGACTGAGAGCGCTTAAAAACACGCTGCCGCACCTTTGCGAACTTGCCCTCGGAGGTACTGCCGTCGGCACCGGGCTCAATGCGCCCAAGGGTTACGCGGAGAAAGTTTCAGCCAAAATTGCCGAGCTAACCGGCTATCCATTTGTCAGCGCTGAGAACAAATTTGAATCACTTGCCGCACATGATGCCATCGTTGAATCACACGGCGCCTTAAAACTACTCGCTGTCAGCCTTACAAAAATCGCCAACGATATCCGGCTGCTGGCTTCCGGCCCACGTTCTGGCATTGGTGAAATCACAATTCCCGCCAATGAACCCGGTTCCTCAATTATGCCTGGTAAAGTAAATCCGACACAAGTCGAAGCGCTGACCATGGTATGCACTCAAGTGATGGGCAACGACACGACCATTACCATCGCAGGCTCGAATGGTCACTTCGAACTCAACGTGTTTAAGCCGGTTATGATTCATGCCTTCCTGCAATCAGCGCGTCTGCTCGGCGATGCCTGCCAGGCCTTCAATGACAACTGTGCTATTGGCATCGAGCCAAACCAGGCCCGCATTGACGAACATTTGAAAAACTCGCTCATGCTGGTAACTGCCCTCAACCCACACATCGGGTATGACAACGCCGCTAAAATTGCCAAGAAGGCGCATGCAGAGAATACCTCGCTCAAAGAAGCCGCTGTTGAACTAGGCATATTGACCGAAGAGCAGTTTAATGAGTGGGTCGTACCTGCATCAATGACAGGCTCAAAGTAGAAATATCACACGGAGACAGCTTCTATAACCAAGTTGAGCCCGCGAAGCTGCGCTAAGAAATGCGAATGTTTTCTACAAACGCCACAGATTGAAGCCAAAAAAAGCATGTATTCATTACATAGTTTTTATATCAGGCATTTATGTATCTGTATCTTTTCTAATACTGCTCATTTTGGCGTTGCGTCTGATCCACGCAAATCTGCGTCTATCCGTGGCTTACAAAACTCAACCTTTGTCAACTCATGAGTTGAGGATAACAGTCAAGTAAGTCAATTCTGACGTACGTCAAAAATAACGTACGTCAGAATTGACCTCAGTTTCGCGTTCCTTGGCGCAGCTTCGTGGGGCAAACACACGATTCCGAAATCACAGGGCTCAGTTCGGCGACTGATCGGAGGGTAATTTTTTAGTAATGATACGCGCACCGCGATGCCAGGCGATGTACGACCACACCCATTGGATGAATACCGAGATGCGATTGCGCAAACCAATAAGGAAAATCAAGTGCACGAAAAGCCAGGCTAACCAGGCCGGGTAGCCGCGAATCGCTAGTTTACTCACTTCGGCAACTGCGCTGCTTCGGCCAATAGTTGCCATATTTCCTTTGTCAAAGTAGACAAAAGGCCGGCGCTTTTGCCCTTTGAGGTCATATAAGATTTGCTTTGCTGCATGCTTTCCCATCTGCATTGCTGCTGGCGCCAGGCCGGGCACTGCTTTGCCCTTGGCATCTTTGAGGTTAGCCAGGTCACCCACCACGAACACATTTTTGTGCCCAGGAATGTTCAGATCGGTGTCTATGAGTACACGCCCGGCACGATCTAGCTCCAGAGATTGCATTTTGCGCGCGACTGTATTTCCTTCAACTCCTGCTGCCCAAATAACTGTTCCTACTTCAAACGACTGATCGCCAGCAGTGACTTTGTCCACTGTGATGTCGCTCACTTTTGTGTTCAAATGGACTGCAACACCCATTTTCTCAAGTCGCCGAGCAGTGTAGTCTGATTGCTTTTCTTTGAATGCCGGCATCAGTCTCGGTCCTGCTTCGATCAGGTGAACATTTGCTTGGGTCGTATCAATGTTCCTGTACTCATCAGCAAATACATGGCGTGCCAGTTCTGCTATCGCGCCGGCCATTTCTACCCCGGTAGGTCCGCCACCAATTACAATAAAATTCATGTGACGATCCGCTTCTTCTTTCGTCTCTGCAATTTCAGCCTGTTCAAATGCTAATAGAATGCGCCTTCGCAGTTCGGTTGCTTCGTCAAGCGTCTTCAGTCCGGATGCGTATCGTGACCAGTGATTGTTGCCAAAATATCCGGTCGAAGCGCCTAGAGCCACTATCAGGTAATCGTAGCGAAGCTTGTCTTTGCTGAATTCGACTTCTTTGGACTCAAGATCAATATTCACAACCGTGTCCATTATAGTGGTTAAATTCTTTTGGTTCGCAAAGATATGTCGTAGCGGCTCGGCAATATCCGCAGCCGAGAGCCCGGCAGTTGCGACTTGATACAGAAGTGGTTGGAAAAGATGGTGGTTTTCTTTATCTACAAGGGTAATGTGTCCCGGGGCTTTAGCTAATTGCTTTGCTGCTGAAATACCGGCAAAGCCACCGCCGAGGATGACAATGTGTGGCGCGTCATTAGTGCTTTTATCTTTATTATTTTTTGCCATTAGTAAAAATGATCGATAAAAGCTCTTAAGACTTACTCATTATCCTCTGATCTTTATCAACCAGCAACTGGTCCACTGCTGCCGAAACGGAGAGTTCGCCTCGTCCGACTTTCACTTCCAATTGCCGGATACGCTGCTCATTTTCACTGGTAAAACGCTGCATCACGGCCTGCCTGACACGTGAGTGAAACCAGTCGACATTTTGTTCGCTGCGCCGCTGATGAAAAACACCGCTTGCGGTCATTTGCTCACGGAATTTGCAGATGATTTCCCAGACCTGGGTGATGCCTTCGTTCTCAAGGGCTGAGCAGGCTATTGCCTGTGGTTTCCATCCAAGCGTAAAGGGCTGAACGATTTGCAACATCCGGGCATAGTCCATGGCCGCCCGCTGTGCCCGGTCTTTGTTCGAGCCGTCTGCTTTGTTGACGACAATTGCGTCTGCCAGTTCGACCACTCCTTTCTTAATCCTTTGCAAGTCATCGCCGCCACCGACAATTTGCAGCAGCAGAAAGAAGTCGGTCATCGTACGGACAGCTGTCTCATTTTGTCCAACCCCTACAGTCTCTACAATGACGACATCATAACCGGCGGCTTCACAAATTAGCAGGCTTTCGCGCGTACTGGTTGCAACACCGCCCGGATTATCTCCTGAAGGAGAGGGTCGGATAAATGCGTTTTCTTCACGACAAAGTGTCTCCATCCGTGTTTTGTCACCTAGGATGCTACCACCACCCACGGAACTACTGGGATCCACCGCCAACACCGCAACTTTCCTGCCCTGTTGGCAGAGCATTTTGCCAAATGCTTCGATAAATGTACTTTTCCCGGCGCCCGGAACACCGGTCAGACCTATTCTGATGGAACCTCCGGAATGCGGCAGAATGCGCTGGATAAGCTCTCGGGCGGGAAGCACATGCTTTTGAGCGTGACTCTCAACCAGTGTAATTGCACGAGCGAGCAGAACACGATCACCGGCAAGTACACCTTCAACCAGTGATTTGGTATCCATAAAATCCGAATTCATGCGCTTGACGTCGAAAGACGGAATTTATTCTCGCAATCCATTGTCCGTAAAAAACTGCCAGAGCCTGACTGCATTTGCGTCACCTTACATTGTGGGAAGAGAAGATTTGTCTACGTCCTTCCGCAGCCCAGTCTGTATTGCTTGATTGGATCGAGACAATCCGATGCTTGCGCCCATCCACGGCGCAATGTATTGCTGCGGCAATTACAGCAATGAGGTGCGGATTACTTTCGTCGATATAGAAGCTGTCTTCTGTTTCATCTGATGAAACCGGTGGCTTTTCCGAAGCTGTTGCTGTTTTAGTGACAACCGGACTGAAAGCTGTTTCTATGGGTATACGTGCAAAAAATTTGCCCAATGCCGAAGTCATATAGGATAGAACCAGCAAGATTAGGAAAACAAAAGAAAAACCAACCACGACAATTTCAAAAACATTGAAGTTCTGGCCTTCAACGAGTTCTGTTGCTGCTAAAGCGAGTGTGATTTTAGATAGCATGAATGGAAGCTATGATAATTCGAGCAGATTGCAAAATTAGAGTGGTATGTTTCCGTGTTTTTTAGGTGGACGGGTATCACGTTTGCTCAATGTATTGCGCAAGGCTAAGGAAACGACAGCACGCGTTTTTGCCGGCTCAATCACATCGGTAATCATGGCGTTGGCAGCTGCCTGATACGGGGAAGCAAATTCATCGCGATATTTCTTCGCTATTTCAGCAGCCTTTGCTTTGGGATCTTCAGCTGCTGCAATATCATTCTTAAAGAGAATTCGCGAAGCGCCCTCCGCCCCCATTACCGCGATCTCAGCAGTTGGCCAGGCAAATACCATATCCGCACCCATATCTGCAGAACACATTGCAAGGTAAGCGCCACCGTAGGCCTTGCGCATAATCATGGTAATTTTTGGAACGGTCGCTGCCGCATAGGCAAATAGCATTTTAGCACCGTGACGAATAATGCCTCCTTGCTCCTGCGCCAGTCCCGGCATAAAACCAGGAACATCTACCAGCGTAACGATGGGTATATTGTATACATTACACGTACGAATAAAACGTGCCCCTTTATCAGAACTATCGATGTCCAGCACGCCAGCTTTTACCATCGGATTATTGGCAATTATACCAACAACCACACCTTGAATCCGGGCAAAACCAATCAGTAAATTACGGGCAAACTCTGGCATTATTTCAAAAAAATCGCCATCGTCCACAAGTCGCTCAATTACGGCAGTAGAGTCAATAGCCTCTTTGGGAGAGCCTGGCACCAATTCATTCATTTCCAGGTCTTCAGAGAGATCCAGATCCTGTATACGGTGAGGAGGATCGGCAATATTATTGCTTGGCAGAAACGAAAGCAGCCGAGCAGCCAGTTTCAGCGCATGTTGGTCATCCTCGGCAACCACATGTATGTTTCCGGAGACATTCGCATGTGCCGCAGCTGAAGCAAACTGATCGAGTTGTGCAGCTTCACCGGTAGCGGCTTTGATTACATCTGGCCCGCAAATATACATATTGGAATGTTCGCGAGTCATGATGATAAAATCAGTGAGCGCCGGTGAATAAGCGGCGCCACCGGCACAAGGACCTGCAATGATGGCTACCTGTGGCACAACTCCGGAGAGCGATACGTTTTTGAAAAAGACCTGCCCATAGCCACTCAGTGAATCAACACCTTCCTGAATACGCGCTCCGCCGGAATCGTTAATCCCCACGACCGGTATCCCGGACTCATAGGCAAAATCCATCAGATCGCAGATTTTTTTTGCATGAATACGACCTAGCGAACCACCACTTACGGTAAATTCCTGAGCATAGGCGGCAACCGGACGCCCCTCTACCAGGCCCGTACCACAGACAACGCCGTCGCAGGGCAGTGTCTTTTTATCCATGCCAAAACGTGTGCAGGCGTGCTGTGCGTGCATACCAAATTCTTGAAATGTCTCTGGCTGAAAAAACGCTTCCAGCCGCTCGCGAGCACTTAACAGACCTTTCTCCTTTCGTTTGGCAAGCTTATCGGCGCCACCCGCAGCCCGGGCAAGTTCCCGCCGGCGCTCTAAATCTTCTAGTAATTCCGGATCAATTGCCATAGCTAAAATGGTTAAATAATTCTGGGTCGTATACGAATTATATCAAAGTGAGCTTACTGCTTTTCCATGCAAAATTCAGTCAACACGCCGTGTGTTGACTTTGGATGAAGAAACGCAACCAGCTTGTTTGCGGCCCCCTCGAAGGGCACTTCGTGGATCAACTTTACGCCGCTGTCGGAGGCTTGATTTAACTGCTTCTCGATATCATCTGTGCGAAACGCGATATGATGAATGCCTTCGCCGTTTTTTTCAAGAAACCGAGCAATCGGGCTGTCCTCAGACGTTGGTTCCAGTAACTCAAGATGTACTTCGCCGATTTCAAAAAATGCGGTCCTTACTTTTTGAGACTCGACTTCTTCGCGACCATGGCAACTAAGGCCAAGAGAGTTTTCGTAGTACTCGACGCTTTTATCCAGATTACGCACTGCAATCCCAAGATGATCGATCTTCGTAAGCATAATTAAACCTAATGAGCGTAAAGACAAACGATGTCACGCCTATATCCAAACCAGAACAAAATATTTAAGAATGCTAAAAGCGGGTATAACTTTACGAATTAAATCCAGGTTATTTTTCTTACAATGCCTTGCCGAGCATCAATACAGCAAATATGCTTCAACGTTATCTTATAAAATCGTAAGCATCGAGGTCGAAATCGAGCCAAACAACAGCATCAATCGATTTAAATGTTGTTTACGGCTCTGCCGCTCCATGCTTTTTGCGATTCGTAAGCTCAACTCACAATCATCCCACAGGATTCTTTACAGATAATTAAACACGAAGCACTGAGTATACGAAGAAACAATTGATAATCAATGATTTAAAAACTGGGTTAAAATATATTTTTAATCGTTAGCTATTTTGAATTCAATAATTTTGCGCACTTTATCATCCTGTAGAGTTTTTCGTATTCGATACTGGTTTGTAAGTAATCCATTATGAGATATCTTTATGCACTCTGTGCTTCGTGGTTGACTTTCTATGGGATGGCTATGGACCTGTGGACCCAACTTATGATTTTTTTTTGCTGTGCCGGATTGGGTTCTAAATGCTCCGCAAAACGAAGCATTGATTTATGCACAGGCGCATACTTTACTGGTGGTATGTTTTTATCAGGCACAGATTGTCCGTTTGACTACCGGCGATCACTGCAACCAACATTTAAATCGATTGCTGTACAGCGATTTTGTTCAACAAAATCTTGGATTTGTTAGATATTAATGTTTACTTAATTTATGGATTTAACTCTTGTCATCGACAACAACTGTAAGCCTCAGGCTCGTCGTGGTTTTGCACTCGTGGTAGCGCTGTCACTCATGGCATTTATGCTCGTTCTGGTCGTCACGCTTTTATCATTGATGGAAGTCGAGACGCGCTCTGCCGACAACAGTCTGGAACTGCAAAAAGCACGTGAGGGCGCCCGGATCGCGCTCAATATGGCAATCGCCCAGCTCCAGGAACATGCGGGCGATGATAAGCGAGTGACGGCACGGGCCGATATTACAGGTGCAACTACCGATGAAGCTACTCATTGGGCAGGCGTTTGGGATTCAAATATTACAAATCCATCTTACACCACAGCTCCCACTTTTTTAACGTGGTTGGTTTCAGCTTCTGATACGATAGATCCACAAGTCATCGGCTCTGCAAATGTCGTACTTAATGAGAATAACTCTTTGGAATTAGTCGGCGATGATTCAGTCAGCAACGCAGATGAGTCGATTAGAGCGCCGATTATCAACATATCGGATGCAAACGGAAATACATCTAGCCGGATTGCATGGTGGATTGGGGATGAAGGTACAAAAGCAAGTGTAGCGCAATTACCTATGTTTCCTGATGGCAACAGACCAACACCGAATTACATTTTCGATGCATCAAGAAATTCGCTTCAAACTATGTTAACGACAACTCAAGGGCTGGAAGAAGTATTTCGGTTTAACACTTACAATCGATTCACCTCTAGCGCGATACAGCGCATAGATCGTGTGACCAATATTAAACAACTGTTTGACCCAATTGGACTCAATCTAAACTGGCCATCACCGATTCGTGAAGAAAGTTTTCATACCTTGACACCTATGAGTCTTGGAGTTCTGGCTGGAACAACGCCAAATACCGGATTGATGGAAGATTTATCGCTGTTTTCGAATTCGATCAGCATTGATGGCGCTTCTCTAGCAAGTCGAAGTGCATTGCAAAACTACTTAAATGACGCGGCTGGAAGAGCTTTAGCAACAGATGGAGAAATGTTGGATCCAGTTTTATTATTACAACGTTCGGTCTCAATGAAAGAGACTGGTAGTCCTTCGGGGGGCGATATTGTAAATGCGGTTGCTCCTGTTTTAACCAACTTTATGATGGCATTTGCAGTTTATGAAAAAAGAGGCCAGACAAGCGGTGATACCCTTCTACGAATGCATTTTTTTTGTGAACTTTGGAATCCGTATTCATCTTCTTTATTCATGAAGGAAGATACGGGCAACACAAACTTAGATGATCTCGAGCTTGAACTCGAAATCACGGGATTGCCTAAAGTAGTGGTTCAAGTTGTCGAAACAAATATCAGTGGAAACGTAACTATTTTAAAACAGGGTAATGAGATAGATTTGCAAACCATACTCGGAGATTCAGGGCTAGCTGGCAATCCAGTCATTATCAGACTAAAGTACGATACCAATGAGAGTTGGCTACCAGGCATGACTAAGAATTGGACTGGTATTCAAGAAGATATCAGCAATCCAGATCGTTACTATTCCAGTCAAACAGTGTCATCCGAAGATGATACTTCTGAGACTACTCAAAAAAGTGACTGGAATGACCCAACCTACACGCTCGGGGATACGGCAGGGTTCGAGACAGGTGTTTCCAGAACTTCAAGCGATCTTCAAAAACCTGTTATTACTCCTCCTGAATACGATAGTATTCGCATAGTAACTTCAAACCCTACTGGTAACAATCCGCCGCCTAGCAACACCCTTGTTGTAAAAGTCTACTCTTTTAACACCGTAACAAACACTAGGGGATTATTATTGGCGCAGTTAGATGATGTTGTCTATAGCCCTTTAGAAACAGCGGCACTTGAAGTGAATGATACAGCAATGGGTAAGGCTAATTTTGGCTTCCATTTTATTCTTAAAGGTCCCGACAGTAGTAGTTCAAATTATTATCGTGGTGACTGGCTTTTAGAGGGTGATCCG
>JBNKZP010000020.1:0-16106 GCA_050301675.1 Puniceicoccaceae bacterium
GTCGTCACTTCGGAACCTTCGGACAGTTTACCCAGATACTCCGGAAGCTGAACACCGGCACTTTTAGTAACTTCGTGCAGTGGTGGCAATGCGCCCAAGATTCCAGAAAGAAAGTCCGCCGTACTGCCTTTGCTATCTTTACTTTTACCGCCGTCCCAGACAGTGATCTTATCAATCTTAAGATTGGAAATGGCTCTGGCTTGTTCTTCGACTAGCTTTGGTAGTTGCTCAATCATCAGAAGCATGGAAGCGAGCTGTTTGTTATTACCTGCAGCATTAACGATGTCGCTAAAGCCTTTCGCCTTTTTGGTGAGCAATTGCTCAACACCTTCTGCTTCGGCAAGGAGATTTAGACGGGTACCGTCTGCCTTGGCGGTTAATTCGAAGCGAAGGCCATCTGCTTCCGCCTGTTTGACAGCCTTGAGACCGTCTGCTTCTGCTTGTTTCTCCAAACGCACAGCGTCTGCTTCACCCATCTGGATACGACGTATGGATTCAGCACGGGCATCTGCATCAACAATTGCTTTTTCTTTGGCGATTTCTGCCGGCACGACGATATTGGCCTGTTGAGTTGCTTTCTCGCGCTTGGCACGCTCGACTTCGGAGGCCTGTTCGGCAGCATACGCTTCCTGCAGCGCCTGTGCTGCTTTCACCTTTTCAGCAGCAGAGGCAGATCGTTCTGCTTCCGCTTCTTTTACCCGTCGTTCGGCATTTGAATTTGCGATTTCGACAGTTGCTTTATTTTCACCCTCTGTTGCTTTGGCATTCGCATCTGCAACTTGTATACGCTGATCGCGCGAAGCTGCGGCGGCGCCGATATCTCCATCGCGCTGTGCTTCGGCCACTTTAATTTTAGCTTCTGCAATCGCTTTTGAAGCTGCTTCCTGTCCAAGAGCATCAATATAGCCTGATGCATCCGTAATGTCCTGAACGTTGACGTTGATCAGGCGAAGGCCGACTTTCTTGAGTTCCACTTCAACACCAGTCGAGATGTTGGCGATTAGTTTGTCGCGATCGGCATTAATTTCTTCAATGTCCATGGTTGCAATAACGACACGCATCTGACCGAAAATAATGTCTTTTGCCAATTCCTTGATCTCTGCAAGCCCCAGTCCCAAAAGACGTTCGGCAGCATTCTCCATAACGCCCGGCTCAGTGGATACACCAACGGTAAATGTAGATGGAGTATTGACACGAATGTTTTGCTTGGAAAGCGCACCTTCCAAACGAATGTCGATTGGTAGCGGTGTTAGGTCAAGCCATTGATATCCCTGGATTACCGGCCAGATGAAAGCTGCACCACCATGATAACAATTTGCTGACTTGCCACCTGAAACTTTACCGTAGACAACAAGCAGTCGATCAGAAGGACATCGCTTGTAACGAGTCGCAAACGATACCATGACCGCTATGAAGAAAAAGACCAGAATTGCAATTAGAACGAGATATTCCATTAGTTATCGGTTGGTTGAGGTTTTTATTGTTACTATTTGTTTACAGCTTACAAAGCTTCGACAATGAAAGATGAAGGGCTGTTTGTATCGACAATCCGAACTCGTTCACCTGGTTTCAAAGCGCCCTTGCCTACCTTGCGGGCATTGGCAATAGTCAAGCGACCTTGAATCATCACTTGTATTTGCCCACCACCGTCCTGATTATCTCCCGGAAGCGTGACATAAACAGTCGCTTCCTGACCAATAGCGCTGTGATAGTTTAGGTTCCCTTTGGACTGCAGTCTGAGCATTTTACCAATCATGTAAAACATAGCCAACATAGCGCCAAAACCGCAAATCGCAGCAACAATCACACTAATGTAAAGCGAGGTGCCACTCTTGAGAATTGCCACGCCTGCCCACCCGAAGGCAAGGAAGAACGCTGCCAGTGTCTGCGAAGAAAAGAGACCAATACCTGAGGCGTCCGGATACCCATCGCCAAAATCGACATCGAATCCACCATCCAGGCCATCCGTATCAAAGCCAACGAGAGTCATCAGCATTTGGATGACTACCACGATCAAAGCAATAATGCCGATTCCGTAGAAAATCTTAAATTCAAGGGATAGACTTGACCACCATTCAATCATATAAAAACGACAATGTTTTATGAAGACCCAAGTAAAGGCAAAAAATGCTCAAAGCAGAAAAAAGGTTATGATTTCTTCAAAATCTTATTTGCGTTTTCGACTCACACGCCTACATACAAGTTATCATGCAATTGACACTACTCATTCTCGCAGCCGGCATGGGCAGTCGTTATGGTGGGCTCAAGCAGCTCGACCCGATGGGACCCAATGACGAAACTATGCTCGACTATTCTGTTTACGATGCAATCCATGCTGGATTCGATAAGGTTGTTTTTGTAATTCGCCGCAAATTTGAAGAAGCCTTCAAGTCGGCAGTCGGAACTAAGTTTGAGGACAAAATTGAGGTTAAGTACGCTTTTCAGGAGTTAGAAGATCTTCCGCAAGGATACACGGTGCCAGAAGGTCGCCAAAAACCATGGGGTACCGCTCATGCTGTACGTGCTGCTCGTGATTTGATTAATACACCTTTTGCGGTGATCAATGCAGACGACTTTTACGGTCAGGATGCCTACACACAAATTGCGCGATATTTTTCTCAGGAAGCCCGAATAGATCAACTACAACTCTGTATGGTTGGTTATCCATTGGTAAATACATTATCGGAGCATGGTTCGGTCAATCGTGGTGTTTGTCGTGTCGAAGACGGTTTTTTGATAAGTGTTGAAGAACACCTGGAGATAAAAAGCAATTCAAGCGGTCGCATCTCTGCAGTTACATCGGATGGAGCAACTGTTGAGTTGTCGCCCAAATCACTGGTGTCGATGAATTTTTGGGGATTTACTCCTGCTTTGTTTTCTGAAATCGAAAGCAGTTTCACGCAATTTCTTGAGGCGCATGGGCAGGAAATGAAATCTGAGTGCTATCTCCCGGATATAATTAACGCGTTGATTCAGTCTGATAAAAATGAATGTGCAGTGATTGAGACTTCCGGTACCTGGTTTGGTGTGACCTATCCTGAAGACAAATCTTTTGTTCAAGCTAGTATTGCTGATTTGGTAAAGAAAGGACTTTATCCGGATAAATTATAGATGAAGCAACTTAAGGCGCTTCATCAGATGTCTCTGACGCATCCTCTTCAAGATCTTCGAACAGTGTTCTTTTATGGGCTCTTAGCGGATGCGGTGGTAAAAAACCTTTTTCTTCCAAAAATGCCTGACGCTCTTCGACTGACATTGGCTTGAGCTTGGCATGTAGTTCAGCGTGCTCCTCCGGCCCCATTTCCATCCAACGAGCGTGCATTGCATCCCTCTGTTCCGGGGGAATGGCCTTAAATTTCTCACGTAGTCTGTCGACTCTGTCCGGCGCCATTTGTTGAATTACACTGATGCGCGTGCGCAACTGATTCTTTTCCTGGGGAGACATCTTTTCGATGCGTTCAATGGTCTGACGAAGTTGGGTCAATTCCTCGTCGTCCATTTCAAGCAGCCTGTGCAGAATCCGCGTTTCCTTGCCTGCCTGTATAATACTTTCAGATTCTTGCGGGATAGCTTTTTCTGTATCTTCAGCAAGTACAAAACTGGCGATGGAAAGAAGACAGCAGAACACGGTAATGATTTTATGTGATTTCATGATTTGGTTTCTTGGTTTAATAGGTTAAGTACTTTGAGTAGTTGATTATTGTTAAAGTCTTCATCCTGAACTTGCGTAAGACCAACAAGTCCTTCTTCAAATATAAATATCTCCTGCAATTCAATCGAAGTGAGCGTCGATGTCGCTGATTCGGCAGTTTTGGTTGAAGCCAGATAATTAATTGTAAAACTGACAACCAGAAGTGCCGCAACTGGCAATGTAAGCCACCGCCAAAGGTACACTTTGCGCAAAGATTCTTGTTCGACGGACACTTTACTGGTTGCGGCAAGTACACGCTCGGAAAAGCCGTCACTTGGCCGTAATGGCTGGCTGGCAAAGAGCTTATCGATTTCATGATCGAGCGGGTCAGATGAGTTTTTTGTTTTCATGTTAACTATTCAGGTAAGATCTTGCAGTTTTTGACGCAGGTGAGTACGCGCACGGTGTATCCAGGTTTTGACTGAACTGAGACTTGTATTAAGCGATTCAGCTATTTCATCGTAGGATAGTTCCTGTTGCTTCAGTAATAAGATAGCACTGCGCTGATTTTCAGGGAGTGTAGTCAGGGCGTGCTGAAATGCGTCTTCAATTTCCAGCGAACGGTCAGCCGGTTCACTTTGTCGCTGTATAAAAGAATCAGTTGGGTCAACAAAGTCCAGCGGACGACGGGCATATTTCCGGTAGCTGTCGATCAGACGGCGTCGAGCAAGTGTAAAGATAAATGCGTTGAAAGTGCCGTTGTCGTTATAACGTGCAGCAGCTTTGTAAAGATCGACAAAGGTTTCCTGCGCGAGGTCCTCAGCATCGTTGCGATTTTGTGTTGAACGATAAAAGAAGTTGATCAATCGGCCCTGCCAACGTTCGACAAGGTTTGGAAATAAACTGTCGTCCCCTCTCGCCAGAGTTCTCAAGCAGATGCTATCAATGTCCTCTGCAACATCTTCCGGATCACAAGGAATGTCTTCATCCATTTTACCAGCTATCCCAGTGTTGGATGGTTTTGAATTGATTGTCCAGATGGATGCATGTATAGAATTGCAACTGTTCATAACTATTTATTACATCGAATGACTTGGAATAAAGTTGCAAAAACTTTTCGAACGTCGAACTTTTGAATTTCAAACTTCGAAAGTTGAATATTCAGAGTTCAAAGTCCGATGTCCAATCTTTACTTTAAGACTATTAATGAGCTTACAGCCATGCTGTCTGCAAAGGAAACGACCTCAACTGCCATCACTCAGGCAGTAATTGATCGTACCTTTGCAGTGGAGGATCGTATAAAAGCATTTCTTCACACAGATGCTGAAGATGCACTTGCTCAGGCAAAGGCTTCAGATGAACGCCGAAAAGCCGGCAAGGCTATCGGGCCACTGGACGGAATTCCAATCGGGATAAAAGATATCCTCGCGGTAAAAGGTCAGCCACTCCGATGCGCTTCCAAAATGCTGGAAGATTACATTTCGCCTTTTGATGCGACTTGTATCGGCAAATTACGCGCAGCTGGCGCAGTGATCTGGGGGCGCTTAAACATGGACGAATTTGCCATGGGCTCGTCTACAGAAAATTCGGCTTACCAGACAACTGCTAACCCGTGGAACCTGGAAACGATCCCAGGTGGATCTTCCGGTGGAAGTGCTGCAGCAGTCGCTGCAGGTGAGGCAATTGCAACACTTGGCACTGATACCGGTGGCTCGATTCGTCAACCGGCGGCATTATGTGGAGTTGTAGGAATGAAGCCGACATATGGACTCGTTTCTCGCTACGGTCTGGTAGCATTTGCATCTTCACTGGATCAGGTTGGACCATTTACCCGAACCGTTGAGGATGCGGCCCTGGTGCTACAGGCATTACTGGGCAAAGACCCACTGGATTCAACATCGATTGAACCGTCAGGTATGACTGATTATTTAGCCGCACTCAAAAATAAGACCGGCCCGTGGCGATTAGGTGTGCCAAAGAAATTTTTTGATAAAGGTATTGATCCGGAAGTAAAGACAGCTATCGACCGGGCGATCGATTGGTACGCCAGGCAAGGCTGCGAAATTATCGATGTTTCGTTGCCACACTCAGACCTGGCAGTTTCGGTCTACTACATTGTTGCAACTGCAGAAGCTTCATCAAATCTCGCTCGATTTGATGGAGTACGTTATGGTCACCGTAGCGCTGAAGCTAACGACGTCTACACGCTGTATACAAAAAGTCGCGGTGAAGGCTTTGGTGAAGAGGTAAAACGACGCATCATCCTCGGCACCTATGTTCTGAGTTCCGGTTACTACGATGCCTATTATCTGCGTGCACAAAAAGTACGCCGTTTAATATTGGATGATTTCCAGAAGGCATTCGAGCAGGTAGATGCCATCCTTACACCCACTTCCCCGACACCTGCATTCAAGCTTGGTGAACGTTCAAATGACCCACTTGCAATGTATCTGAGTGACATCTACACGATCTCTGTAAATCTGGCTGGACTTCCGGCGATTTCGATACCGGCAGGATTTACCGAAAGTGGTTTGCCTATTGGTCTGCAAGTAATCGGCAAAGCATTTGGTGAGGCTGAAATGTTTGTCATAGCCAATGCATTTGAGCAAGCGCATGATTATAATCGGAAAACGCCTGAGTTGTAACTTTGACTTCAATAAAGTACATGCTCTGTCCTTAAGAAACAAGTTGATTCAATTTTCGACGTTCAAAGTTCGATGTTCAAAGGACTAGCCGTTACGCGTTAGCAGTGAGTAAAGCGCTTGCTGGTAGTCGGCGGTTTGCGAAGGATCGATCTCTATCAGGTTCATCTCTATTCCTAACAATCCGTCTACGTGATTCAATGGTTCGCTGGTGACACTCACGATGTTGTCGAAGTCACTTACCGGTCCAATATCGGCAAGTGTGCTATTGGTCAGTTGCTCTGCGGTGTAATGAATCGTCTGTTCTTCGGTGACCAGATCAGTTACTACTTCAATGGTCAGTGCGTACAGGAATACACTGGTCGTTGCACCTGAATCGCTTGGATTGCTCAAAATGTAAGCAGCTTCCGCTGACTCGCCTAACAGCGCTGTGTTGCTAACCAGCAGCACTGATTCTCCATCAAGCAACAAGTCGAGCAGGCTGTCGTTATCCTCCACATGCATCCAGGTCGTGCTACCGTGTACGTCCCACTCCAGATTCGCGATCGATTCGGTGATCCGTAGTTCGGTAACTCCATTGACCTGGCTGCCGGCTGCTTCATCGAGCACCTTGCATGCATCCATACGAATGAATTCTGCGTCGCTGCCCGACAGGCTACTCAGCACGGCTGCTGCACCCAGAGTGAGGTCTGCTTCTGTGTAAAGGTCGATTAAGGCTCCTGCCTGTAAAGTTCCTTCGATTATGATCGCACCAACTACATCGACTACGATTTGATCTTTTGAACGAATCTGTCCGTCGACGTCAACCAGCAGAGTTGTTGCACTGTCCATGATTACACTGGTGTTCGATGTCACGATACCAGTGATTGCCAGCGCAGCTCCGGTTGTTAGATTTACATCCCGTGCCGAGCTGATGGTGCCAGCTAATAACAGATCACCATTCGAAGCTGTCAGGTTTATAACAGAAGCTGTCGATTGGATGCTTCCAGCATCGCTCAATCCGATAACGCCTCCGGCAATAATGCTTAACTCGTCAACAACAACAACTTTTCCGTCGATTAAAACAGTTTCCGCAGTTACGTCCAGGTTTGCGGTAGACGTCAGTGCTGTTTCATCCGCAGCATCCATAACTTGCACCGTTCCAACAGCTTTCAAATGTACGCCGGAAATGGAAGAGGCATCCAGCGAGTGGACAATTATATCGCCACCGATGGATTCCAGATTCACGACTCCACCTTCGACAACCAGAGAACTTACAGTAATCGTACCACTAGCTAGTATCTCAATACGACCGTTCACGGTGACATCACTTAGATCGATGTCGCCATCTACCTTTATAACAAGATCGTCGCTGTTAAATGTCAGAGCATCGCCAGTATAGTTGAGAACGCGGTCACTGTAATCAGATGTTAAGATCACTCCTGAATCTTTCACGCTGAAATTCGTTGTATTGACCCGTCCGGTCATTATCACTCCATCATCACCCACCAGTTCTACAACATCAGCGGCATCGTTTTCAGTTCCAGTTAAATAGGATCCTGTCGGTAATTCCAGTTCACCATAAGTTTTAAGTTGAATAATTCCTGCCGCAACGATGCGACCACTGACAAATAAATCACCGTCAGTTGTTGTGCCATTTGCATATTTATTGATCACTTTTGCTTCACCCAGCGGACCACTTACAGAAATTTCACCGCTGATCTCGGTATAGTTATTCATGTAAGCGTTGATGTAGACACCCTCTAATGCGGTAATAGTGCCAGTGACTATGAGTTGCTCACCCTCCACGTTTATATTAACAAATCTATCGCTCGACAAAATATCTGATAAAGTAAAATTACCATCATCCGTATAAATATCAATAAACCCACCTGCATCTATAGGGCCGTTGATCTGCATTTCTAATTTAGACAACAGAACAACTTCATCAGGTGCTTCCAAACTACTATTGAAAATAAGACGCCCATTTTCAGAATCCAATCGACTTGACGACCCTGAGATTAGTTCAGCAGATGCTTCGACGATCAAATCATCTGCAGCTTTTATTTGTAGTTCGCTACCTGAAGTGAGCATACCTCTGACAATTACATCACCGCCATCATTCTGTGAGTAAACCTGTATTTTTCCGGCAGATGTCAATTGTACCGATGATTGAATTGTTAATGAATCATCGGCGAACAAAAGCAACTCCTTTGCAGTCAAAGTTCCACCAATCTCCATTATGCCTCTTGCATCTATATCTATCTGCGAATTCAAAAAACCCATATTTCCTAAAAGATATATCGCACTGTTTGAATCTATTTGTATGTCGTCATGACCAATAATCTCACCTGGTTGACCGTCATAAGCCGTTCTTACCAGAGTTATGTTATCGCCAGCATCTAGGTCAATAAATCCTTCAATTGTACCGGCTTTCAGATAGCCAATGTCCATTATGCCATTGGGCGCCTCCAGCTTTATGTTGTTACAATTACTGAGAAGGCGAGTAACAACAATGTCACCTAGCCAAGACTTGACATGGACTCGACTGTCGCCTGTCAAAAGGAACATTTCGACATCACTGTTAGTCTCAAAAATGACATCAGCCACCGCAAAAGAATGCAACTCACTGACGTTTAGCTCCAGACTTGCATCACCGGTGGCGATCGCCACACCTGCATAGATCAACGCCATCTTGCCGGTCACATCCGCTGCTGTATCAAAGCCTGCCAATTCACGGATTGTACCACTGGCGCTCAGTGAGATCTGGCCATTTGTCACGCCAGCGCGGACAAAGCCTACTTCCAGATCACCCTTGGTTGACATTAAACCGATGTTGTGCCCCGGCGCATCCGTTGCCGAAATAATCTGCACAGCCTGGATCGTGCCGCCGGCCACTACACGAATCGGTCCGTCAACATTGTACATTGTGTTTAGGATGATGTCGTCAACCTCGTGAATCTCGATCTCAGCGCTACCCGTGTAATTGCCCAGATTCAATGCACGATCCAGTCCTACACCGAAAGCCTGTGCTGTCAATTGCTCTACCTCCGTACGCAGGAAGATGCCCGTTACTGAAGTCACTGAGAGTACCTCTGCAGTAATCGGATCCATGCTCTTCATGTAGATAGAATCCTGCGTGTTCAGATACACCTGCCCATTGCCGAAGTGCGTATCCATCCGTCCATCGATAGCTATGTTCTGACCGGAGCTTAGGTAAATGATGAAAGCATCCAGCGTACCGGTCTCCGTCAGCGTGAAGTTGCCCTGCACGTACATCGCAAATAAATTCTGCATGTACACGGTCCCTCCCAGAACTGCTTTACCGAAGATGTTCGCATACAGGTCGCCACCAGTTATGCTCAATGTACTGCCGGCATCCATTATTATGTTCACTCCCGTGTTCAGATAGAAACTACCGGTGGCCGCTGTTATGTCACTGCCGGTGATATACATGGATCGAGCCACATTGACCGACAGATTGCCACGGTTTATTGAAAGTGTACTGTCAGTGAGACTCAGATTGGCATTGGTGCGGATGAAGGCGTTGCCGGTCGACACTGTCAGTGCACTGCTGATCCAATTGATGTTACCGAAGGAGAAGAGATTCAGTTCGGTCTTATCCACAGCGAGTACACTGTCGCTATCAAACGTTGTCGTACCGCTGACAATCAGTTGCAGGCTTTTGCCGGAAACCACAGAGTTTGTCACTTTAAGTCGGCTGTTTCGCTCTACCAGAGCATTGCCGATCACGTTCAAACCGATACTGCCTTCGGTCACCGATACTTCACTGTTGTCACTGACAGTCAGGTTGCCATTGACCTGTGCGTACAGATCGCCCTTGTTCACCGTCAGACTGCTGTTCTCGTCCACAGTGGCATTAACGAATACACTTAGCTGGGCAATTCCAATCTCTGTATGGATCGCACTACGGACAACATGCAGCGAGCGTTCTACCTGCACAAACAGAGTAACGCTGTTCAGGGACATCTCACTGTCTGTGACTGTAAGATCTCTGCGCGTCTGGATGATAACGTAGCCGCCTGCCGCGGTTACCGTACTGTTATCGGCCAGGCTGATGTAATCCTGAGCGATCAGTAACATATAGTTATTGTTGGTGGTGATTGAGCTGTTGTCGCTCACTGTGATGGTCTTGCCGCTGTTCAGTTGCATCGTTCCGAATGCCGCAGCTGCATTGTCTACTATCAGGCTGCTGCCATCATCCAACCAAATTGCTCCCACCACATTGAAGAATGCGTTGCCTGCGGCTACCGAAATATCGCTATTACCGCGAACTATGAAATCTCCCCCGACAGTTCCATTCAGATCACCGCTGATTACAGCCAGACTGCTGTTAAGATCCAGTATCAAGTCTTCCGATACCTTAATCGATGTAGACCCTTCAACACTAACCGCTCCATTAAACAAAACAGTATTGGCCCCTGAGATATTCAAGTCTGCTAAAATCGAAAGTGAGCTATTAAATCTAACAGTCCCCACATCTCCTTCCACATTAAGCATTCCAATTAAGGTTCCATCCAGCAAAACATCAATGTCACCAGAATTTCCTTTTCCGATGATCTGCAAATTGTACGCTCCATCAAGCGGCACATTTAACAGCAATTGACCGTCGTTAACGATTTGTAAATTGCCATTGGCTTCATTGATTACCGTAAGGTTGCCATTTTCGGGAAGCTCTACGACTATCGTGTTCGATGTGGTCGGATCAGTGCTATATTTATACTCTTCAACGTTCGTGAACCCGTCTGAGTCGGGATCCAGATTTCGGTCATCGATAGAGCTGTCCAATCCATAAAGTGATTCGAAAGAGTCGTCCAGCCCGTCTGAATCTTCATCTGTGAACAGTGGATTCACTGCGCTCAAACTAAAATTATCCAGATAGGACGGACCCGTGCTGCTACCATAAATATTGATCGCCTCCGAGCCCGCAGAAAATGGCTCAACAAAACCAAGATCCGTCGCCAGCAGTGTGCCGTCGATATATGCATCCCAGGTATTTAGAATCAAATTAAGCCTTAAGGTAATGCGATGCCACCCTGTACGATATGACTCATCCACAGGCACCCGATAACCTGCGTGAAACCAGGTACCACTACCTAAACCATCTCCGTCCAGAAACGCCCACTCACCAACTCCAAATTGGTAATTATGCACTGCTACCAAAGCAGTGGTTTCCGGTGTCGTCAGCGCGGGCAAGTTTGGTAGAAGTGACGCGGTTAGCTGCATGTAGTAATCGACGAATAAAATCGTATTGCCCGAAGGATCGAAACGAAGACTGACTACATTTTCGATATTTGCAGATGGTATGAAAACAGACTGTGCTCCTAAATACGACTCATCATCTGCTATAACGACCGAGCTGTCAGTAGCAGACCAACTGCCTGAAAGTGGCGCTTCGTTAACAAAACCTTCATGGGCTTCAAAATCAGTCTGATAGAGGCTTTGGGCATTTGCCAAGCAAGTTCCGTATAGGAAGAGTGCGAACACTACAAAGAGTCTTCTGATTGGGGTAACAGCAATCATTGGAAAAGGGGTAAGTAGATTATTTTGGTTGGGGGGATATTATAAACCTGTCGAGCAAACAGTTGTGTCACTGCAACTCGGCAAGATAGACCCTAGTCTTCGGTAAAAAGATTTGAGTCTTGGGTAGTTTGAGGGGTAATCAAACAATGTTGTTAAATTGGATTGGTTATATAGTAAATACTTGTCAAGTTTTTATTTTGAATAAATTACGGATTTTTCTCTAAACACTTTTTCGCGGGTGTAACTTTTAAAAGTAGCAGTTATTTCACGCCAATTGAATAAGCGGGCTCCCGGGAGCGCCGATCTCCACATTGGAAGCGTCAGAGTGAGTTTCCACACGATTCTCCAGGCAAAGAATTAGCAAGATATCGACGCAACCTGTCCAACGCAATGCCAGGCAGGAGTCTGACGATCCCGGGTTTGCTGAATCACAGATTGTTTGCTACAATTTAAAATCACACCCCGATCAACCACATTTCAGTTTCTTTTGCTTGTTTAATATTTATAAGATCTACATCCTGTAAATTTGCCTAGCGAAAAATCTCAAATAATTGGCTTTGATCGTTTTCACCTCAATAATTGGCAATTTTGTAAACAATGTCGGATC
Source organism: Puniceicoccaceae bacterium (assembly GCA_050301675.1). Lineage (GTDB taxonomy): Bacteria > Verrucomicrobiota > Verrucomicrobiia > Opitutales > Coraliomargaritaceae > Lentimonas. Next base: position 12,404 of record JBNKZP010000020.1, read on the forward strand.
AGAAAGATAAAGACGAAGTCTGTTTTGATTCCGCGTTTAAGCCTGGTCATAATTGCTGGAAATCTTCCACGGCTGACCGGGCTACAGTGCTGGTCGATGGCAAAGATTATTTTAAGGCAATTTACTATTCGATCTCAAATTCGGAAAGCCTTGTCGTTATTCTGGCTTGGGATATTGACAGCCGAATATCACTATTGAGAGGAGAGGACGCCGAAGGCAAACATCCTGTTCAACTGGGCCCGTTTCTGGATCATCAAACTGAAATTAAGGAAAATCTGCATGTTTACATCCTGGACTGGGACTATGCGAAGTTGTTTGCAACGGGGCGGGAAATAATGCCGAAACTAAAATTCGAGCTGCGCACTTCACCTAGAGTCCACTTTAAACTGGATGATGCGCTTCCCAAAGGTGCCTGCCACCATCAAAAAGTAGTCGTTATTGACGAAAGAATTGCCTTTTGTGGAGGACTCGACCTGACGAAAGGCCGGTGGGATACCAGTGAGCATCTTCCTCAGCATAGTGACAGAAAAGACAGCAATGAGAATCCCTACCGCGCCTATCATGACGTGAGTTGTTTGCTTGAAGGAGAGGTTGCCAAGGACCTGGCAGTCCTCGCTCGAGAGCGGTGGCAAGCATCCTGCAGCGATACGATAAAGAGCGTTGAGGCCGAAAAAAATGAAAATTCGCCTTGGCCGGATTACATTAAACCGATGTTTCAAGACATCAGAGTTGCAATTACCCGAACCTGGACAAAAGAAGAAGTGTGCATTCGGGAATCCATGCAAATGACCATTGATCTGTTAAATCTGGCAGAAGATATCATATATATTGAAAATCAGTATTTGACCGCCGAGCCGTTTGCTAAAGCGCTGTCATCGCTTTTGGAAAAAGATACACCTCCTGAAATTGTGATTATCGTCACGCCTCACTCCGACGGTTGGCTGGCTCAACATACAATGGACGTGTTAAGATCGAAGTTGATCCATGGGCTAAGAGAAAAGGATCATAAAAATAAATTAGGCGTTTACATCCCTCACGTTCCTGAAATGCACAACTTGGGAATTAACGTACACTCGAAAATGATGATTATAGACGATCGTTATATAAAAATAGGGTCTACCAATCTCAGCAATCGATCCATGTTTCTGGATTCGGAATGTGATGTCGTCTTCGAAGCGAGTACTGAAGAACATTCTGACAGAATTCAGCAATTCAGAAACGAAAGACTCGGTGAGTTTTATCAGAAATCTGCCGGTGAAATCGCCTCTGAAATTCAAAAACACGGCAATGTACACAATTTCATAAATGAACAACAATCCGACAGCATTCGTTGCCTTCATTCTATAGACCGAGTTCTTGTACCTCCGGATGAAGATGAATTTGCCCCTTCAGAGATTTATGATCCCTATGAACCAGTTGATTTGAATCATTTATCCCAGTCTCTGCTGGCTACGGAAAACCCTTTAGCAAACTTTTTGAAAAAATCGATCGGGTACATCATATTGTTGATCATTTTGGGAATTGTAGGGTTGAGCCAATTTACCCAATTCGGTAATTTCATCTCGATCGATAATCTGGAACAATCGATCAGCAAAATACAAAGTTACCCCGGGAGTTACTTTTGGTCCTTCATCATCGTGTCTTTAGGTTTGTCCTTTTTTGTTCCAATTACCTTATTTGTAATTGCGATTACTCTTGTTTACGACTTTTGGATTTCCTTTGCCATCAGTTCAGCCGCAGCCTTGGCCAGTGCGTCTTTTAGTTTCTGCCTCGGTCATTATTTGGGTGTTCACTCTTTAAGAAACATCGCAGGCAATCGGGTAAATCGAATCAGTAAAGCTTTGGGAGATCACGGCATTTTATCTAGCATAGCGATGAGACTCGTTCCAGTCGCTCCTTTTGCCGTAGTCAATCTAATTGCCGGAGCAAGTCACATTAAGTTTAAAGATTTTTTCTACGGAACTTTTATAGGGCAACTTCCCGGCATACTTTTAATTACTTTATCCGTTGATCGGATTTACCAAAGCATACGAAATCCTGACTTAAATGTACTTATCAGCAGCGCATGCATTATCCTGGGAGTCATTTTACTTTTTATCATTGCGAATCGTTATGCTAAAAAGAAGGTTTCGGATCACTCTCTCAAACAAACCGATGCTTAATGTCTCTGAGAATTCTCAGCTATAACATTCACAGATGTATCGGCATAGATGATAAGTACATGCCGGAACGTATCGGTCGGATCATCGTTGACTTAGATCCCGATGTAGTCGCCTTACAGGAAGTACAAACATTCCACGAAGGTGCGGATGATCTACTTGTTTATTTCAAAAACAATACTTCATACAGAATCATTCTTGGAAAGACAATGAGCTTTGACGATAGCAGCTACGGCAATGTTATGCTGATAAAAGCGAATCACTGTAATTACACACAAAGAACAGCCAATATCAGTGTCCAGGGAAGAGAGCCAAGGAGCCTGATCGATCTCGAATTCGAATGGAATAAAAAACAAATTTCTTGTATCGGGACGCACCTGGGCTTGAGACCATTTGAAAGACGAATTCAAACAAGAAAAATATTGGAGTACATCAGCAAAAAAGAAAAACAGGATGTGATTTTACTGTGTGGGGATATCAATGAATGGTTTTTATGGAGCCGACCCCTGAGATCGCTGCATAAACACTTCAAACGTTCTTTTTCACCCGCAACCTTTCCTACCTCTTTTCCGATTTTGAGCCTGGATCGAATTTGGGGTATCCCATCAGATGCAATCAAGAAAGTGCATGTTCATAAAAACAGTGTCACCCGGGTTGCATCGGACCACTACCCCATTTTTGCGGATTTGGTATAGACACTATTTAACCTTAAATCGTGAATTTTGTGGGTTCAACTATGTTTTTTTAGTACCTTACTTTTAACCACTGAGAACACGAAGCGCGCGAAGATAACCTGATGATATTTCAAAAGTATTTTCTTCTTGTTCTTCGTGCACCTTGGTGGTTAATAAAAGCAGAGCGATGAGTATGTAGAGTTCTATTTTTCTTTTGGTTCCGGCTTTGCCAGGTTGGTTCAAATAATATCATTCTTTTTCATACAAAAATTGCCTTTTCCCGTGACGGATATTAAGGATCTGTACGGTACTTTTCTTTATGGTGAACAGCACACGATAGGTGGAAGGATACTTCAAAAAAAGTAGCTGCCGAATCTCTTCATCTCCCCAAAGTCCATTTTCCGGAGCAAGGGAACAACGCTTTGGAAAGTGACTTAAAGATTCAATCTGCTCTTTCAAAGAACTGTACCGCTCTTTAACTTTCTCCAGTGGAGCTTCTTGTTCGAGCCATTCCAAAATCGATGCTAAGTCCTCTTGGCTAGATGGAGCAAATACGATTTGGTATTGCTTCATCTAGTGTATTTTTTATCGAATTGGTTAAATACCTTATTGGCCTCAATCCCTTCACCACCGTCTCGAAAGTAGGCCAGAGCTGCTCGAAGTTTTGCATCTTGGATAGCCTGTTCGGCAAAAGCTTTCATCCGTTCGTAAGCCTCTGGATTCTGGACAACTACGGCGGCAGAACCGTTCACAGTTAGCACCTCTGCTTCCTGATTTTCTTTCAATGCGGCTATATGTGCCTTGGAATTACGCAGGAAATCAGAGAGCGGCTTAATGGCAGTGGCTTTCATAGTGCAACATATAATTCTT
>JBNKZP010000021.1:0-15482 GCA_050301675.1 Puniceicoccaceae bacterium
CGCCCAGAGCACCCCTGCAAATGCCAGCCAAAACATCATCTTAAACACGTTCATTCGAACCAATCCGGCAGTAAGATACAGTGGCAAACGTGTGCCTGGCATAAAGCGAGAGATGAGAATAGCCAAACCTCCACGACGATTTAACCAGACACGAGTCGATTCAATCGTCGTCGATGCAATCAGGTTTCTAAAAGGCCAGCGAGAAAGCAATTTCCCACCGCCGCAGCGCCCGGTTGCATAAAGCAACATATCACCGATCCAAATGCCGATAAAACACACTGACATTGCTAACGACAGTGGCAACAGTCCCCGGGCTGCCAGCAAGCCCGCAGTTACACAGGTTAAATCCTCGCTGACCAAAGTTCCCAGACCCAGCGCAAACAATGTTACCCATACAGTTGTCATTGAAGGATCACCTGGCACGGAACGAGCATCTTTCATTGCTTCCGCCAAACGCTCTTTTTCTGTCTGTGCACGGGTCGCAGCACTGCCACTTTCCACCGCAGTAAAGAATTCCGTCAGTTGATCGCTAACCCACTCCGGCTGAGACATCAACATCATATGCCCGCCTTTACCCCAGTGGATTGAACTTTGTGGCACTATTCTAAAATGCTCCACAGCAGCCGATGGCGGAACCAGCCAGTCCGATCGACTATGCAGGATGAGCGTTGGCGCCTCAACTGTTTCCAGAATCGACCGGAGCGGTCGCATGTCGCTGTAGTAAAAATTTTCTGCGTAATGTGGATTCAGCAAACAATCATCAAGCAAACCAAAGTGCGGAATGCCCCAATCCAACAACTTAAAGAAAATCAATTGCCCGCCATAAAGCACCTGATTCAGAAAATAATCACCCGTCAGTTCATGCTCCAGCACTCCAATACTGGATAAAAGCGTCAGTGATGCAATCTGTTCCGGATTCGAAGACAACAACTTTAACGCCGGCCCACCACCCTGGCTGTAAGCGACCAAATGCACCGATTTTATACCCTCGGCCTCAAGCAATTGCCTTAACGCATCGGCATGTCTATCAAACGAATAATCGTCAAAACCGTACTTCGAATGTCCAAATCCCGGCAAATCGGGAACCAGATAAGTTCGATCAGACGGCAGCTTCTGTAAAAGCGGATCAAAGCAGTCGGATGCCATCGGACTGCCATGAATTAAAAGAACCGGTATTTGCGCCTCATCAGCGCCTGGAAGCTTTCGATAGCGCAGCGGCGCCTTACCCGCTTCAGCTTTGGTTGATACGTCAACGGAGACTTCCTTCCAGCCACCACCCCTCGGAAGCGGCGACCAATGGTCCCGGTTCAGTAACCACGATGCGCACAGCAGCAACAGATAGATGCCAAGCGCCCAACGTAAAAAATGTTTTTTCATTTCTAAATGAGTAGACAGCTGCTGCCTTTTGCTCAACATTTTGTATGTAGGCTTAAATGAAGTCCTTTTGCTGCGTTTTTATGATGTCTGGAAAGTTAATCGAGAAGAAGTAATCCACCACGAAGAGCGCGAAGTTCACAGGGCGGCAAAGCCGCAACCAAAAGCTGAAAGATTGAAAGCTAAAAAACGCTTTTTTCTCACACCGTTTCGACAAGCTCAAGGCCCTGAGCAAGCCGAAGGGCGGGGGCACGGAGACACGGAGATTTATTTAGAGTTGTTCATGAATGATTCTGCTAATTCCATCCTTCATTAAAGCATCTCCAAAATAGAGAAGATAACCAATTTTATTTTCAATCATCTCCATGCCGTGCCTCCGTGTGAGTTGGCTACTCTCTACGTTCTCCAAAAAAAAGGTTGATCGTAAAGATTGTGGGTTTAGTAATAATCCACAATGATCAGAGTAGTTAAAAGATCTTTAAGGAAGTCGGATTTTAAGTCGAAAGAATGGCTTAAAAGATCCTACATTGATCGTCTTGAAGCCGTAGAGAAAATCAGCCGCGTATCGGAACGTTCCTATGTTGAACAAGCATTTCCAAGAGTTTATCGAGTTATTAGACCAAAATCAAGTTAGGTATCTTCTCGTTGGTGGTTATGCTGTTGGTTTTCATGGCTTTCCCAGATACACTGGAGATTTGGACGTTTTTATTGCCATTAGTGAGAGAAATTCAGAGAAAATCTTAAAGACGTTTAAAGATTTTGGATTTCCTGATTTGGGTCTAACGAAGGAAGATTTCCTTGAGGAAGAAATTGTAATAGAGATTGGTCGAGAGCCTATGAAAATTCAGGTTTTAACAGGTATTGATGGTGTTACCTTTGAAGAGTGCTATGAAGGGAAAGTAGATTTGGATATTGGCGGAGTGAAGGTACCATTTATAGGGTTTGATGAATTGCTGCGAAATAAAGAAGCATCTTCCCGATCTAAAGACAGGATTGATCTGGAAGAACTAAAACGTATAAAGAAAGAACAAGGCGGGATATGACCACTCCGTTTCGGCTCTACCTCTACTTCATGCATACCGTTCGAAAAGAAATAATCCACCACGAAGAGCGCGAAGTGCACGAAGAGAATACTTGAGAAATGTAACGGCATTGAACTTAGTCCAAGTCACCGTGCCTCCGTGCGAGTTGATTTGTTTTACCTGATCAACCTTGACAGACTAAAAGCTCATAACTGAAGACAAAATGAAAGTTCTCTGAGTATCGTTCTGTCAATCTTTGTGTTCTTGGTGCCCTTGTGGTTATTCGGACCCACCTCGAAACCAGGCGAACTAATTAATGCGAGTGCACGCCAAAAGACTTCTGAAAAGCATTTGCACCATGTAAGCAACAGACTTGCATGACCTCTTTCTACATTCTCAAAAAGCGAAAGGATAACTTGACGCTTTAACGCTTTAGCGGCACTTTTAAGTGATTATGAGTAAAGCGACACTGTATTTGAATGATTCAATCCATCAGGCATTGCGCCTGAAGGCCGCCGAAACGCGGCAATCCATGTCAGACCTAGTCAATGATGCTTTGTCTGCTTTGTTGTCTGAGGACCTTGAAGATATCGCTGATTGGAAGAAAAGAAGAAATGAAAAAACAATTGGCTACGAAGAGTTCCTGCAACAATTGAAAAAAGATGGCACGATTTGAAATCGAATTTGCCCCCTCGGTAAAAAAGGATTTAAAGAAAATCAATAAGCCTGACGTCCTCAGGATTCTGGAAGCAATTGATAAGCTTCAATTTGACCCCAAACCTCAAGGCTCAAAAAAATTAGTTAATGAAGAGTTGTACAGAATTCGGTTAGGAGTTTACAGAGTTGTATACGAGATCCACGAACGAAAATTGACCATACACATTGTAAAAATTGGACACAGAAAAAACATTTACAATTAATACGAGAACAAGACGGAGAAAAGGAATTCCGAGTAGCTCCACTCCTCGACGTCCCTTACACCTCTACGTTAGCAATTAAAGAAAAGTCATATGCTGCGCATTCCTGAGGCCCCAAGTTCTATACAGAAAGGATACCCACTAAAGAATATTTTGGGGGTAGAAGCCGTAAAGTGCTTGGCCAGCAATATCTCTTATGTCTACCCAGAATTCCCTGAGGTGGAATTCAAGAATGGTGCATTAGAGGGTCTTGAATCGCTTGAATTCATGAAGAGGGCGGCGCATATTGCACGAGCACTTAGGCAAAATTTGCCCCAAAAATACGAAAAAGCAATTGAGGTAATTCTGGATTCACTGACACCACCAAATGTTTCAACGAATGGACTCGGTCTCGCTGTTCTGTTTTATCAGCCGCATAGTTGCTTCATTTCTGAATATGGAGTAAGCAGCGAATTCAACGAAGGTGATGATCCTTTTGATATTTCAATGAAAGCGCAATACGAGCTTACGAAGCGAAGTACATCTGAATTTTCCATTCGACCATTCTTAATTAAGTATCAAGATCGAACGCTATCGCGTCTGGCAGAATGGGTGACTGATCCTGACCCCCATGTCCGGCGTCTATGTTCTGAAGGTTCTCGTCCTCGGTTGCCATGGGCAGTGAGAATACCTGCGTTTGTTGAAAACCCAGCGCCAATATTGCCAATACTAGAATCGCTAAAAAATGATCCGAGTGGCTACGTTCGTCGTAGCGTCGCTAACAGTCTTGGAGACATCGCCAAAGATCATCCGGATTTGGTGTTCGAAATATGTGAAAAATGGCTCGATGATTCAACTAAGGAAGTTAACTGGGTGATCCGTCATGCTCTGAGATACCCTGCAAAAAAAGAAAATAAAGTTGCGTTGCAGATTAGGGCTAAGACGAAATGAAAACGGCACCTGTAGTGGCCAACAAAGCGTTGCATCGGAAAAGCCGGTGACCGCGGCATTCTCTAAATAATGGACTTCCCCCGAAGGTGCGCCAAAAATTCAACGTCCAATGTCCAACATCCAATACCGCCGCTGCTTTAAAACTCATTCGGAGGCGCCAGGGACTTTCGCGGAATCGATTTAAAGTGTTGCGCTTCCCCGCAGCGTATGACCGAAAAATGTATTTTGCTCTGACTGACATGAACCATTGTCTGACTGACTGTACCTCCGTCTTTTCGGGTTACGTAAATAGCCTCTTCCGGCTTTGCAGCCTCTGTGTCGCTCAGGATTTCGATCAATGGCAAGTGACGAATCTGTTCGAACCGCCTCTTGCGCGCAGCAATCACACGCTGACTATCCACAGACGAACTTGTCAGAAAAGGCAGGTCGCCGATTGCCTTCTTTCGAAATTCGCTACCGTCCCAACCAAAAGACTGCGCACCCGAATCACACAACAACAGCAAATTAAAAGGCGCAAAATCATTGTAACATTTACGCTCCAGTAAATGAACCAACTCTTCCGCAGATTCGACTTCTCCGGCAAGCAAAGGGATGTTTCCGCGTGTCTGCCTGCCAGGTGGTGACAGCGTGTTGCCAGGATAAGCATTAAACACAGCAAGGGTTAGTCCCACTTCATTGGTAAACAACCAGGTACCTCTTGCCTGCGCATCACGCGCACAGAAACCCGGCACTGAATGATCTGTCTCAAACGTGTAATCCAGAGATGACGCTCTGTACCATTTTTCATCACGATTAAAGACAAGTTCGTACCCGCCTTCTCGAACAATCCAGGAAATGGAACACATTAATTGGATTCTCTATGTTTCAGTGTAGTAAATGCGACACCGAAGTTCTCTGGCACCTCAATCTGGAACCTATTGGCGATGACCGTAATCAGCGCGAAGTGATGTACGGTATGGGAAATGAGAAATTCCAACTCCCTGAACAGGGACGATTTTGACGGTTCTGCAATACCTCCGTCCGAAACTTGCACACAAGTGTTCTTATCCCCTACCCGATCTAACTGGTTGTAGATAAAACGGAGTCGATTTGCCGCTGCATTCGGATCAGTTTCGACCTCCGGATCTCTTGGGCGAGCATGGTAGCGAACGACACGATCGTCGGCAATTGCCATAAACAATTCATCGTAGTGTTCGATACAATGACGCAGATGCTGGCCGATACTTGAATCGAAAACTTCCTCACAGCATCTTCCATAAATCGATATCTCCGTTTTCGAGATCAGATCAATCGCCTGTTGGATCAGCGCTTGATTTTGTTGAATTATCATTACCATTTTTATCAGAACTATTTTTTGTTGTACAGTTTGCCAATAAGCGGAATATCGCAACGTTTGTGCCAAAGCACAAATGCAGAACATAAAAATACAACGCAGGCGAGCCCGAATAGCAGCCCGCCGTCACCTTTGACCTCAATCCCCAAAACTGTAAGATGTGTGACAATTGCACCCGACATAACGCCGATACCCAGCACTGCACCCAGCCAGACAAATCGTGGCACAAACAACAGGATGGAGGCAATCAACTCGGCAACTCCCGATGCGTAGCGTCCGAAAGGCTCGGCACCGATTTGTGAGAAGATATACTTCGACTCCTCAGCTCCGGTGAATTTGAAGTACAAGGTTTGAAGAAGAATACCAGCAGCTAGAATTCTGGCGATTTGGAACCACAGTGTTTTCATTTTCTTTAGATTTGATTTCTGGTAATGACCAATTTTTCACGGGTCATTGAGTGGAATGTATAAGGTATGCCTCCGGTGTCGTGTCCGGATGCACTCCACCCGGCAAAAGGCATCCAATCAGCGCGAAAAGCAGTATGGTCGTTCAACATGACAGTGGCTGCGTTCAACTTGCTGGAAGCAAGTTCCGCGGTCTTGAGATTTTGAGTAAAGACTGCTGCCTGAAAAGCCCAGGAAACATTGTTGGCCTGCTCAATTGCATCTTCAATGGAATTGTAGGCGTAAACGGCAGTTACCGGGCCAAATATTTCTTCCTGCGATATTTTTGCATCTGATCCGGGCTGATCGAGAATCGTGGGAGCATAAGCGGTTTCAGATAAAATCTTTCCACCGGTAACACATTTTGCTCCTGACTGGATCGCTTCTTCAACCCACTCGTGCACACGTTCAACTTCTTCTGGATGAATCAATGGTCCAACTTCGGTGTGCTCTAATTGAGGATCGTCCACCTTGAGCGATTCCACACGCGACTTGAAAGCGTCCATGAAAGCGGCATGCACCTTTGCATCGACAAACAAACGCTGGGAGGACACACACACTTGCCCGGCATGATAGTAACCTCCTTTCACCAAACGGTCAGCGGCATCTTCAATATCGGCGTCACTTGCAATGATCACTGGTGCAGAGCCACCGTGTTCCAAAGCGCAACGAGTGCCCTGCGCCAGTTTTGAGCGTAGCGACCAGCCAACTTTAGCCGATCCGATAAATGTAAAAAATGCGACTCGAGGGTCCGTTACGACCTTGGTCGCAACATCATTTGAAACTAACAATGCCCGTGCCCAAGCTTCCGGCAAACCGGCTTCCCTTAAAATTTCAATAAAACTGAGACAGGATAGCGGTGTAGCTGAGGCAGGCTTTACCACCACCGGACATCCGGCAGCAACTGCTGGCGCCACCTGATGTGCAATCAGATTCAGTGGATGGTTAAATGCGCTGACCGCGACAACAGGCCCGATGGGTTCAATACGAGTGTAAGCACGATACCCTTCGGTCGGTTGTGTAAGCCCCATTGGTATCTCTTTACCAGCTGAATGACTCAATGTTTCTGCCGCACATTTTACAGAGGATGCTGCTCGATGTGCCTCGACCAGTGCATCGGTGTAAGGTTTGCCACCTTCCAGAGCAATCTGCTTTGCCAGTGTTTCCGCACGCTGTTCGATCAGTGCAGATGCTTTTTCAAGGATCTCGATCCGTTTGGTCTTGGGCAGCGGGCCCTGCTTCCACAGCTTAACATTCTCTTCCAGACAGTTTTCGGCTTCCGTTATAGTGTTGTAGGGCAATTCACGGACGGGCTCACGCGTCCATGCTGAATATACAGTTAATGAATCAGACATAATCAGGCAGGTTTGTAGCCTAGAGCAGGCAAGTTTTTTTCGAGAGTTCTCCGATTAATACACGCTCATTCTCAGAATAGTCAACCGGCAGTTCGATCAAGTTCACCCCTTTGCGTGCAATACAGTCCTGCAAAATCGGGAGAAAATCCTCTGTTTTTTCGACACGCACTCCGTGAGCGCCATAGCTCTCAGCATAGCGGACAAAATCCGGATTACCATAATCGAGGCCCCAGCTGCGCAGGTTCATACTGTTTTGTTTCCATTTAATCATCCCGTAGGCATTGTCACGCAGTACCAGAACCGTCAGGTCCAGTTGGAGGCGCACCGCAGTCTCCATCTCCTGAGAATTCATCATGAAGCCACCGTCGCCACAAACTGCCAAAACCGGCACTTCGGGCTTGATAAGCTTTGCTGCCATTGCTGAAGGAAGACCGGCGCCCATCGACGCCAGTGCATTGTCGAGCAATAGTGTATTGGAGTCGTGGACAGGATAGTTTCGCGCAAACCACACTTTGTAAATACCGTTGTCGAGAGTCACAATCCCATCACTCGGCATCGCTTTGCGCACATCGGCTACAAAACGCTGCGGGATTACCGGAAAATCTGCGACATCATCTTTTTCGTGAATATGCTTCCAGACATCACTTCTCAAGCGTTCAAAAAAGTCTGTATCGTGATGCAGACTTGAACCGATCTGATCCCCTAGCCGCTTAACGGACTCGGCGATCGACCCAACAACTTCAAGCTGTGGAAAGTATACCGGATCGACAATTGCTGGAAAGTAATTCAAGTGGATCACTTCCTTGCCGCCATGTTCCATAAAAAAGGGCGGCTTCTCCACAACATCATGACCGATATTGACAATCAAATCCGACCGATCAATGGCACAATGAACATAGTCTTTGTCCGAAAGCGCAGCAACACCCAGAAAACGATCGTTGCGACCATCGACGACACCGGCGCCCATCTGAGTGCTAAATGAGTACAGGCCGGTCTTTTCCAAAAACTCGCGAATTGCACTGCGCACCTGTTTGCGATTGGCGCTGGCGCCAATTAGCACCAAGGGCATCTTTGCCGCCTTTATTTTAGCAACTGCTTCGCTAAGGACGCTATCTTCTGCCGTCGCGTACTTGCGAGTGGAGCGTTTGAACAAATTCACTTCTTCAGTTTCCATCGCAGCGATGTCTTCGGGCAACTCAAGATAAACGGCTCCCGGGCGCTCGGTCGCTGATAGCCGTACTGCTTCTCTCACTGTTGATGCGATGCTGTTACCATGCGCTATCTGTTTGGATAGTTTGGTTAATGGTCGCATGAGTCCCACAACATCGACGATCTGAAACTGGCCTTGTTTACTCTTATAGATCGGCTTCTGCCCACTGATCATAATCATTGGCATTCCACCCAGTTGCGCATAGGCAGCAGCAGTTACGAAGTTGGTAGCCCCGGGGCCAAGGGTTGATAGACAGACTCCGGGACGACCGGTAAGGCGTCCATAAGTAGCTGCCATAAATCCGGCAGCTTGTTCATGTCGTGTTAGCACGAATCGAATCGATTTTGACTTACCTAAGGAATCTAGAAAATCCAGGGTTTCCTCACCCGGTACACCAAAGATATATTCGACTCCCTCATTTTCGAGCGCTTTGATAAATAGGTCGGATGTCTTCATAAAATTACAGTACGAGCTGTGCTAAGAGTTTAATTCACTTGTAAAATAGAACCTTGAACTTTCGATGCTACTAAGTCCACGTTAAATGCAAAGGGTGTAACTTTGGTTTACAACACAAGTAGTTCTTACAAGATTTTCAGGACTGTTGTGCTGTAATTGTCTGAATTTTTTCTTGCGCTTAATTAGTAGTGCAACTTTTATCATTTTTTTTTAATACGGGGGCTTAGCTCAGTTGGTTAGAGCGTCACGTTGACATCGTGAAGGTCGCAGATTCGAATTCTGTAGCTCCCACCATTGACTTTTCACCAGTCAATGTACCCGGTGCTAAATTTTGGCTTTTTTTAACTTGCAGAATTCCCGGCAGCTTTCTGCAGAGCCGCACGTTATGTTAAAGTATAGTCGTGAAAGATGAAAATAATGAAGCGGTATGGAAAGCAAGTTATTGTGCATGACATCATTGCCACTTATGTATTATTAATATCTTTGTGTTGTACCATAACTGTTACAAGTGTTTCGACCTGATTGACAGGATATCTGAAGATCTATTGAAACACGTTTGTAATGACTCAATTATTTTCATCTTCGGTTACGCCCGTAAAAATTGTTTTCTAGCAATACAGTTGTTCTGAGTAATTCCATGTTCTCACGCGAACTATTTATATTTACTGTTAGTTTCTTATTTTTTTCTTCGGAACTAAAAGCTGCGATTAACTTTACCGACACCACCGAGGCTGCGGGTATTACTCATGTACATAGCCATTCTATTGATACAAGCCCAAACAGTGATATAATTTTTAATGACATCTTGAATGAATATTTTTGGCTGACTGGAGGAGCAGTTGCCGAAGACTTCAATGGAGATGGCTGGATTGATCTTTATGTATTGCAGGGGGGAGCATCGCCAAACCTACTGTATATGAATCGAGGTGATGGCACTTTTGTCGATGAAGCAGCAGTACGCGGCGTTGCACAGACCGGATTGCATATGGGAACTGCAGCCGCTGACTTTGATTCGGACGGAGATATTGATATTATTTATTCCTCAATGACGATTGTTTTAGACGAATCCATCAATGAATATTTAATAGATTCAGCTGAAATGGTTCTCTTGGTCAATGATGGAGCAGGTTTTTTTAATTTACAGAGGATTGCAGTTCCTGCTGATCAGAAACTCTTAACGAGCCCTACGTTTGGAGATATTGATGCAGACGGAGATCTTGATCTCAGTGTCGGAGAGTGGAGCTTTGATTCAAACACAAAACTTAATATCTGGGAGAATGTCGAAGGACAGTTTAACATTACGCAGTCAATTGCAAGGATATGGTCATTTCATCAAAAATTTGCGGATATGGATAATGATGGCGACCACGATTTGTTAGCGATTGCAGACTTTGGTAATACAGCTTGGTACCGAAATAATGGATTTGGCCTTTTTTCTTTGGTAGAAGTCATGGATGTGCAGAATGGAATGGGGTCCGCTGTAGGAGATGTCGATAATGACGGTGATCTGGATTGGTTTGTCAGTTCAATTCGAGATTTCGACGGTTCGGAAGGTAACTGGGGAGCAACCGGCAATCGACTGTACTTAAATGATGGTGTTGGTAGACTTGCTGATAATACTGAAATCGCTGGAGTACGCGACGGCTACTGGGGTTGGGGTTCCGCATTTGCTGATTTTGATAATGACGGCGACCTGGATCTGTATCATGTTAATGGTTGGCCTGAAACGAGAGAAAATTCACCGGTACAATTTAATGAAAAACCTGCCCTTTTGTTCGAGAACACCGGCGGCGCTGTCTTTCAGGAGATTGCAAGTAGCAGCGGGGATGCTGCAAATACCGGCCAAGGGCGTTGTGTGGTTGTTTTTGATTACGATAATGATGGTGATGAGGATATCTTCATCGCCAATAATTCTTCTTTGAATGAAGTTGACGGTGCGTATGAATACAATCCGGGACTTCCGGTTCTGCTAAGAAATGACACGGTCAACACCCACAATTGGATCGACGTATTCTTATCGGGAACCGGTACATATCATGCGGACGGCATTGGCAGCCGTGTTTATTTGAGCGCTGGAGGCGTCACGCAAATGCGGGAAATTAATGCGTCGAGTGGCTTTAATGGCCACGGAACACAGCGAATTGCCCACTTCGGGCTTGGCTCCAAAACGTCAGTAAGCGAACTTCGGGTAGTTTGGCCAAACGGGGATGAGATATTGATTTACAATGTACCAATTAATCAAGGGATAACCGTTAACAGTCCGGCAGGTATGGTAGATTTTAAGAAAGTAGCTCCAAATTCAACGGTGACTGCGAAAATCAATGCTGATAATTTGCCAGAAGGGGGCAGTGCTACCTGGATTGTTGAAGGGGGGAGCTTTGAGGCAAATCAAGAGTTGATTAATCTCGTTGAACCTGGAATCTATCCTTTTCAGTTGAACATATACAGTGATGCTGCTCGTACCGACTTGGTTCGCACAGAGATTTTTCATGTTTTAGTTCAAGATGAAGTTGTCGACACAAAGACGGTCGCACGCAAATGGAACGAGCGGAACTTGGACGCAATCCGAATCGATTTTCCGGATCCGACCAAACACGCCAGAAATCTATTCCATGTGTCAATTGCGATGTGGGATGCCTGGGCAGCCTATTCACCCGAAGCTGTGGGATATCTGTACAATGAAGCGATGACAGCGGATGACGTTAACGGCGCCCTCGATAAAACGATTAGCTATGCGGCGTATCGAGTACTGAACGAACGTTACGCGAATTCTGTCAATGGTTCCACGAGCTTGGCCTTTTTTAGACTTCAGATGCAGCAACTCGGTTACGATCCTGATAATACGATTACAACAGGTAACAGTCCTGCGGCTTTGGGAAACCGGATTGCAGAAACAGTCCTTGGATATTTTTCAAATGACAAGTGGAATGATTTCACAACTTTTCTGGGAACCGATTATTTCCCGGCAAATGAACCGCTGGTACTTGCGGAGATAGGTACGAAAATGAAAGATCCCAATCGATGGCAGCCACTATTATTTGAAATCGCACAAACCCAAAATGGACAAAATGCCGATTTGATTCAATCTTTTGTAGGAGCAAATTGGGGGATCGTGAGGCCATTTGCGCTTTCAAAAGCTGAAAACGAATTGGTTTACTTCGACCCCGGGCCACCGCCTCAGCTTGGTGGTTACAAAGATGCCGGATTTAAGGATAGTAATATAGAAATCATCTACAAGAGTAGCTTGTTGGATCCGGATGACTTAAACATGATTGATATTTCTCCCGGATCGATCGGCAATAACACATTGGGATTCAATGACGGCTCCGGGCATCCTCTAAATCCGTTTACGGGTCAGCCATATGAATCGAATGTTGTTAATCATGCAGATTTTGGCCGTGTGCTGGCCGAATTCTGGGCCGATGGTCCTGATTCAGAAACGCCACCGGGTCATTGGAATACGCTTGCCAACAAGATAGTCGATCATCCGGACTTTGTAAGAAAATTTGAAGGGCACGGTGAAGAGCTGGATAAGCTAGAATGGGAAGTGAAGATGTACTTCGCCCTAAACGGGGCTTTGCACGATTCGGCTATTGCAGCCTGGGGATGCAAACGTGTATATGACTACGTGAGGCCAATCAGCAGCATCCGCCACATGGCCGGGTTGGGACAATCGACCGATCCATTAGAATCATCTTACCATCCTGACGGATTGCCGCTGGTTCCTGGTTTGGTGGAGGTGATTACCGCAGAGACTGCTGTCCAGGGTCAGCGACATGAGCATCTCGCTGATTTTGTCGGTAAAATTGCAATCAATGCCTGGACAAGTTCCCATGAGATTGATCCCGAAACCGAACATGCAGGCGTCGACTGGATACTCGGCGAGTCTTGGTTGCCCTATCAGCAAGATACATTTGTTACGCCTGCATTTGCAGGTTATATTTCCGGGCATAGTACTTTTAGTCGGGCTGCGGCCGAAGTTTTGACCAAAATTACTGGTTCACCTTTTTTTCCTGGCGGAATCGGACAGTTTGTTGCGAACCAGAATGAATTTTTGGAATTTGAAAACGGTCCAACAACAAATGTCACATTACAATGGGCAACTTATTACGATGCAGCTGATCAGGCTGGACTTTCTAGGCTATATGGTGGAATACATGTGCCTGTGGATGACGGTCCAGGACGAATCGTTGGATCTAAGTGTGGACTTGCGGCTTGGGAACTAGCATCAAAATATTATGATGGAAGTATTGTGGATGAACCAATCTCGATTGAAATCAAAAAGACGGGATTGGATAGCATGGAATTGAGGTGGAATGCAATTCGCGGATTTTATCACAAATTGCAGGGAGCATCCTCACTTAACGATGATTTCGTGGATTTGGAGGCGTGGGTTCGTGCTGAAGAGAACACTGAGTATCGGTCAGTGGAATCACTTATCGAAGCCTCGGACTCGTATTTCTTTCGTGCAGTTCGCAACCAGCGGATCCCTGGTGAATGAGGAATATGCGAAATGTAACTCATGTTATGGTGGGATCAGGACATGGTATACAGTTTTGGTTCAGGCATTATTGAGAACAAAATAAGTCATGTATTTTAATCAATCATTCAGCTTTTTAGTCGAAATATTAGCCGCTCAAACTTGATATTGCAATCACACTTTACGAAGCTTTCATGTGCTCGTACAACTTTTTGTCGATCTTATTTGCAGTGATTACGCCATAATTCATTGTGCCAAGCCACCCGGACATGATAATGCCGACGGATCCGGCATGATACAGTCCTTCGATTTGATCCGGAAGCTCCATGGATACTTTCAATCCTTCGAATTTAGTGCCAAACGAAGTCCCCTGCATAGACCTGGTGTAATAATTTACCGTGCGCGGCGTCGCTGCTTCAATGTGGTCGATTTTTTCGCGTACGCCCGGGATGAAGGTTTCCAGACTACTCAGACATTCTTCACAAATGCGCTCTTTCTCTGCCTGATATGCGTCATCGCTGAGATTCGCCCATTCATCCCAGCGTGCATTTAAGGACGCGACGATTACATAACGTTGATCTTTCAGATGTGGTCGAGTCTCCGGATAATAAATCGAAAAAGTATGGCTGCTGGTTTTAATCGAAGTCAGCTCATCAATCGAATACTCGGGCGCCCTCGAAGTAAAAATCAGATCTCCGATGTTGGGAATCGATTCACCTTTCCTGATACCCATATACACTTGGCAGGAACTGGTGTTGTTGCGCACGGCTTTGACCTCTTTTACAAAGTCTGGATCGAACTTATCTTCGCCAACCAACTTTTCGATTGTGCTGCGCACGTTCGCATTGGAAAGCACCGCTTTGCAACGTATGGTACGGGCCGGAAAGATTTCGTTGCCGGTGTTCTGGCTGCGTACTCGCACAGCGATTACTTTCCTTGCGTCAACATCAATCCCTTCAACCAGTGCGCATTTACGTACTTCGCAGCCATTCTTCTGTAATTCTGCCACCATCTTTTTGATAAGCGTATCCGTGCCACCCTGAAAGGTGAATACGCCTTTGCTCATAAAATTGGAGAACACAATTCCGTATGTAATCGCGGGATCATTGAGATGTGAGCCGTTTGCATATGAGATAGGTTCCATCAAAAGACGGTGCACATCGGTACGGCCCGGAAAGAACTCCTCAAACATTTCACCCGTGGTCTGAGTATTGTCATCGTAGAAATTCATCTGCCGCAGATGTTCGTAAAAGCCCTCCACCCGACCACGATCTACTTTAAAATCGCTCACCAGGATGTTGGTAAAGTCTTCACGATCAAAGGTCGTCCACACATCCATCTGTGGGTTAATGAAGCGCACGTCCTTTAGTTGATGAATAGAATCGGCAATTTCCCGGGTCCAGTATTTGCGACAAGATTTCACCATACCGTAGGGAAAACCGTGCAGTGAAATATCGAAAATGTGTCCACCCGGGCGTTTGAACCAGGTTGCCAGTCCGCCAAATTGATAGTGATGTTCTAGCAGGAGAACCCTGTGCCCGTTTTTTGCCAGATAATTTGCACCTGTCAGTCCACCCAAACCAGAACCTATAACAACTACGTCGTAGTCGTCTTCAATACCCTCAAGCCAGTCCTTTGCCATAATTATTCAAGTTTGTGTCATAAAATTTATGCGATTTGATTAAGTTGAGTAGAGTTTGAACAGCTTTTATTCAATGTCTATTTTAAGTTAGTGTTTTAAGCAAATGTAGTCTACGTTTCTACGCACAGTTAACCAATGAATTCACCCGCATTCCAACAGGCACAAAGACAATCTCAGGCGCTTACACTGGCGCCACATTTGCAGAATTCGCTGAAGATCCTGCAAGTACCTGCCATGGAATTGCGTACTTCTATTCTTGCAGAGCTTCAAACAAATCCGCTGCTGGAGGAGTTGGCTATTGATACCATTAGCATCGACGA
>JBNKZP010000022.1:0-15430 GCA_050301675.1 Puniceicoccaceae bacterium
GTCCGTAACTCAGTCTGACTTCTTGTAGCATTGGCTTTGTCTTCCAATTGTCTTATTTCGGCTTTTATTTTACGAATCTCGTCCTCCAACTGTATTATGTAAGCATCGTTAATTTCTATGCTACCACTAGACAAGTATGCGGATATATTTTCGATCCCATTGTTTGGATATTTTATTATCAATGCTTGAGATTGCTCACTTAATGAACGAATCGGATAAACAAATTTTTGGCCGTTTTTATTCGTAAATTCCAGGTAATTTGAATTTCTACCCAGCAAAGTAATCTGTATTTCAGAACCATTTTGATTTACGATAACAATTTCATCAGGATAAGAATATGTCTTTTCCAGAAAGCCGCTGTCACTGTATTCAAATTTCTCGTAGAGAATTTTTGCGGCATAGCCTGCTATTCCAAGAAAGATTAGGGATAGTATTAAATTACGCATAATTGTATATCGCTAGACTTCACAATGGATATATGAAAATGAAATTTAAATTTTTTTGAACTGTACGATAGAAAAACTCAACAGCATTTGAAGCAATCTAATTTGTGCTTACTGACCACTTTCAAAGGAATTTTTCTTTATATTAATTCTACATTGTTAAACTGGAAGATTGATTGAAAATACCCTCCGACTTCGACTGTCCCATAAAGCAGTCCGCCACAGCCTCAACCGCCGCAGTCTGGTAGGACTGTATCTTAAATTTAAGGGTCATTTATTAATTTTTTTCGGCTAAAACAATAAAGTTTATTTTTCATAACTGTATGTTAATAATTACGTTATAAATCCTCCTTCTGTATTTTTATTAATTTTTATTAATTTTTATTAATTTTTTTCAGCTAAGGATTCGCGCAAAGATAAATTGTTCGAGTGATTTTTCAGATTAAGTCTTTTATGCCCTTAAAGCATGGAACAAATTGGGAGTATTTTTAATAAGTTGAACAAGTTGTTTTTGCGCGATTCCTAAAATAATAAAGTTTATTTTTCTTTTATTGATTTTGCACTTTCGACAACGACCATGAAGAAACCTTTCGGCTACCTGTATTGCGGATAATTCCCTTCTTTCGCAGTTTCATGAGTAGATTATTAATCTTATTCTGCCTCTGCTTCTCATTCAGTGCATCGCTTAGCTTATCCAATAACAAGTCGTTTATCTCCTTGCGACTGGCGCTGCCAAATTTCTCCAGATATTCGCGAATCATGCGCTCATAGTGTGCGTCGTCGAAGCTTCTCATCTTTACATAATCCGCCTTGCTGGCAGTCGCTTCTGCAATATCGGCAGCTACATGTAGACTGTTCTTTCGCCCCTCAACCAGTTTTTTCTTCCGTAAACATTTGAGCATTTCCGAATCGATTGGCAGACCTTTTTGCACGCGATCAAGCCCCATGATTTCAGCTAGCGATAGTTCAGTTTTTTTAATTAAAATGCTGCTGTAAGCTGGGTCTATAATGCGACCGTAAATAGTCAGTTTAACTTCATTTGATGCGCTTAAATCGTAGTCAGGCAAAGGAAAATAACGAAGCCGCTGTCCCTCGTACATGTCGTGGATACCATAACCCAAAGTGTCAATCATGTTCAATTGAACCATTGCCTGTGTCAGTCATGTGTTGCGATAACTTTTAGCTGTTTTACCACCTAAGACATAATCGTCAGGTGAACCGTCGAAGAAACTCCCCACATTTTCAAAAATCAAGCGATCTTCTCGCTCTGTTACTAGGATACGCGCATTCTCCCGGTAGTTCTGATGAGCAATGCAGTTATGCAGTGCTTCCAGGATAATTTTCTGATCATATTTTGAAACCTCGCGGCGCAGAAGTTCATAATCCGGCAAAACCTGTACCTGAATATTACGGATTCGTCGATAAAGCTTTGTAGTATTGAGCAAAAACGGTGGCCCAAAATGTTCATAGGCACGTTCTCGGTCTTCCAATTTCCATGTCATCTGTGCAGGATGCGGCAGCAAAAAATGAGACGATTCCACCTTGCCCAGAAGTAGTAGCGAAGCACGAGTTATTTTGCCTGAAATGGTAACTTTTGCTCGATCCAGAAAAACAGCTTCTGTCCAACTGTTGACCTCTTCAGTAGTAAAGCGGTTGGAATATTTTTCCACAAAGCGATTACGAGCAAATTGCAACGCACCTGAGTCCAAATCGTCAATGGATGCATCCGGTACAACCTCTGCCGACCAATCCAGGGATTTGGATTGATTGCGAATTTCATCCTGTTTATCCATGCCTAGTGCACCAAGACTCTCTCCTTCGCGTGCGTAAAAATGTCCTTTCCAAGCAATGGGCAATCCTCTGGGTGCGGGAGGTACCTGAAACATCAAAACTCGCCCTTGCTGTGTTTGTAGTTCATAGATCTCACGCAGGGTGATTGACGGTCTTGTATCCTCAGCAATCTGATGCTTTAAACTGTGTAATTGTTCACGATCCGGGCGATAATCCGAACCTGTCACCTGGCGAGACTTGTTATCCACGCCAAACACAAGCCAGGCGCAAGATACTTCCCGTAAGTTGGATTCATTGGCAAGCGCAGAAAAATATTTACCGATTTCATGTGTTGAGGTACCGGCTCCACCTTGCTTGAATTCGACAACTTCATTCTCCCAGTCGCTGATCAGCTTTTGGAGAATATTTTCCAGATCTGTTGTCGTATAGGGCATGTTGTATGGTTAGCTGTTAGTAGATAGTGAGTAGTAGAGGCATATTTTTTTGATTTAGAGCGTCTTGAGTTCCGTTGGTTGTCTACCCTAATTACGAGTCCTCCAACTCAAGTTTACGGTATTCTACAATAGAAGTGATAATTATCCTAAATTGAAGAATTTCAGGAAATAGCAGTAATACTCTAACACATCGACCAATTTTTTGTTCGTATTTTTAACAGAGAGCAAGAAAACATTAAGAGTTCCACAGTTAGCCATAAGGACACTGCTTTTACATTGTCAGTCTATGCAAGTGATGTCCGCCTGAAAGCCACCAATGAACACATCCTCTAAAGCACCTCCTACATTCGACCGCGATTTTCTGTTAGAGTTGGCGGGCGGCTTGGTCTACAAAGAGGCTGAATTATTGTTCGAGACCGGCGCGATTGATTCCGTAACTTGGGAAAGTCCGGTTTTAACAGGTATTGTAAATGCCGATAAAGAGCGCTACGAACCAAAGCTCAATTTGCGTTCGACAGTATTTACTCAAAACAGTTGCAATTGCACCGAGGGTCAACGGCGTAAGATGTGTGCACATGCAATCGCGATTGCTCTGCACTATGAAGCGCTCAAGCGTGAAAAAATCAATGCAGCGGAGTTTCAGCAAGAATTGATCGACGTTGTGGCTGAGCCTGAGGAACCGAAGCAGGCGAGTCTGAACTCCATCAAATTATCAGCAGAAGGCGAAAAAATGCGGGTACTGATTTTTCTGCCTCCCAATCTGGAATCCGCGAGTCAACAGGATGCTATCGTTGTAAAGCTGGACGCTGCCGTTGGTCGTGAAATTGTGCCGCTGAACCAACTCAGTCCAACACGAAGCTACGCACCTGCACAACCTCATCTTGCGGCGCTGTCTTTGGTGGAGTCCTGGTGTGGCGGCAAACTGGCAAGCCTGTTGCAATTGACCGGCAAACGATTGCTACGATTGCTGACTGTACTGACTGAAGAACCGGTTGTTTACTGGGTGAAACAACCAGGTGCGCCGATTCAGTGGCAAAATGCTAAGCTTCCCGAAGTACATGAATTTTTGCCAGAAGCGGATGGGTCTGAATTGTCTGAAGAAGAGGACGATGAACCAGTGAAACCCGTTACTTTGCGGCAAACTACAATGGAAATGATTCTTCCAAAACGCGAAGCAACAAAACCAAATCCAAGGCGAATTGCCGAAGCACGAGCAAAAAATACCTGGAAGATTCGTGCGGGCGATTATCCAACTGCAGATACAGCTTCGGACTCGATGCAAGCATTTCCGGATGATTGTATTGTTGTGGACGGGTCACCAAACTTCTTAGCTATCCGGTTGCCTGCCAGTGATGACTCGATTCGTCCGCTGCGAGAATCCCTGAAGTCAGAGGGCTTTATTTTGGAGCCATCAAATCGTAAATGGTGGCTGCGTGACCGACACAAAACACTTAATTTTCTGGCAGCTTATTGGAAAATGCTGGAGGAGCGTTGGCATGCACGGTTTACGGATAATTTCAAAACCCGGTTTGAAAACATCAAACTCTCCCAGTTGGAAATTGAAACCAAAGAAGATTCCGGTCGCTTTGTGTTAGACATAAAACTTAGCAAAGACAGCGATGAAACAGATTTGCGCCGCGCTATCGCATCCGGACGCAGCTATATTGAAACAGCTAACGGGGATGATCAGGAAATCACACTGTTGGATAAAACATCCATGGAGCAACTACATGCGATCGAACGCGCTGTCAGCGGCCAGGCGGATCGACCCTTTACACCCACGTTTTCAAAAAATCTGCACACACAGGATCTGGTGGATACTGAGGAATTGCTGGATGAACTTGCCGAAGGATGGCAACCACCACAGGCTTGGCAATCACGTAGTCGTGCGCTCAAGCAGGTCGGCGCACTCGAAGCAGCTCCGATCCGGGCGGACTTTGATGCGCTATTGCGCACCTATCAGCGCATTGGTGTCGCATGGTTGTGGCATTTGTATCGCCACGAATTAGGGGGTATTCTCGCGGATGAGATGGGGCTGGGAAAGACTTTGCAGGCGCTTGCATTGATCGAGTGTATTGGTATGACCGATACAAATGCAGGCCCGGCTCTGGTGGTTTGCCCTGCTAGTCTGGTGGAAAATTGGATTCGGGAGGCTGGACGTTTTGTGCCCGGTTTGAAAGTTCGCAGGCACCATGGTATAAAGCGCGCGAAAGAGCCAATTGCTCTGGAGAATGCAGATATCGTGGTTACCTCCTATGGCACACTCCGGCAAGACATAGAAATGCTTTCAACACTTGAATGGTCTGTGATTATTGGCGATGAAGCGCAGCATATCAAAAACCGACGTTCACAGAATGCCCGGTCACTGACACGGTTAAAGGGGCATGGACGCTTTTTGCTGACCGGGACTCCAGTGGAAAATTCGCTAGATGATCTGCTTTCGCTTTTTTCTTTTCTGATGCCCGGTTATCTGACTGGCGCCACTGCCCTTAGCAAGCTCTCGCAGGAAGATAAAGCCTGGCATTCCAGACGCCAGACACAGCGGGCTGCTGCCTATATACTTCGACGAACCAAGAAAGAAGTTGCTCCGGAACTACCTGAAAAAATTGAAAAGGTCTTCTTTTGTGAATTTGGTTCGAGGCAAATGCGTTTCTATCAGGATACTTTGAAAAAGACGCAGCGTGAAATTTTTGATCTGGAGATGGCGGGTGCAAATACCGGGCGAGTACAATTTGCCGCTTTCAAAGAATTGTTGCGTTTGCGACAGGTGTGTGCGGATCCTCGTATTATTGATGAGACTTTTCCGTCAGCTGACTCAGCAAAGCTTGCTGCATTTGAAGAATTGCTTGATGAGTGCATTGATAACGGAAGCCGAATGTTAGTATTTTCCTCGTTTGTATCGGCGCTTAAGCTACTTGCCCAATATTTGACCGAGCAGGGACACACTTTTTGTTATCTGGATGGACAGACAAAAAACCGGCTGGCCCTTTGTGACCGATTCAATGAAGACGCAAGTATACCGGTTTTCCTGATTTCACTGAAGGCGGGTGGTACGGGCTTGAATCTTACCGGCGCCGACACAGTTTTACATTTTGACCCGTGGTGGAATCCTGCCGCTGAAGCACAGGCAAGTGATCGTGCGCATCGAATTGGACAGGAGAAAGTGGTGACCAGTATCAAACTAATTGCTGCCAATACTATTGAAGAGAAGGTTTTGGAGCTACAGGCAAAAAAGGCGGAAATACTCAAAGAGTTGTTTGAAGAAAGCGAAGCGGCAAATGCGAAAGTAAGCCTGGATGACATCAAGGACCTGTTGGTCTGATTTGTATTGGTTCCCGCAAATACATCTCAAAACTTAGCGGGCTTGGCGGCTTTGCAAGAGCGATGGTTTCAGTACTTCCGACTTTGACTCGTGTGTTCGTGGATCACAAAAGCAGGGCTAAAGTCGACTCATTTAGGATTATTCACTCGAACGTGAACTACGGGCAGAATCAACTTCTTCGGCTCCGCGTAGAATGCGTTTCTTTCCCCTGAAAAAGCGTACATATTGATTAAGCTGTTTTTCCCACTCGTCGCTAAATTCTTCATCTCCGGCGAGAAATAATATGACGTTTATTGAGGGTCCTTTCCTTGACTTGTAGCATTCTTTAACAACTTTTTCGAAGTAATCTTCAATTTCTTTTGTATCGATCACATAGCTCGGTGCGTCGCCTGGGTGTTTGTATCTCCAGTCAAGTCCGAGTTCTTCAGCGCTTTTGTAGAGATTTTGAGGGTCTTGCAATATGCGTGGTGGTTTGCCATTTCTTGCGCGATTTTCGTTGATTTCCTTTAACTCTTCTTTGATGCGCTCTCTCATGTCAGGTATTTCCGATTTGTGTTTGGCGAGCTTGTTCTGATAGGCTGTTGAGTTTTCAGTGCGTTCCCATTCGGCTGCTTCCTTCTTATTCATTGGCCGGCGCAGTTCCTCAAATCCTCGATGATAGCCAGTGATCATGAAAATCGCATCGGCATTTTGCTCAATCGCCATTTGTGTGATGTATCCGACTTGATTGCCAGCCCATTGAATGTTGGGTAAGACTTCGTGAACTAGTTCTTCGGGTAGCTTTTCAATCATTATCGGTCTGGTCTGTGCGAAGCCTTTCAATCCGACGTTTGTCGGACTTGAATTCACCGGACGCATCCATTCCACGAGTTCTTGTTTTATTTGGGGGCCAGCGGCTACTAGCTTTGGTTTAAAAAACAGGACTTTGCCCTGATCATAAAAAATGACGTTAAATAGCGTTCCGGCAAAGAAGTTGTCCACCAGGTTGGCAACTTCATCTTTAATGGTTTGATAGCTGTTTAGTCCACCCTTGTCGTCGGAGACCATTTTTCGGTTGGCGTCAATGACTACGAGAAACTTTTCTGCCTGTGTTTTCAGCCCGAAGACATTGGCGCTCGAAAGGCCAATGCCGATATTTCCTCTGGCGCCGCCCAGCAAGCTACTACCTCCGATTTTACCGACTGCTGCACTGACAGTGAAATTTTGATCCATATCGGGAAGCGCTAAGTCTAGGTTGCCGATGGATATTTCGGCCACTGAGGGTAACGCCAGTTTTTGTTCAAATTGTTCCAGGGGTTGCTCCGGCTGGATTTCAACATTTACTTCGGGAGGTGGCTCCTCAATGTCTGCCGGTGGCGGTTCTTCAAATACGCGATCTTTTTTGATGTAGTTATAGAATTTAACGGAACCGGCAATAACTCCGGCGACCAGATGAAGCGCCAGACTGGCGATGATCACCTTCATTAACAGTGGATTGATCTTTTTCTTCTTTGGTTCCTGAAGCATGTTGAGTCGGTCTCTTGAATCAAGCGGTAGAGTTTTGTTATTCTCTTACAAGTTGTACGCGGCAAATGACACTTTGCTAATGTCTGCTTTGGAGCAGGCATTGAGAACATCCATAGAGCGTTGATGTGGCGAGTCGGGGTCGGCCTGTATCTTAACCACGGTGTCTGTGCCGATTCGATCCGAGGATAGGCGCAGGCGCGTCAGTGTTGTTGTCAGGCGAGGCATATTGCGGCTATCGGTGGAGTCCATCGGCGCTCCATTCAAAAGCACCATTCCGTTGGGGAAAATGTCGACAATGTGTTCGTTTGGCAGTTCGAGATTCTGTACCTCAGGAGGTGTCTTGCTGGGTAGTCGGATACCGATATCTGCTTCTTGCTGAAGGGGGAGAAACATGAAGTAAACCAACAAAAGGAAAACTACATCGATCATTGGTGTAATGTCGACTTTATCTTCTGTTTCTAAGATTTTGTTAACTGCTGCCATGGTCTAATCCTTATTGTTTGCAAAAATAACATCGAAGATTTTTGCTTGAGCACAGGCTGTCATAACTTTGTTAACATGGCTATGGGGTGTTTTGGCATCTGCGCGTAGGTAAACTTTTACTTTCGGGTTACGTTGACGCAATTTTTCAAGTTGTGCTGGGATGGCTTCGTAACTGATTGGCTTGGCGCCCCAGTGTGCCTGGCCTTTGGCGTCGATGGATATGTACTGCCGTTCGCCCGGTTCCTCCGGGATAGTTGCTTGCTCGGCTTCCGGCAATTCGATTTTGATAAGCTCTGAACTGATAAAGCTGATCAGTGTCATGAAAAATGCGATTAGCAGAAACACGACATCGATCATCGGTGTCATTTCAAACTCCGGATCTGCTTCTTCTGGGGTCCAGGGTTTCATTGGTTTCAGCACTGCCTTTGTGTTAAGCTCAACCTGCGCGGTTGAGTCTCTTTTTTAGAGTAAATTGAAGATCACCGATGATGCGTGCTATGCGCGAGGTGATTTTTCCGTATTTGTTTTTGAAAAAGAAAAAGAAGAACATCGCGGGGATGCCAATGATCATGCCGGTGGCGGTTGTTATGAGGGCCTCGGAAATGTTTCCAGCTAGTTCCTGTGCACTGCCGGCGCCTTCTGTTTTGATCACATTGAATGCTTTGACCATGCCGGAAACCGTACCAAGGAGCCCGACCATTGGTGAGAGTGCGGCAATGATCGACAGGTAATTGATCAGCAGGTATGGACCGGAAAGCTCTTCAGCTGAGGCCTCTTCCATGGCTTCTTTAACTTGTTCCATATTATAATCAGAGATATCAGTCCTAGATAGACCTGCCTGGATGATATTGGTCAGTGGTCCGGGATTTGATTCACACAGTGCTTTTGCTTGTTCAATGTCCAATCCTTCAAGCGCTTGATCTATTTCCGGCACAAGCTGTGGTTGTAGTATTCGATCGGATTGAACTGCGAGGGCGTTGTAAACAATGAGGCCAACCATGCCAACGGACAAGAGGGTCAGCGGATACATCGCCCAACCGCCTGTTTTATACATTTCGATAAGTGATGTTTCGATTTTTTCAGCATTTGCATCTTCTGTTGCTGCGGCTATTTCCTGTGCATTGAGTGGTTGCTGCAGGGTTAATTGCAAAACAGCTGCAAGTAGTGCAACTATGGCAAGAGGCGTAATTAGATGAAGTGTGGTTCGTTTTGTATGCATCGTGTATTGAAATAAACAGAGATAAGTTACATTTGTGAAGTGCTGTTTGTTATGTCGCTGGCTTCGGGTGTGGATGGCGGTAATTGCTTCAGAGATTCAGTCGCATTTACAGCCCACAGTGAATCCGGATAGAGAATCGTTACTTCCGTCCAGACATTGCGTGCTGCTGTGATATGCTTGCTTTGAGCGTAGCAGTCGCCGATCAGATAAAGCATTTCAGGTACCCATAAATAGGATGTATGTGCACGGACAAAGCCACGAGTCAACACATCAAGTGCGTCGGCGTAGTTTTGATTATGATACGCGCGAGAACCTTGCAGAAGCTTGTAGAGGGAAAATAACTCGTCTTTAGGATCGGGTTCTTCCAATTCATCAATAATGAGTGAAGCTTCATCAATATTATCGACCAGGATCAAACTATAGGCGAGCCACATGCGTATTTCGGTGTGTTGCTCACCACTGACATGTCTCTCTATTTTTCGATAAATTGGGATAACTGCGAACGGTTTGCCAGCGCCACGCAAAATGTTGGCAATACGGATCATATAAGCAGTATTTTCCGAGTAAACGCCTCCCACCGGCAATTGATTGATGACTCGAGTCACTGCATCATAGTCCTGGAGCGAGAGATAGTTATCCAATAACTCAATGGCGAGTTCACTGTACTTGACATCGACGTAATCCAATGAAATCCGACTGAGCAGATCTTCTGCCTCGGAGAAGTTTTCCAAATCAATCAGGCTTTTGATTAAAGTCCGTATTGGTGTGTGTAATTCTGAAAACATTTCCGGAACTTTATGAAACCGAATCAGCGGGTAGACTTTTGGACGCAGTAACTCAACTGCTCCGTAATAGTTTTCTTCAAAGATTAGTTTATTTGCCAATTCCATCTCATCAATATCCAGGTGCAATGTATTGATCATGGATTTGCTGATCGGGAGAGAGACTTCAGCAGTTTTGCCTTCGGTTTCCATTTCCAGAAACAATCGGTTGCCTTTGTAATGGACGAATTTGAGGATGCGTTCCGAGCGTTCGTCAATTTGTCTCACGTAAACCGGTTTTTTGCCGTACTGTATCCAATAGGTGTTTTCCGCAAAGCAGGAAAGATGCAGGGAGAAAAGTGCAGCAGCGATCCAAAAAGGCAGTTGCGGGTGAAAGCGTCCCATGACAGAGAAAACTTTGAAAAATCTTATCAGGATCGTCATGAGGTTAACTTGTTTAATTGATCTTGGATGGATTGGATCAGTTCATCCGGTATGTTCTTTGGCAACACTTTCAGCGCTTCTGTCAATGTTGCAATTGCATCTTCCTTCTGGTCGAGCGCGATCAGAGCTTCTGCGTCTCCAAGGTAGGCGTTGGCAGCCCATTTTCCAAAATGTGAATATGCTACAAACGTTCGTTCGAAATAACCATGTGCGGTAAGGTATTCTTTCTCTGCCATATAGGATTCGCCGATCTGGAACAGCGCCTGCGCATGTAGTATGCCTCTCCAGGCAGGTACGCGGAGAATATATCTGTACTTTTCGCGCGCACGTTCCGGATCACCTTTTAAAGTGTAAAGCTCACCCTGACGCAGAATAATTGCCGGCAATTTAGGTGTGCCGGGAAACTTTTCAGTAACACTTTCAAGATAATCAATCGCTTTTTCAAAGTCACCGTTTTCCTCACTCCAATCTGCCAGTCGCATATGAGCCACGATGGAGGAGTCCTTTTTCGGAAACTTTGCAACTACTGTATTCCAGGCTTCAACTGCGAAGTCCAAATCATTGCGGCTGCGTGCATAGTCGGCGATGTAGAGAATCATTCGCGGCGTAATCTCATTAAGAAAATTGCTATCATATGGTTGCTCTGGTTCGAGTACAACATTGCTGCGGTACAAGCCCATCAGCATACGGGTCGTTCCGATGCGGTTGCTTGCATTGCGGAAATCTTTAAGTTTTTTACGGAAAAATTCGACAGGAGGTTCTTGCGGGTAGAGTGACTGTTGTTTGCGATAAATGGCAATAATCTCATCAATGGGAGACAGATCGTAAGCCAATTGTTCGTTGAATTCAGGATGTGAGCGTAAGCGATTGTACAAGAATGAGTCGATTTTTTTATTGTTGAAGAAGTACTCAAATAAAAAGCCCCGGTCCGTGACGATCTGTGTGCGGAAATCGACGTCTTCTTCCAGCTGGTCGAAAAATGCGACGGTTTCGGTCAACATTACCTTATTGCTTTCGTACTTTTCAGCAAAGCTTTCGATCAATGTATCAACCCCTGCGTTGTTTCTGTCACCTGCATAGCGTTCAATGTAGTCACGGTAAAGCGCGAGCATCTCGGTCGGCTGACTAAGGAATTCGTAGCCTCTACCTAACTGATAAATGGCGTTGGTTACTTCCCCGGAATTGCCAAAGCGTTCCAGGTAGTTTTTGAAATTTTCCACCATTTCATCATAGCGTTCCTGTCGCTCGTAAATTTCGCCGATGCCAAATGCACAATTATCATGGATTGCCTGCAGTTGGGTTAATTCATCGGCCTTTTCGAAACGTTGCAGGGCGATTTCGTAATTCCCAGTGATTTTCTCCAGTTCACCCAGGAAGTAAAATGCCTGGTCGATCGCGTAGCCTTCGGGGTAAATCTCGGTATATTTGTAAAACGGGCTTTTAGATTCTTCATATCTGGTGGCGTAGAAGTAGCAGACGCCGGTACGCATCAGACTGTCTTCGGCGTATCCGCTTTCAGGATACAGGTCTAGCACCTTCTTAAAGTTGGCAATGGCATCGTCGTAATTGCCCGATTGCAATTCTGCGAGCCCAAGCCAGTAAAAAAGTCCATCTTTGAAAACGGGGTCGCTGTGCATCTGAAGCCACTGATTTGTCTGGTCGATAACAGTTTCGACCTGATCATTTTGTATCATATATGTGGACCATATCGCCAATAGGTTAGCTGCTACCGGATCGTGCGGATTTTTATCGATAAAATCTTTGGAGATAGGAACATATTCCGTGCTGATGTTCTGATTTTTTAGTGTATTCACGACTCCCATAGTCGTTGGAGAATAAAATCTACCTTCGGGGAATTTGCTGCGATAACTCTTACCAATGGCAATGGAAGTTTCGTATTTCTCGAGTTTTAAGGCACTTTTGTAGGCTGCGTAGGTGAAATACTCAATTTCTTCATCCTCCGGATTTTCCGTCATCAGATCATTGAACATCCAGAACGCTTCGTAGTCACGTCCTGTCCGAGTATAATTACGGGCGCGGCGCAGCAACAAGTCTGTCCGCAACGTTGGCAATTCCTTGAGCTTCAACAAAGTGGATTGATGATAGCTGATTTCCTGTTCGAGTTTTTTCGTCTCTTCGTTTTCCTGCTCCAGGCTGATCGCGAGTTCTACGATTGCTTTCTTTTTCGCAATCGACTCTTTGTGATAATCGAGGATGACATCGTTGGTATTGATTAGATTGAGCAGGATTGCCGCATCCGTCAGGCGTCCTTGTTTCATCATCTTGTCACTTGTTTTAAGCATAGCCACATTGAGCCGGTACATATAACGAATTTCCGATTCAGAAGCCAATGCAGACAAAGTAGTCATCACATTGTCAAACTGTTCCAGATTCGAGTACGCCTCAAAACAGGCAGCAGCGCCCCATGCTTTGTCTGAATTTGTACTGGCAACTTCGATTAGCTTTTTAAATATTGGGAGTCCTTTTTCCCACTCTTCCTTGATGTAATAAATTCGGGTAAGGCGCACCAACTGGTCACTAACTTCTCTTCGATTGAGTCTAAAAGGATATTTATTGGCAAGCAGCTGTTGGATCAGTTCAGCGGCATCATCCTGACGGTCCAGTATGAGCAGGACGTCAACTTTCTTTAACACTGCATCCTTGAGCTTTTTGCTTTCCGGGTAATCGCTTTCGAGCTTATCAAAACACTTTAATGCAGCATCCAGCGCTTCGCGATTATTGGTGCTGATATATAGCTGAACATTTGCAACTCCCAGTAAAAACAGGGGAAGGTCAAGTTCAATGGTTTTGTCATTGGAAGTCTCGATTCGAAGGATCAGTTCTTCAAGAAAAGGTATGGCTTCCTCGAACTGACCGTTGTTGATCAGTTCATTGGTCTTCAATTGCAGATTGCTAACACCCATCTGGCTGGCATCCTGAGCATGCAGGTGTATGCCGCAGATAAAAGCAAACAACCAGGCCACTAAGCCAAATTTAAAAATTGGGATACGTGCAAACAAAATAAAATTACTGAAATTTTAAAAATGTAACTTTTCATATAATATTCTTTGTATAGACAACCTTAAAAAGTGTAAATACAGGTGCTATGGACAATCCTAATGCCAAACCCTCTTTGCTAACATTCTTATATCGCCCGGCTTACTCAATGCGTCAATTTCTGGATTCCGGAAGAGGGCATGGTACTGCATTGCTGGTAGCGGTAATCTTTGGAATCATACAATTCAGTCGTTTGCTGCCACTTCCGGCTAAGTCGAAACCGGAAGAACTGCTTCTGTATCTCGCTCTGTATGGAGCTTGTGGCATTGTCAGTTTGTTTCTTTTTGGTTGGTTGATGCGTAATTTTGGGCGCTGGTTCGGCGCTGAAACTGAGCAGCGAAGAGTGCGTACAGCCCTGGGGCTAGGGCTACTACCATGGACCGTTCTGTTTGCGATTTTGTTCCTGATGTTATACTACGGGATAAATCCTAAATTAATTGCCACCGAATATTTTCCGGTTTTTCTGGGTGTATTTGTCTATGGCTTTTGCATTTTGCTACTATCGCTCACCGCTGCACTGCGCTTGGGTGTCATAACAACGTTTCTCTGTATCGTAGTCACCATTATATTTGGTGTAATTCCATTAATGCTCCTTGCACAAGTTCTGGTCAGTTATTTGAAATAAGAAGTTTTATCATGTTGCAATATCTTAAGATCAGGAATCTGGCGCTTTTAGATGAAGTGGTCTTGGAGTTTGATGCTGGTTTCACCGCAGTGACCGGTGAGACCGGCGCCGGCAAAAGTGTTTTGCTCGGAGCTTTGAGTCTGCTCTCTGGTGGACGTTCTGACAAGACGATGATTCGTCGTGGTGCCGATCAGCTTGATGTGGAAGGCGCTATCTATTTTTCAGATCCTGTAGCGATAGACAGTGTTTTGGAAAAAGCGGGGTTGCCACTTTGTGAAGAAGGCGTGCTCTTGCTAAAGCGGCGGATTCATCGCGATAAAATGCAACGTATTCAGGTTAACGGCAGCATGGCGACACTGGCGCAGCTACGATTGCTGGGAGAGGCGTGGATCGATTTTCACGGGCCGGGCGAACCTCAAAAACTGTTTGAAGAGCGCTACCAGCTGGAAATGCTAGACCTTTATGCCGAAAATGCGGATCGGCTTGCCGGCTACAAAGTTGACTACAAGAACTGGTGTGAGGCGCGTAGAGAAATAAGGGATTTGGAAACCGGTGAACAGTTGTCTGAAGATGAAATTGATTTTCTGCGCAGACAGATCAAACAGATTGATAGCCTGCAAATATCCGAAGCGTCCATTGAGGCCCTTGAAAAGGAATATTCGCGCATGGCGAGTGCTCAGGAGTTTGTATCGCTTGCAGCTCAATGCTCTGCAGGTCTGCTAAATGAAGAAGGCCTGATAGATCAACTCAACAGAATCGTTAGCCAATATGAAGAACTTGTTAATTTGGATAGTGATGCTGGTTCTTTGCTGGAACGTGCGCGCAGTGTATTGATCGAGCTTCAGGATCTAGGTGAAGAGACCGAGCGACTGGCAAATGACTTCGACTTTGATGCTGAGGCTGTTGAGATTACAACGGAGCAGATGAATCTTTGGCAAGAGGTGCGGCGCAAATATGGTGGCAGTGTTGAAGCAGTCATTGCGAAGCGGGAAGCCATGGCGCAGAAACTGGCCTCTCAGGGCAATGTCGATGAGTTGCTACAAGAGAAATGCAAAGCTGCTGACAAACTCGAGAAAACGCTTCAGGCGAAAGCATCCGACTTGCGTAAAATACGTGAAAAAGCAGCTAAAGAACTTACCGAAAAAGCAATGAAACTACTGCTGATGCTTGGATTTAAGAATGCACACCTGACAGTTGAATTCGTTGACGAACCGGAGTTGAAGGCATTTGGCGACAACCATTGTGTATTTCAGTTCTCGCCCAATCCGGGGCAGTCGCCCTTACCACTGAATAAGATCGCGTCCAGTGGGGAAATGGCTCGTGTGATGCTTGCTCTGAAAACTGT
>JBNKZP010000023.1:0-14470 GCA_050301675.1 Puniceicoccaceae bacterium
GTATCTTGTACAAAATCACAGAAGGTTTGAAAGTATTCAGTCGAAATCGAAATCGCTATCGATTGATAATATTGCCTAGTTCGATCGATTTCGAATTGGATTTCGATGACGATTTCGATTCTATCATTTCAAACTTTTTAAAATTGGTATCAAATGGAGACATTGAATACGTATCTGCAAGAAAAAGAGTTGGCCCCGGTGCATTCGTCTCAACCTGCAATAGGGCTCTACTGTCATGTTCCGTTTTGTGCGTCGACCTGTGATTTTTGCGCGTTTTATCAGGAAAAGCCTCATCGAAGCGATCTGAATCGTTATCTGGAAGCTATGGAGTTTGAGTTTGAAAAGCTTCCACAGGATCGCGTTGTAGATACGGTTTTCTGGGGTGGTGGTACTCCGGGTCTTTTGATGGCAAAAGATCTCGAACGACTGGGCCAGTCGATGCTGAGGTTTCTTCGGAATAAACCGCTTGAATGGACTGTTGAGATGGCTCCTTCTACTGTAAAAGCCGATAAGTTGTCAGTTTTGCGAGACCTGGGGGTAACGCGTATTTCGATGGGAGTGCAGAGCTTCGATTCGAAATTGTTGCAGTCTTTGGGTCGCTTGCACCATCCGAATCAGATTTACGGCGCCTGGGAATTGATACGGGAAGCTGGTTTTGCCCAGACCAATCTGGATCTTATGTTTGCATTGCCAAATCAAACAATTGAGCAATGGGAAGCAAGCATTCGCGAAGCTGCTTCACTCAACCCCAGTCATCTGTCTACGTATTGTCTGACCTTTGAAGAGGACACTGCGCTTTACATCAAACTTGCCGAAGGAACCATTCAAATAGATGAGGAGCGGGAGTTGCGTTTTTACGAACGCGGTTGGGAACTACTTGCGGAGTTGGGCTATGTGCAGTACGAGATCTCCAATTTTTCCAAAGCCGGAGCAGAATGCCTTCACAACATAAATACATGGCGAATGGCAGAGTGGATTGGTTGTGGCCCATCAGCGGCGAGTCAGTTTAATGGCGAGCGGTACCAAAACCCAGCCAGCTTGAATGAATGGATTGTCGGGGTAAAGTCATGTCGGCTCGGGAAAGAGGAATTATTGAAACTGGATGCCGCCACCTTGATGGTGGATGCGATCATTTTCGGGCTTCGAATGAATGCCGGTATCAATCTTGATTCAATCAATGCACGATTTAAACTGCCGGGTGTAATGGCTCGGATGGAGCCGTTTTTCAAACGTCTGGCAGATGAGGGTTTGCTAGTGCAAAAGGGATCCAACATAAATTTAACTCATCAAGGACGCCTGGTTTGTGATGCTGTTGGTACCGCCATTCTGGAGTGTGCTGATTGGATCAAACAGGAGCAATGTTGATTAGTCTATTATTATTGTCATTCTCATCGGATCCTCTCTGTATGCAAGTATGTCGGAAGATTCAAAAATCCGTTGTGGAGTCGTTGGCACTGGTTACCTGGGGCAACATCACGCACGTATTTATTCAACCTTGGATATGTGTGAACTGGTTGGCATTGTTGAGCCGGATGATGAGCGTGCGGGTGAAATTTGTCGGAAGTATGATTGTAAACGATTTGATTCATTGTCAGATCTGGCGGCTGTCTGTGACGCGGTAAGTGTTGTTGTCCCGACAGATCGACACTGCGAAGTTTCGCTGGCGCTGCTTCATGAGGGGTGTCATCTGCTGATCGAAAAGCCGCTATGTACCAGCTTGAAAGAGGCCGAGGCGATACTCAAAGCTGCACAGGCGACCGACCGCATAATTCAGGTAGGTCACATCGAACATTACAACCCAGTCATGAGCTATCTGGAAGCTGCGGTTAATGCTCCACAGTTTATCACCGCAGATCGTCTTGCACCGTTCAATCCACGTGGCACTGAGGTGGGTGTGGTACTGGATTTGATGATTCACGATCTGGGTATCATTCTTGCTCTGGTGCGTTCACCGGTAAAACGTGTCGATGCAGTTGGCGTTAATGTGCTTTCAAATAGTGAAGATATTGCCAATGCACGCATCGTGTTTGAGAACGGTTGTGTGGCTAATGTTAATACAAGTCGTGTGAGTACCAAGAAAGTTCGTGAGATACGCATATTCCAGTCTGCAAATTATCTCTCCTTGGATTTTATGAATCAGAGTGGCCACTTTCTTCGTAAAGAGGGTGTTGAACTGGTACGTGAAGAGATACCAATTGAGAAAGATGAGCCACTTAAACTTGAATTAACTTCCTTTCTTGAAGTGGTGAAGAATGCCGGCCAGCCAAAAGTGGGTGCGGATCTAGGTAAATCTGCGCTGGAGCTTGCCATCCGGATTACGGAACTGATACACGCTGAAAAATAGCTTTTTTAGCATGTAAGATCCATGGCCACACAACATCCAGTACCCGCCAATTTTGCGGCGCCGATCAATGGTCGGCCCGACTTGCTGATCATTGCCGGTGAGCATTCGGGAGATGAACATGCTGCTCAATTGATTACAGATGTGCGCCTGAGCTATCCGGATCTGAAAATTGCCTGTCTTGGAGGAAGCAAGCTGGCGGCGGCAGGAGCACAACTCTTGTACGATTTGACCGCGGTTTCCATTGTCGGGTTTGTCGAAGTAGTGCGTCACTACAGTTTTTTCAAAAAACTATTTGATCAGACTTTGGGCTGGATAGAACGCTATCAACCGAAGCATATTTGCCTGGTCGATTACCCTGGTTTCAACTTACGCATTGCCGATCAGATGTTTAAGAGAGGGCTGAGTGTGAAAGGTGGTGGCGACATTGGTATCAGTTATTATATCGGGCCGCAAATCTGGGCATGGAAGGCGAAGCGACGTTTTGCAATGGCGCGTACACTGGATCGGCTCGGGGTTATCTTTCCGTTTGAAGTGAAATGCTTTGCCGATACAGAGCTGCCGGTGGAGTTTGTCGGACATCCTTTTGTACATCCACGGTACGAGTTGCCACTCCGCTATGATGCATCGGCGCCGATTTTACTGCTTCCCGGGAGTCGGATCGCAGCGGTAAGCCGAATATTTCCGGTTTTACTGGATGGATTTCGTTTTGCGCTTCGATCACAACCTGACTTAAAAGCAAAAGTCATTTATCCCAGTCGTGTAATACGGGATTTGCTCGATATAGTGCTTAAAGATTATAGCGATCTTAAGGAATCGATCGAATTGGTGGGCAACGATGGAGATGTTCTGCCAGCCAGCGCTGTTCTTATGAGTTCAGGAACCATGTCGTTGATCTGCGCATTATCTGGCATACCTGGTGCAATCGTTTATCGGCTTAATCCGGTTAGTTATTTGCTTGGCAGACTACTGGTTAAAATTCCCTATATTGGGATCGCCAACATTTTGTTGGATCGTCCTCTGCACCCTGAATACATACAGGACGCTGCCAAACCAGAGCAACTCGCACAACAAATCCTAAATGCACTGGAAGATAACAATGCCGCCCGGTCGGCAGCCGCAGGCGCCCTTGAGCTGCGCAAACTGTTGTGCGCCGAGAGTCAATCCAGCGCCGCTGAGTGGCTCATCAAAGCCCTAGGTACATGAGGCCTTAAAGATGCTTTCGATGGATGCATCCAGTACCTTGTCAAATTCATCGTCACTTTGTTGGGCGCTCAGACCCTCACTCAGGGCACGTGAGAAACTCGCGACCATATTGTTTTGTCGGGCGAGTCTTTGATTTGCCTCTTCCCTGGAATAGCCACCGGAAAGGGCAACTACTTTAAGTACATTGGGATGCTGAATGCAGGGCTGGTAAAAATTGTCCTGTTCGGGCAACGTCAGTTTGAGCATTACCAGTTGTCCTTCTGCCAATTGATCCAGATGGTTTAGCAATTCAGTTTTCAGTAAATCTTCAGTTGCTGATTTCTGAGGGCTATTTATGTCGATTTCGGGCTCAATAATTGGAACCAGGCCGGTATCGATTATACGGCGGCCAATTTCAAACTGTTGAGCAACGACTTCTTGAACACCGTCCGGATTGGCAGTCTTTATGACCGAACGCATCTTGGTGCCAAAGATATTCTTCCGGCGAGCTCTCTGTAATAGCTCATCCAATCCGGGCATAGGTTTCATAATCTGAGCGCCGTTGTTTTCATCCGCCAGACCCTTATCGACTTTGAGAAATGGCACCACGCGCTTTACATCCCAGAGGTAGTCGGCAGTGCTTTTACCTTTGACTTCCCGATCCATGGTGTTTTCGAACAGGATAGCG
Source organism: Puniceicoccaceae bacterium (assembly GCA_050301675.1). GTDB lineage: Bacteria > Verrucomicrobiota > Verrucomicrobiia > Opitutales > Coraliomargaritaceae > Lentimonas. The sequence goes on from JBNKZP010000023.1 coordinate 4,215, forward strand.
CCCATGATGCGATCTCCATTAAAAGCAGGACTGGTCATGATACGAACTCGCATCGCGTGAACGAGATCAAACATCTCAGCGTCGTTAGTGTAAGCTTCAGAGCCGATTCCGTAATTAGCTAGTGCTTTAGGCGTACTTCCACCGCTTTGATCCAGTGCAGCAATGAAGCCGGGCTCGTTTTTAATTTTATTAAGTTTTTCTTGAATGTTGTCCATTGTGTTAACTTCGATGATTAGTGTGGTAAATTCAAATCTTTAACGTGTAATGTCGTTTTGCCCAAGCAATTTCAGTTGATGGCGGGTGAGCGTTTCGGCTGCGAGTTCGTTGTCCTCAAGGCTGATTGCGAGCGCTGAGTAGTTGTTTGGTCTGAAGATGAATGGGTAGATATAGTGTATGTTGATTTCTGCCTGTACCAGAGCATTGGTGACTTTTTCTATTTCTATGATGCTGACGAGCTCCACTGCGACGAGTTCGCTCATGACAAATGAAAACATATGTTCTTCCAGGAGTTTTTTTGCTTCATCCGGGTAATCGACAATGATGCGTATGATGGAACTGTCTGTCGTGTCGAGAATCGACATCGCTATGATGTGCACCTGGCGTTCTGAGAGTAGTCGAATGATCTCGTTCAGACGTCCGACTTTGTTGTCTGCGTAGATGGAAAATTGAAATACGGGCTCGAAGGCGCCAGGACTACTGGTTATTTCTGCTGACATAATTTATACTTTATTCAATGTTTTGTACTTGTTCACGAATGCGCTCAAGTTCATTTTTTGCTTCAATTACTGTTTGGGTGCTTTCGATTACAGTTACCTTGCTGCTGATGGTATTGAGTTCGCGGTTTATTTCCTGACAGAGAAAGTCCATTTTGCGGCCAATAGCTCTTTTGCTGAGAATAAATTCGCCGAATTGTTTGAAGTGGCTTTTCAGTCGTGTCAATTCTTCGCTAATATCACAACGGTCTGCGAAGAGGGCGATTTCTTTTAGTACGCGGTCATCGTCGATATCGAGATTGAGTTGTAGTTGCCTGAGGCGGGTCATTAGCGCTGCCTGGTAGTTGGGGACAGCGTTTTTTGAATGTTCCGCGATTTGTCTGTGAAGCGTATCAAGCGCCTGGATGCGGCGCATTAAGTCATCTGCAAGTGTTTTACCTTCTGCAGAGCGCATTACATTGAGTTCGGTCAATGCCTGGTCGAAGGCGGATTGAATAGAGTCTTGAATGACGCGCCAGTCGGGCAGGCGCGCGTCTGCTTTCAGTGTTTTTGCAAGGTCCAGAAGCAATTGGCTGTTGATCTCGAAATCAATATTGCGGCTTTCTGCATAGTTTCTCAATTGTTCGAGACTGTTATCTATGCTTTCAGGGTTCCACTCAAAGCCGGCTGAAGCAGATTGGGTTGATTCGATTTTTAGCTGTATGTTTAGGCGACCTCGCTGAAAGGTATCTTTTAGCCAGAGTCTGCACTGTTGATCAATGCCGTTCCACTCTCGTGGACAAGATACCTGAATGTCTAGGTTTTTGCGGTTCACCGAGGTCATTTCGACTTCTATTTGCAGAAGATTTTCAGTGTCGTTGGCAATGCCGCGACCGTATCCTGTCATGCTTTTCATATCTTGTCTTCTTTTTGCTCTTGATCCTAATCTTTATCATCTTTTTGACATATCTAAAAGGATTAGGATTAGGATTAAGAATATGATTAAGAGCAAGAGAATGAGTAGGATTAAGGCTGTCGCAAGGTTGAACGATTTGCTTTTTTAAAATTGCAGCCCTTTACAGATGGAACCATGAGTGGTAGGTTTTGGTACATATATAAAGCTGTGGCCAGTGCTTGGCGGATCTGATAGCAGAAATTGAAATGAAGAAAGTTACACTTAACTATAGAACAATAGTTCTGTCGGATGTTCATCTTGGCACAAAGAACTGTCAGGCTGATAAGGTAAACCATTTCCTCAAGCATACGGAGGCGGACCGTATCATACTCAATGGCGATATTATTGATGGTTGGAATCTGAAGCGTCAGGGCGGTTGGAAGAATGAGCATACGCGGTTTTTACGGATCATACTGAAGCGGATCGAAAAGAAGGAGACAGAGGTTATTTACCTGCGTGGTAACCATGACGATATATTGGGGCGTTTTCTTCCTATGCGATTCGGTAAATTGTCGATTGTGGAGGAATTTATTCACGAGACAGAGAAGGGCCGTTATCTGGTAGTGCATGGTGATGTGTTTGATGCGATCTCTCAGAAAACCAAGTGGCTTGCCGTTCTCGGTGATATTGGTTACCGGGCGTTGATGCGGTTGAACCGTGTCTATAACAAGTATCGGTCATGGCGCGGTAAGGAGTATTTTTCGATCAGTAAGTTGATTAAGGCGAAGGTAAAGCATGCAGTAAATTATGTTAGCAATTTTGAGCAGGAAGTTGAACTGCTGGCGAAACGTAAAAACTGTATCGGGATCATGTGTGGACATATTCACACACCTGCGGACAAGATGATTGGTACTGTTCATTACTTGAACTCAGGTGACTGGGTGGAATCTGCAACTGCTCTGGTTGAGCATTTTGACGGGCGATTTGAAATTCTGGGGTATGAAGAGTTTTGTAAACGCCTGAAAGCAAAGGAGAAGGCGTCAGTTTAACGCCGAATTATGCAAGCAGTTCAACGGCGATACCATATCGCAGGTTATAGGACGAATGGGTAACGCTGTTGCGGACGGCTAATGCCAGTACAGTATCAATGGTAATGAGCGCTACGGGCATGACATCAGCCCGCGCTTCAGACAAGCCGGGTAGGGCTTTACGCTCTTCCAATGATAAGCTGCAAAGCGTTGCCTTTAGTTCAATGACGTTCTCTTTGCTGATAACCGAGGATGTTTTATCAATAGTCGTGCCTGCCTGTGCAGCCAGGATTGAACGGATGACGGAAAATGCGCCTCCGGTTCCAATCATAGGTTCCGTAAGAGGTTCAAAGTTAAAACCACTGACTTGAATCAATTCTTTGACATGAGTCCTGATGTTTGTCTCGGTCTCTGTGGATATTACTGCTGTGCGGTCCGACACGAATTGTTCGGTCAGGCGAACGGCTCCTAGCTTCAACGAACAGGCTTTTTGGATAGTGCTATGGTTGAAGCGTATAAGTTCAAGGCTCCCACCGCCGATGTCCATTTGAACGAGGTTATCCATAGCTGATAAATCGGGGTCGCAGCGCAGGCCTTTACCGATATAAATGGCTTCTTCCGTGCCCGACAAAATATCCAGTCGAATACCGGTGGCTTCGTTCACTCGGTTTGCAAATTCGCTGCCGTTGCTTGCATCGCGGACGGCGCTGGTAGCGACAATCTTTATTGTTTCAGGGCTATAGCTTCTGGCAATATGCACGAGTTCCGAGATTGACTGGCAGCCGGCGGTCATTGCTTCCTGAGTCAATTTAGGAGTTTTCTTGCCAATGCCTGCACCAATGCGGGTTTCATGGGTTTTCTTGTAGATTGGTTCAATGGAGTTGTTCGGGGCCTCTTTTTGAACAACAAGCAATTTGATTGAGTTGCTACCCACATCAATGACGGCGACGGGTTTTTTTCTTAACATGACTTATAAGCAATTCCGGAGTTGGGATGAGTCAAGCGATCAAGATCAAGAGTAAGACCATCGAATGATTGGCTGCTTTTTAAAATTGCATCCTCTGTGTATGGTTAGAGTGGAAAACCAGATATATAAGCATAAAGCTATTATGAAAATGAAATATTCTTTGTCCGTTTTTATTGCTGCACTGTGCTATTCGGTGGTCACTCAAAACAGTTTTGCTACGACTGATTCAAAGCTAAGAGAGATAAAGACATCTCTGGATCTGGCGGGTAATTATCGTTTTGTCTACCGTATGTTTTTTAAACTCTATGATGCTCGCCTCTATACCAACGCAGAGCAAACAGACAGTGTGGATGAGCTCTTCAATGGTGAAAATGCTTTGCTACTCGAGTTCGATTATCTGCGAAAGATTAAAAAGTCAGTTATCCTTGAATCCTCCGAAAAGATACTGTCAAAAAACATGTCTCCAAGTGAATTGGCATTGATACAGAAACGTGTCGACCTGATCAATGCCATGTATCGAACCGTAGACGAGGGCGATCGCTCAGCTCTTTCCTACGTGCCAGGAAAGGGTACTACACTATGGATCAATGGAAAGTCAATCATCACGATCGAAGGTGAAGATTTTGCCCGTCTGTACTTTCGCATCTGGTTAGGCGAACAACCGATTTCGGAGCAGATGCGCGATGCGTTGTTGCAACGTGTCATTGTTAAAAGTTGATCTCCCAATAAATCAAATGAGTAAAGAAGACAGGAAAGCGCTTTTCGCACTACCGGTTGTTTTGCTGGTCGCATTCGGATTTATCGTGGTGATCGGAAGCAATCGGTGGCTGAGTATTAATCTGAAAGAAGCATTTTATCCGGTGGCGCTTGCATTCATGCTGCAATGGATTGCTTTTATACCAGCTTATTTGAAGAAGACCGAAGTATTTTACGATCTTGTTGGCGGTATGAGTTTTATCTGTGTTTCCGGGTTTTGCCTGTTGCTGGCGCCTGCTTATAGTCTGCGGTCGATTGTTCTTTTTACAATGGTCGTGTTGTGGGCGGGTCGGTTGGGCATATTTTTGTTTATTCGGATTCAACGTTCCGGCAAAGACGGTCGGTTTGACGCGATAAAAAAATCCTTCCTTCGTTTCCTGATTGCCTGGACGGCTCAGGGCCTGTGGATCACCTTCACGCTGGCGCCAGTCATGGCTGTAATTCTTTTCGGAAGGCAGCGCGGAGTGGATTTGTTTTTTGTAGTGGGCAGTCTTATCTGGCTTTTCGGTTATGTATTTGAGGTTACTGCCGACCTGCAGAAGTATCGCTTCAAATCTGAACCGAAAAACAAGGGCAAGTTTATTAAATGCGGGTTGTGGTCTATTTCGAGACATCCGAACTACTTTGGTGAGATCACCCTCTGGATTGGTGTGGCGGTGATTGCACTACCCGTATTGAGTGGATGGCAGTATCTTACGCTGAGTTCCCCACTATTTGTTTACTGTCTATTAAGGTATATCAGTGGGATTCCTATGCTGGAAAAATCAGCGGACGAGCGATGGGGCGATTCAAAGTCGTATCAGGAGTATAAGCGCTCTGTTCCGCTCCTGTTTCCCGCTTTGCGCTGGCCAACAAATTGATGTCAGAGAACAAACAAAGTCCTCTAAAGTTTCGTCACTTCTCGGCTTACGGGCTTGCCAGTATCGGCAAGGTCGCCGTGGAGATGTTGTTGCAACTGTATTTGTTCGACTTTTACACACGCTTGCTAGGGCTTTCACCGATCCTTGCCGGCAGCGCATTTGCAATAGCGATTATCTGGGATGCCGTTAGCGATGTTATCGTGTCAGCAGGCCTGATGCATGCTCGCAAAAATAAATTGCTTTATACAACAGTCATACTTTTCGGCTCCGTAATTTTGGCAATTTCAGCGTACATGTTGTTTGCGGTCGGACTGGAAGAGAGCCAGTTGCGTCTCTTTTTGCAGCTGCTCTTTGCTTACATTTTTGTCAATACCGGGATGACGCTGGTTGACTTGCCGCAAACAAGCCTTAGCTCCGAGCTAACTCCACTATCGGATGAACGTAACAAGCTGCTCGGTTTTAGACTAGGGATGAGCATCCTGGGATTGACGATTGGCAGTGCATTGCCGGGGCTTTTGCTCAAAGATGATTCCGTTGCTGCTGTTGTCGCGTCTCGAACAGATAGCGGAGCAGTCGTTGCTATCATAGTAATTGTGAGTAGCGTACTTACAGCAGTGGGTCTCTGTAAGCGTGACCGGATCAGCACGGAGATTCGCGAAATAGAAATTCCAAATTTCAGCGAAGCGTTATCTGTTTTCGGGCAAGAAGATTTTAGGAAGATTCTTTATGCAAGCCTGATTGCAGCAGTGGGTCGTACCATTAATTCTGCGCTGGCGCTGATCTACTATCGGCTAGTTCTCAACCTGAGCGAAGAATCAGTCACACAAATCATTTTTCCGGTTTTCACCCTCAGCATTGTTTTGTCGATTCCTCTCTGGGTTCAACTCTCGAAGCGCTACGGTAAAGCACGTCCGGCCTGGATATCAGTGGGTGCGCTGGGATTGATGGGGATTGTCGCTTATCCAATCTTGCCAGAGGGGATGGTTTGGCCGGTGCTTATTGTCTCCGTTGTCGGCGGAATTCTGTGTGGCGCGGTATTTCTGGTCGATTCAATGATCACTGATCTGATCGATCAGGATGAAGAAAACAGTGGCAAGCGCAAAGAGTCGTTGTTTTTCGCAATCCAGAAATCTACGGTTAAAATGTCCAGAGCGATAGCATTTATATTCGTCGGTGCTTGCCTGGAGTTTTTCAATCTCAACATAGCCGATGCGGCAGCAGGACCAACGGAACAATGGATTATCATTGGTCTCTTCGGCTTTGCCGTGGGAATCTGCTTTGTTGCCAGCAGTTACTATCTGAGGAAAACTGAAATCATCTTTAATCAAAAACATATGAAAGGAGAAAGCTTATGAAACGATGCCATCTGATAAATAAGAGTATACAAACTGTGCTGGTTGCTTTTATGTTTATACTAGTGAGTTGCCAATCCTCAAAAAATCCACCGCCAACCGTCTCCTACGTTGATCTGGAATCATTCATGGGCACTTGGTATGTTGTTGGTTACACGCCGATACTGGTTGATAAGAAAGCGTACAATGCTACCGAGCATTATCGTCTAGAATCAGACGGGCGAATTCAGACGACGTATCAGTTTCGAAAAGGTAGTTTTGACGGGCCGCTGAAAACTTTTCGGCCAACTGGTTTTGTTTACAACAAAGAGACCAATGCGGAGTGGCGCATGCAGTTTATCTGGCCCTTTAAAGCAGCCTACTTGATTCTGCATTATGACGAAGCAAAGGGTGAAACCATTATCGGACATCCCAACCGAAAATATGCCTGGATTATGCTGCGTGAACCCGAGTATAAAGAAGCAACTTACGCACGCCTCTTGAATAAACTCGTTGAATTAGGCTACAACCCGGAGCTGATCAAACGTTTGCCGCAGGACTGGAGCAATGAACAGTCGCGCTTTGATTCTTCAGAGTAGTTTGACATATTTTACACCGTTTAAATCGATCAGGATTATACGTTGCTCTTCAATTTTCAGGATTTTTAACCCTAGATCCATATTTACAGTATCGTCGGGCATAAAGGCGTCGTTGTTGAGGATTACTTTGCTACTGCTGTCAGTAATGCGTACGCCGGTTACTTTGGATTGTGCAAGCCAGTCTACTATTTCCTGGTTCGGTTCAGCCGCGGGCTTTTCAGGTTTGGCAGCTTCTGTAGTTGGTTTCGGAATAGAGGGTTGAGCAATCTGTTCAGGTGCGGGTATTTCAGATTTAGCAGAAGTAGGTTTCTGAACAGTCTGAGATTTGTCTTTGTTGATCAGTATAACAGTAAGACCGGCGACAAGTCCGATCAGTATTATGATAAACACTCCCAGACCAACCATAAGACCTGTTCGGTTTGGACGGTCTACGTAGTTAAACGACTGGTTCTTATCATCGAATCCTAATTCAGGGTTATTTGCTCGTTGATTTTGAACTTTGCGCAGAGCTTCGCTAATTAAACTCATAATTTTGGACGGTGGGATTATTCTAAAGTTTGAAGTTCAAAGTTTGAGCTTCAATGTTCGATGTTCAAGACTTGATGTTAATCAAGACATTCTGTCGATGTCTTGTAAGGCTTTGCGCACATCCCACCAATTTACATTGATCCCGTTGCGGATGAAAGAGGCGAGGAGAGCTTTGTCGCATATATTATTAATGATACGTGGTATGCCGCGACTGCTTTGCGCGATTTTACTGATAGCTCGCTGGGTAAATGGAGGATGTCCGTTGCTGCCGGCCATGCTGAGACGATGTGTGATGTAGAGTTGGACTTCGGTTTTGTTGAGTGTTTTCAGATTATAGTGAACCAGAACGCGTTGGCGAAATTGACGTAGGCGCTTTTCTTTGAGTCGGGCTTTCAATTCAGGCTGTCCCATTAGAACAATCTGGAGCAGTTTCTGGTCGTAGGTCTCCAGGTTTGAGAGCAAGCGTAGCATTTCCATTACCTCGAAAGATAGATTCTGGGCTTCATCAATAATAAGAACAATTTCCTGTCCTTGCTGAATACGTTCCAAAAGTATGTCGTTTAGTGTGTCCAGAAGGTCGCTTTTTAAGTTAGCTTTAAACTCTTCGCCCAGTTCTTTCATAATGCCTTGGAGAAGTTGAGTCTCAGAAATTCTGGAATTAAGCAATAGCGCAGTCTCGTACTTTTCGTTAGCTTCCAGGTCTTCAAGTAGCTGTCGGCAGAGTGTGGTTTTACCACAGCCGACTTCTCCCGTCAGCACAATGAAGCCTTTTTTGTGTTCAATGCCGTAGCGCAGGTGTTGTAGAGCCTCCTGGTGGGTCGGGCTCAGAAATAGAAAACGCGGGTTGGGCGTAACGTGGAAAGGCATTTCCGAAAATCCAAAGTAGTCTTGGTACATAAAAATGAAAACTTGTGTGCGTGAATTAGAGATTACACTTTTCAATCAAAGCAAAATGGACTTTCTTAAGTTCCATATGCTAAAGTTTCTACAATCCAAAGAACGTTTTATCCTGGCAATATTGGTTGTATCGTTGCTGGTGTTAGTTGTTTTTTTTAGTAGCCTCATCATGCAAACCTATCGTGAATATAGAAATTTCAAAACAGGGGAACTTAAAATTGAAGAAAAACTCACACAAGCTCGAAAAGAACTTGAATACAAAGAGATTTATTTGAGTCTTTTGGAAGATCCTGAATTTCTGGAGCGAGTCGCTCGGGAGCGTCTGGGTTATGCCCGTCCGGATGAATTACTCTTTCGATTTTCCGACGAACTTTGATTTTTGAACAAGGAGCGATTTCAAAAGGTGTCATTTGCAGATGTGCGGTTCGTGAGCAATTGGTTATGATGTATCTCTGTGTTCTTGGCGTATTCTGTGGTTAAATTTTTATGGGACGGCTGGGTTTTGGAATGATTCTCAGCTTGCGGAACCTGATAATGTATATTTTGTCTGAACAGCAAAAGTTTGTTTTATGAAATTAGTAAACTTATTTATTTGTGGTTGTTTAATAATTGCTTCCTTGTTTGCAACGGATAAACTGGCGGAGTTAAAGATCCTTGAAGATACCAGAACAATAACAGAGATAGAGGATACTCCGCGTGTCTCGTATGCGGATGTCTTGAACCGTGCGACACCTTCTGTGGTAACCGTCTACGCTTCAAGAATTGTCAGGCCTTCGTACTATCGGCGTACACCCTTTGGCCTTGAGGAGTTGTTGCGCCGGTTCGGGCAAACTTTGCCGCAGCAGACTGTTCCCGAAGACAAGGAGCGTTTGGAGCCTGCCGGTGGAGGCTCTGGCGTTATTATTTCAGAGGATGGCTATATCATTACAAATAATCATGTGATAGAAGTGCAGGATGGTCAAATTGCGGACGAAATTCGTGTGCGCTTGAGCAATGATACTGAGTACATCGCAACACTGGTTGGTACTGATGAAAAGACTGATGTGGCTGTACTTAAGATTGAATCGGAAGAGGCATTGCCGGCAATCACGATTGCGGACAGCTCGAAATTGCAGGTAGGCGATGTTGTGTTTGCGATTGGAAGTCCGTGGAAATTTAGGCTGACAGCCACACAGGGAATTATATCGGCATTGGATCGTGACTCTGTTGGTGTTATTGGGCCAGGAGCGTACGAAAACTTTATTCAGACCGATGCGGCCATTAACCCAGGCAACTCCGGTGGTGCATTGATTGATGCCGCCGGACGATTGATCGGAATTAATACAGCAATATTTGGACCAGGTGGAAGCATCGGTATTGGTTTTGCGATTCCATCGAATATGGCATTCAACGTGGCCAAAAACCTTATTGAAATCGGTGAAGTTCGGCGCGGGTTGCTGGGTTTAGTTCCGGATAATCTAACTACAGAACTGGCGGAGGCATTTAATTTGGAGTCAACTCGTGGTGCACTGGTCAATCAGGTACAGCCGGGCTCACCGGCAGATCTTGGCGGTGTTCGTCATGGTGACGTAATCATACGGGTGAATGATATTGAGATTGAATCCGCACAACAACTACGATTAGTCATTTCGCAGATGCTTCCGGGCAGCGAAGTAATTTTGACGTTAATTCGTGAGGGCAAGACGAGGGAATTATCGGTAGTT
>JBNKZP010000024.1:0-14311 GCA_050301675.1 Puniceicoccaceae bacterium
CAGATATTTGATGAGCACTATGAATCGATCTCTTCACCACGCAATTATCTGATGGTCAATAAAGACGAAGCACTGTATGCATGCACAAAGCTATATAAATGGGGCCCTCACAGCCATCGGCTCTATGTCCATGTGTACTACAACGCAGAGCATGCGGCTCATGCTTACGACGCATTCACTCGCAAATTGATGACTCTTAAGGCAGAGCTTCAATCCGGAAAGCTAATTAAGGATCATGAAAAATTATACGAACGCTATTTGATCATCAAGCAAACTCCAAAGCGTGGTTTGAGCATCGAATTTAATGATGAAGAAATCTCGAAATTTCGTAAGCGCTATAGCAGCTTTTTCTGTATTATTTCAAATAAGATCAAACAGGCTCATGAAGCTCTGAGCGTTTACAGGGCTAAAGATGTTGTCGAAAACTGTTTTGATGATCTAAAGAACCACTTGGATATGAAACGCTTGCGAGTGCACAGTTCTCAGGCCATGGACACTCGACTATTCTTACAGTTTCTGGCATTGATTTATGTTAGTGAAATTCGCCAAATCACCAAAGTAAATGAACCACTAAAATACTTGAGTGTGCGTGATGTGATGGAACAAATGGAAACGCTCTCGGAAGTAAAATATTCCGGCAAACGCAAAGGATTATTGACTGAAACCTCTCCACTGCAGCATCAAATTCTCGAAGCATTTGAAGTTACTCTAAAATCCTAGTTACAATGAACCGGATTTTAGGATATATCCTCGTTCGCGTTTCCTCCCACGGGTCAAACCGCTTGTGGAAAGGTAAGGAGAGAGCCCTGAGTTCGGTGTTGGACAAGTTGTCGTCGCCATCATCGATCTTATAATTTGCTCCACTCAACTCCAATTACCAGAGTACAAACATTATAAATGGCGCTAAGTCTCTTCATGGTTGCTTGCCAAATCTCATGCGCCTTCGATTTGCAATTAGAAAATAACCATCTGTATTTTTCTGATCTTTACTTTGCCTCTACCCCACTTAATACCTTACAAAACGCGTCATACAAATTCCGCAACACTTCTGCATCGGTAATGCCCTCTTCTATGGTGAGTTCCAGAAATGGCTCCTTATGGTGATGTGTGAGATGAAGAGTAAACAAACGTAGTGACTGAAATATCTCTCTAACATTTACATCAGAGAATATCCGACGCGTTCGTTCTCGGTCACTTGTTTTTATGATTAGTGTTTCATCAAATTCCGGGTAACCAATCACAACATCTTCCATACCAAAAAACTTACCGACAGTGTCTATCAGGCCCTGATGATGCAAGGCAAAACGAAAGTCGCGTTCCGATGTAACGGGCGCCTTAAAAGAAGTAAACTCATAGCCGCCTTCGAAACCGCCTCCCAGATCAATATCAATTTTCAATTCCACCTGTCTCCCATCTTGCACCAAAAGGACATGGTATTCATAAACTTCTTGGCCGGATAAGTCGGCAGATACCTGCTGCCAGAAATCATCTGTAGTTTTTCCAGAGTACTGTTTTATTACTGCCATAAGTTTTCTATACAAAATCAGACATGCTTTTTAAAATGCCGAAAGTGTAGTCATACGAGCCCGCGGGTTGCAAGGATGAATGCTATTCATTTGATTAACATTCATCCTTTTTTTGATGCAGGAGCATCTTTTTGTCGAACGTTTTTTCTTAAAGTTGTGGAAAAGCCTTCTCAGCTTCAAATATCTGGGGAGGCAATTTTGTTATAGTCAGTTCCTTTTCTTTCGATTACATATCCTATTTTTTATTACCAGAACTACTAATATACGTAACTCCTATCAGATGAAATTTTTAAGGGTTGTAGGGAGGAGTCACGAGGACACAGAGTTTTTTCATTCGTTTTATTTATCTCCGTGGCGCCGTGTTAGAAAATTGCGTCTTACTAGCTTTCAGTATCTTAGTCCTTCCCCGCACTTTGCTTTACACTCAATTTCTGAGGTGGCATATTTACAAGCTTGCTTGAACTAAAGAAGGTTCTTTAGTTTTTGGGGCTATTTATGAGTAAAAAATTTTACATCACGACAGCGATTGATTATGCCAATGGAGCGCCGCATCTGGGGCATGCGTACGAAAAGGTGCTGACTGATATTGTGGCGCGGTTTCGTCGTTTGATAGGGGATGATGTCTTTTTTGTGACAGGTCTGGACGAGCATGGTCAGAAGGTTCAGATGTCGGCACAAAAGCAGGGAGTTGAGCCGCTTGAGTTTTGTGATCAGCATGCCGCTGCATTTCAGAGACTTTGCCAGCGACTGGAAATATCTAACGACGATTACATTCGAACTACACAGGCGCGTCATAAAAAAGTAGTTACTGAGATTCTACAGAAACTCTATGAAAAAGGAGAAATCTACAAAGCGGACTATAATGGCTACTATAGCCAGCGACAGGAACAGTTCGTTATGGAAAAAGAAAAAGTAGATGGTAAATGGCCGGAAATTTACGGTGAAGTCGAAGAGGTAGTGGAAACGAATTATTTCTTCAGGCTTGCTAAGTATCAAGACTGGTTAATTGAAACGATAGAGACCAACGAAAGTATGATTTATCCGCGCTTTCGCAGTGGTGATGTGTTGCAGTTCCTGAAGAAAGAGCCACTCAATGATCTTTGTATTTCGCGCCCTAAATCACGTCTGGAGTGGGGTATCGAGCTTCCTTTTGATGCGGATTATGTCGCCTATGTCTGGTTTGATGCACTGACAAATTATATAACTGCTGCGGGATATGGCACGGATAGATTCAAGGAAATCTGGCCTGCGGATTATCATGTGATCGGTAAAGACATTTTAGTGCCGCCGCATGCGATCTATTGGCCGATTATGCTCAGGGCGCTCGACATTGAACTGCCGAAACATTTTCTCGTCCATGGATGGTGGCTAAGTTCGGGGGCAAAGATGTCCAAAAGCACCGGTGAAGTTGTCGATCCGCTTGATTTAATTGAGACCTTTGGTGCGGATGCATTTCGTTATTTTGTGACTCGTGAAATGAACGTAGGGCAGGATAGTGAGTTCTCAGTGGATTTGTTCATGGGTCGTTACAATAGCGATCTGGCGAATGATCTGGGCAATCTGGTCAGTCGTTTGCTCAACATGGGCAATCGCTATACGGAGGGTAAAGTTCCGGCTGCTCTAGTCGATGAGCAGCCGGAACAGAATTTACGGGCATTTTGGGAAACAACCCGGAAAGATTTGCTACCATTGTTTGAGGGATTTCAGTTTCACAAAGCTCTGGATCGCATTTTTGCCTTTGTGTCCGGTATCAATAAATATGCTGAGATACGTGCGCCTTGGCAGCTTGCGAAATCGGAAGCGGCGGAGGACCAGGCAAAGTTGAGCACATCGCTGGCGTGTATGGCTGAGGCACTGCGCCTGAGTGTTGTCCTGCTAACACCCGTTATGCCGGAGATCTCTAATAAAATCCGTAGCTTGATTGGCGCTGAACCCTTTGAGCATATCGAGGGTCAACTGGAGTGGGGGAATACTCTGGAGCATAAGCAACTGGGCGAGAAGACCATTCTTTTTCCGCGTCCGTCAATATGATCAATTCAGTATAATTAACTTCTGTTTTGGGTAAGCAACCCCATCAGGTAACGTTTACATTCCAATGTCTTCTACAATAGTATGGTTTCGCAGCGATTTACGGCTGTCTGATAATTCTGCGCTCGCCGCGGCATTTGAGAAAGGCGAGCCTGTCATACCCGTGTTTATCTGGGCGCCTGATGAATATGGCGACTGGGCGCCCGGTGGCGCTTCAAAGTGGTGGTTGCACAAGGCTTTGGAGAGTTTGCAGTCCGATCTGGATGGACATGGCGCTAAATTAATATTGCGCAGCGGCAAAAGTCTGGAAGAACTACGTGATCTGATCGAGAAAACCGGGGCGAGTCGGGTGTTCTGGAACCGTCGCTACCAAAAGTCGTTGCGAGATGTCGACGCTGAAATAAAGCGTGAACTACATGCTGATGGAATTGAGGTGAAAAGTTTTAACAGCAATTTGTTAAACGAACCCCATACAGTTGCCGCGGGCAGTGGACAGCCTTATAAAGTGTACACACCGTATTGGAAAAAAGTAAAAGACCGCAAAATCGAAGCGCCCGTTCAGTGTGATTTTAGAAAATTGAAAGTTCCTGATTCATGGCCACAGACCGAAGCCTTAGACCGTTTCGATCTTATGCCAGAGAAACGATGGTACAAAAAAATGGAATCAATGTGGGACATTAGTGAAGCGGGCGCCCACTCACGTCTGGACTCTTTTTTGAAAGATTCGGTCGATGATTATGACACTGCTCGCGATCGCCCCGACTACGAAGGTACCTCTTCATTATCTCCTTATTTAACTTGGGGGCTGATCGGTCCCCGTCAAATCATGGCGGCGCTTCACGATCGCTGTAATTTGAGAAAGAGTGGTCCGCAGGTGTATTCCAAAGAAATTTACTGGCGTGAGTTTGCCTACAATGTGCTCTACCATTTTCCGGATACTCCGGATGTGCCTTTGAATGCTGATTATAAGGACTTTCCCTGGGAAAATGATAAAACGATACTCAAGAAATGGCAAAAGGGCCTGACGGGCTACCCCATAGTAGACGCCGGTATGCGTCAGCTATGGGAAACCGGCTGGATGCATAATCGTGTACGGATGATCGTTTCATCATTGCTGGTAAAACATTTACTTCAGGACTGGCATTCCGGAGCGCGATGGTTTTGGGATACGCTGGTTGATGCTGATCTGGCGAGCAATACATTGGGCTGGCAGTGGAGCGCCGGTTGTGGCGCCGATGCCGCTC
This sequence comes from Puniceicoccaceae bacterium, assembly GCA_050301675.1. Classification (GTDB taxonomy): domain Bacteria; phylum Verrucomicrobiota; class Verrucomicrobiia; order Opitutales; family Coraliomargaritaceae; genus Lentimonas. Next base: position 4,799 of record JBNKZP010000024.1, read on the forward strand.
CATACTTTCGGGTGTTTAACCCGATTTTGCAGGGGCAGAAGTTCGATCCGGATGGTGCTTATGTAAAACGTTATGTTCCGGAACTTCGCGATTTACCGGTTGAGTACATTCATGAACCATGGAAAGCTTCCAAAGGCGAACGAAAATCAGCGGGTGCTGCTGACTATCCGGATCCTATCATTGAGCATAAAAAAGGGCGTGAGCGGGCACTTGCAGCGCTTGATAAATTTAAAGCATGAATCCAGTAACAAAAACAGTATTGATTTCAGGAGCAACCGGCATGGTTGGTCGAGCGCTCAGTCATGAATTGGAGAAAAAAGGTCATCGGGTGAAGCGTCTGTCGCGTTCCAAAGCTGCGGATGTTCATTGGGACTTGGATGCAGGTACAATGGATGCAGATGCAATGGAAGATGTGGATGTCGTCGTGCATCTTGCCGGTGAAACCGTTGCGCAGCGCTGGACTAGAACTGTAAAAGAACGTATCCTCAACAGCCGCGTCGAGGGCGCAAAGTTACTGGTGCGCACCATACTCGAGCAGGATAATCCGCCGGATTATGTCAGCGCTTCCGGAATCAATTACTACGGTTACCAGTGTGGGGTCGGGCCAACGGAGCAGTCTCAAAAAGGGGAAGGTTTTCTTGCGGAGGTATGTGATCAGTGGGAGAACGCTGCAAAGCCCTTGATGAACGTTGGCATCAGGACTGCGTTTGTACGTACTGGTCTTGTGCTGAGTTCGCAGGGAGGTGCGCTGAAGCGTATGCTGATACCCTTTAAACTCGGTCTGGGTGGGCCAATCTGTTCGGGAAAGCAACGAATGAGTTGGATTGGATTGCCCGATCTGACCAGGATATATTGTTTGGCAGTCGAAAACATCAATATAAAGGGTCCGGTAAATGCAGTCAGTCCGCTATTTGAGACCAATGAGGTGTTTGTGAAACGTCTGGGTGAATTACTAAAGCGACCGACTGCGCTGCCAATGCCTGGCGGCATGGTAAAACTGCTCTTTGGGCAGATGGGCAAAGAAACACTTTGTTCAGATCTTGGTATTGTACCGTTACTGCTTAAAAATAAGGGATTTGAGTGGGAATATCTCGACTTAAAAACATGTTTGGAGGCCTGCATCCAAGGTAAATTCTAGTGTGATTACAGCAGATGTTTTAATCATTGGAGCCGGTATTTCGGGATTGCTTTGTGCTACGGAACTGAAGCGTTCGGGAGCTTCAGTGCAGATACTTGACAAGGGGCGTGGTGTCGGCGGTCGGATGTCAACACGTCACATGGCAGGTGCGCGACTGGATCACGGCGCTCAATTTTTTACCGTACGCGAGTCGGCCTTCCAAAGTTACGTAGAAAAATGGCTGCACGCAGGCATTGTCAAAGAGTGGTTCAGAAAGGCTCCATACGATTCAAACCCAAAAGGTTATCCACGTTACTGCGGGGTTGGAGGGATGTCGGATGTGCCCAGATATTTGGCACAGAATCTTGATGTCCATTGCTCAGAGCTTGTGAATGCAGTGAAATACGAGAATCAGACATGGCAGATATTTACTCAATCTAAAAAAGCCTATCAAGCCCGTTGTCTGATTGTTACAGCGCCTCTGCCGCAGGCTTTAGCGCTTTTGAATACTAGCGGGCTTAATTACGCGGGCGAGGAATTAGATGCATTGCGGTCTATTCGCTACAAGCGCGGGTTGACAACACTTGCAATTCTCAAAGAGCCCAGTGGATTAACGGGAGATGGATTTTTGCAATTGAATGATGGGCCGATTACCTGGTTGGCAGACAATCAAATAAAAGGAATCTCTGAATTGCCGTGCCTTACGATTCAATCGTCACCCGAATTTGCAGACTTACACTGGGATTCGAAAGACGAAGTGCGCGGACCTCTCATGATTGAGGCCGTCGCGAACCATTCGAAGTCACCCGTGGATACCTATGTATGTCATCGTTGGGGATTCGCTTTATCCGAAAAAGGTTACACAAATCCTTATTTTTACAATTCTGAATACAATCTGGCGCTCGCCGGAGATGCCTTCAGCGGCGGGCGTGTCGAAGGAGCTGCACTGTCTGGTATTAAAGCTGCGGCAGAATTGTGCAGGCGCTTCTTTGTTTAAATGTGCCAATCGATTAGAAGGCATGGAACTGGAAAATTTAATTGGGCTCGCGAAGCTGTGCTAGGAAGGACGAATACAGTCATATGTAATACCAATTTTGGAAATGTTTGAAAGTATCCTGTCGAAATCGAAATCCAAATCGTCATCAAAATCCAAGTCGAAATCGAGCCAGACAAAATTATCATTCGATTTCGATAACGATTTCGATTCCACGAGTTGCACGGTACTGGCCGCTTGCTTATCTTTATCGAAGCTTATAGCTACAATCCTTTTGTCGACACTTAGCTTGGCGGTTTTGCCCTTCGGCTTGCTCAGGGTCTTGAGCTTGTTGAAACGGCGTGAGATATAGCGTATCCCCAGCTTTCAGCATTTCAGCTTTTGGTTGCGACTTTGCTTCCCCGTATAATCCATTTTTATCTTGTGTAAAATTCCAGACTGTGCTGCAGGTTTTGCAAATGAATCATTTAGCCAATCAGATCAAATTTTTATTAATTTGAAGCTTGCTAACTGTGTGATTTTCGCAAACATGATGAAATCGTTTGTTGAGTTATTAGTTTGCTATTAAAAGAACAGAATTTGTGTGAAGGATACTAATACAAGCTAGGAGAATTGCTTTTCTTTGTTGCTCTTTTCCTCATACATTTACAGACGTGTACATCCTGTTAATAACAAAGTAAATAAATGAAGTTATCAAATAATCGCGCTGTTAGAATCTGTTTATTATTAATTCTTTTCTCGGTAAATGCTTTGGGTGCACCGGATGCCGTAGATATACCCGAAATTGCTAGCGTCTCTGATACCGATGATGCATTAGATGCCGCCAATGAGCTTGAAGCCGTTGATACACCTGACACCGTTGATATTATCCCTGATACTGTTGAAACCTCTGATCCCATTGGTGTACCAGACACTGTCGATATAGTACCAGACGGCGTTTATGAATCCGAAGCTGTTGATGTACCCGATGACTTAGACGCTTACGGTTTTGAAGACGAGCCTAACTCTACTGACGAATCTGTTATTGTTATCGTACCTTATCCGCTTAATGAAACTGACACCGTCGATATGGCGCCTGATGCTTTGGATGGCTCTGAAAGCCTTGATGTACCTGACATCGTTGACGCCTCCGATAGTCTTGATGAATCCAATACTGTCATTGAACTGTACTCTGTTGGTATGCCTAATACTTTTGATGAACCTGGCGATAAAGAGCTTTCTCTGGAACAAGCTAGAGCATTGGCTTTGACGAGTAATCTGGACATTCAATCTCAAATGGAAGCTTACTGGGCGACCAGTGATACTGTCAAAGCTGAGACATGGGTCTATGAACCAGAATTTCAAGTTATTGCAAGGCAGCAAGTAACCGACCGGGATAACAACGCTTCGCAGGTAGCAGGTACAAGCAGGCCTTTTTTGGATCAGGAAGAAAGTTTGTACAATGCAAGATTGCAGAACTTACTTCCTTCAGGTGGTACAATTGCATTGGATTACAGGCTCATAGACCGAGTAAATAACCAGGGTGGGACAAATAATATTCTTGGTGGTGTTATCGATGGTGAGGATCTACGCCAGTTTGAAACCTTCATAGGAGTTACTTTTACACAACCTTTGCTCAGAAAAGAAAATATTGAAAATTTGGGCGAACAAAATCCTCAAAATCCGCGAGTACGTATTCAGCTTGCAAAGAAAACCTCAGAAATTGCCTTTCAGCAAGTTCGGCGTGGGCTGTCGAGTACCATCTCACAGGTCGAGGTTGCTTACTGGAATCTGTATTCGGCCTTAGAAGTGAAAAAACTTCGTGAAGAATCGTTGAAAGTTGCCAAAGATATTTATGAGGATAATAAAGAGCGGTTTCGTCTGGGTAAAATGGCAAAGCTAGAGCTACTACAGTCTGAATCTGAAATTGCAGAACGTGAAGCATTTTTAGAAGAGGCAATAAAGAGACTACACAACGCAAGAAATGAGTTGAACACCTACTTTTCACAGTCTCTAGTGTGCGCCGATTTCTCTTTCATTCCTATTGATGAGCCGCAGGTAACCCCAATAACTCAATCCTGTGAAGAAGTCGTGGCGGACTCTCTGCTCAATCACCCCGAGTATTTGATTCGAAAAGAGCAGGCTGAACTAGAAGGTTTAAAATTGGCTTATGCCAAGAATCAGCGACTTCCACAACTCGATTTAACCTTAAGTTATGGTTACAACGGTCTTGGCTTAACGGCAACCGAAGCTTGGGAGCAAGTTAAGGATGAAACTAAGGCAGACTGGCTGGCGGGCGTGCAGTTGAATATACCACTTATGGGTGATCGAAAAGCCTATCGCCAGATGTCTGCTGCAAAACGGAGAAAACAGCAAGCGCTGATGAATCTGAAGAGCGTCGAGATTCAAATCCTGAACCTTACAATCACCACTTACAAACGATTGAAGTCTAATTTTAACACCTATCAGAAAGCTAGTCAGGTTGTTAACTTCAGAGAAGAACTGCTTGAGGCTGAGCTAGTTAAACTGGAAGAGGGCAAAAGTAGTAGCCGTGAAGTCTTTGAAATAGAAAGTGAGCTTTCTGATTCAAAAATCGTCAGGCTTGAAAAGATGGTTGAGTACCAAAAATCACAAATTGAATTATTACTTTTTCAAGGTACGTTTCTGGACGCGCGTGATATCGATATCAGTGAAGATCAACTTTTAAATTAAACTCAACAATGGCAATTTATACTATGTCCATATCTAAAAATATAATAGCAATTTTTTGTACCACAGTGCTCCTTTCGCTGACTTCTTTCGCGCAGGTTAACCGGGTATCCGGGATCTTAGAACCTTTGCATGATGCTGAAATTAGTGCTTCTGTAGCTGGGAAAATCGATGCCATTCATTTCCGTGAGGGAGAGAATGTTAAGGAGGATACCGTTGTGATCCAACTCAAAAATGTGCTTGAACAATTGGAGGTGAATCGGCGTCAAGTCATTTTCGATAGTAAAGCGGAGTTGGAAGCTGCTATCGCAAAAATGGAAACGCTCAAGGTAGACCTTGACTCAACTCGGTCGCTCTTTGAAAAAACCGGTGTTGTTAGTCAAGAAGAGTTAGATAAAAAAGTATTGGAGTATAATCTCGCAGTTGCGGAAAAAGAAGGAAAAGAGAGTGAGGAAATCCGGGAAGGAATTGAACTTCAGATGTCGAGGTTCCAACTACAGCAACGTGCCATTGAGGCTCCTTTCACCGGAAAAGTTGCGGATGTCTATTTGGATGAAGGCGAAGATTGCAGCGCTGGCGAAGAGCTTTTTCGGTTAGTCGACTCGTCCAAATGTCATTTTGTCTGCAATGTTGAAGCTAGCCTGGCAGCTTATCTGAAGAAGGGGCAGATGGTTGACTTGGAAATTACTTCCGGGTTGGAGACCGTGGACAGACAGGGCGAAATTGAATTCATCGCTCCTACCATTGATGCCGCAAGTGGACTGCGCAAAGTAAAGGTGTTGATCGATAATGCCGACTTCTCACTTACTCCTGGCGCTACAGGTGAATTAATTATTAAGATCAACGAAGTCATAAAATGAGCAATTTTTCATCTCCCGAAATAGATAGAATCGATCCTGATGAATTGGAAAAGATTCAGGAACTGAGAAAGTATGATGGATCACTGAAAGACTTCTGGGGCAAGTATCTTTCTGAATCAGGTCAATTCATTAAGGCACAGTCCGGAGTGCTTGTATACAAAACGGAAAAAGACTGGCGTCAGGTCGGTAGTTGGAAGAATGCCCAATTTTCGACAACTAGAGACAAGGTCATTATGACTGTCTTCGAAAAATGGATTCAGGAAAACTCATTACCAACCATTCCCGGCTATTACAAACTATCAGAAGAAGCGAATGTTGGGGCGACGCTTTTGTTTATCGTTCCATTGGTGACTCAATCTCCATCTGAGACAATTCTAGCGCTTTACCTTGTTTCTCTAACAGAGGTGACCCAGATCCAATCCAAGCTGGATCGACTTTCATTAATCAACGATATACCTGCATCTTTTCAGGAGCATTTAAGTCATGAGCAGTCCAAATTAACTGTCGAAGCGTTTGCAACATCTGCAGATTTATTAGCATTGCTGAATCGCCAGAAGCGTTTCCTGGCAGCCAACATGACACTGTGTAATGAACTGGCATCGCGGTTTAATTGCGATCGGGTCAGCATTGGCTGGCTCAAAGAACAGAGCATTAATGTGACAGCAATCAGTCACATGGAAAAGTTTGAAAAGAAGATGGACGCTGTGCGTCAGCTTCAGGCCGCCATGGAAGAATCGCTGGAACAAGATGCTGAAATTCTCTCACCACCGCCGCTGGATGCCAATTACGTCTCACGCGACCATAATGAATACAGTATTGCACAAGGGATTAATCATCTGTATTCCATCCCGATCAGAAAAGAGGATGAAGCGGTGGGTGTCATCACCTTTGAACGCAGCAAGATATTCACCGAGCAAGAACAGTTGCACCTTCGGCTGGTCGGAGATCAGGTATCTCAACGTATGCTGGACTTACAGAAATGGGATCGCTGGTTTGGGTCTCGCTTCTACTACTGGTTCAAAGAAAAAATGCAGGATATGCTTAGTGTAGAGTTTACCTTGCGCAAAGCACTGTGCATTGCAGGTGTTTTTCTTCTTCTATGGGCAGTATTCTGGAGAATTGATTATAGAATCAAAGCGCCCTTTATTGTACGTTCTGAGAATGTTCGTTATATTCCCGCGCCGAATGACGGATACATTAAAAAAGTTAACATCGAAAAGGGTGATTTCATACCGGCAGGCAGTTCTTTGCTGAGACTTGATGACCGCGAATTATTATTGGAAGAGTCTGCAGCAACTGCGGATAAAATACGATTTGAGCGTGAAATCGCAAAAGCACGTGCGCAGGGCAAACTTGTGGAAATGCGTATTGCTGAAGCTCAGTATCAACAGGCGCTTGCTCGTCTGGAGAAGGTGAGCTATCTTATTGAGCAGTCGAACATTACTGCCCCTTTTGATGGTGTTGTCGTTGAAGGTGACCTTAAGGAGAAGATTGGTGTTCCGGTGCAACAAGGTGATCTTCTTTATAAGATTGCTCAATTGGATACTTTGTATGCTGAATTAAAAGTAGACGAAGATGACATTCATGAATTAAGTGTTAACGACGAAGGCTCCCTTGCTTTTGCGAGTCAGCCCAATGACAAATATCCTGTAGTTGTTGAACGCATCGAACCACTTGCACAAAGTGAAGAAGAGGGTAATATATTTATAGTACGTTGTCGATTTAACGAAGATGCTGAAGATTGGTGGCGGCCTGGCATGAGTGGAATTGCCAAGCTCAAAGTCGGCAAACGCAGCCCGCTATTTATATTAACTCATAAGACAATCGATTATTTGCGGCTGCGATTCTGGTAAGTTCTTAGAGCTTGAAACAGACTAAAATCCGTTACGAAAGGTATTTATTCCATGTCAGATAATTCAAGTACGTTTAGCGAAGTTTGGTATCGAGTGGCTCATCAAAGTGTAACTTTGCGCTCGCAGGTAAAAATTACGCGCCAGTTCTTTCGCGGTGAGAAATGGTATGTTCTCGAAGATCCGTTCAACAACCAGTTCTTTCGCCTTCGTCCCGCAGCGTATGATTTTCTGGTGCGCTTAAACTCACGACAAACAGTTGAAGACGTCTGGTTGGAATGTTTAAATTTGAATCCTGAGACGGCGCCTGGTCAGGAAGAAGTCATCCAACTACTGTCACAGCTGTACCATGCCAATTTAATTCATTACGAATTACCTGCGGATAGCCAAAAATTCTTTGAACGTTACAAAAAAAGGAAAAGTAAAGAGACCCGTGCAACTTTGCTGAACATAATGTTTGCGAAGTTTCCCTTTCTGGACCCGAACGATTTCCTTGAGCGGGTTAAGCCTTATATAAGTTTTTTCTTCAATCCGGTAACTTTCTTCATTTGGTTGGGCATGGTGGGCTACGCGGTCAAGTTGGCTCTGGATAACTGGTCCGCGCTTCTGGATCAAAGCCAGAGTGTGCTTGCGCCCCAAAATCTTTTCATGCTGTATGCTTGCGTTATAGTGATCAAAGTTTGCCATGAGTTTGGACATGCTTTCCTCTGTAAAAAGTATGGTGGTGAAGTACATAAGATGGGAATCATGCTCATGCTGTTTACTCCCATACCATTCATTGACGCATCGTCCAGTTGGGCATTTCCGAGTAAATGGCAACGAATTTTAGTGGCCTTTGGCGGTATATTGGTGGAGCTTTTTATTGCATCAATCGCAATGGTTGTCTGGGCCAATACGGGTGATGGACTTATTCACAACCTGGCTTATAATGTAGTGTTCCTCGCATCGGTAACGACAGTCCTGTTTAACGGGAATCCCCTGTTACGTTACGATGGTTACTACATGTTATCAGACTGGTTGGAAATTCCCAACCTGACTTCGCGTAGCACGCGGCAGTTGTTTTACTTGTCGGAACGTTTTCTGTTGCGCATTAAAAAAGCAAAATCAGCGGCTAACAATTTTGTAGAAGCCTGTTGGCTCGTAGTGTATGGTATCACCTCGCTCATTTACCGAATCGTTGTGTTTGCCGGAATTATATTATTTATTGCCAACCAGTTCCTCATCCTTGGTATCATCATGGCTGTCATTTGTCTGGTTTCATGGGCAGTAACACCATTGTGTCGCTTTGCAAATTATCTCTGGACAAGTCCTCAACTGGAGCGGAATCGACTCCAGGCTGTCACTAATACCGGAATGTTATTTGGTGCATTGGTTATAGCCTTGGGACTGATGCCTTTCCCTAATTACTTTCATGCACCGGGAGTGGTTCAGGCCAAAGAGTTTAGTCAAATAAGCAATGAATATCCGGGATTTATTGAAGAAATATTTGTTCCCAGCGGAAGCTATGTTAACAAAGGTCAGCCCTTGTTTCGCTTAAAGAATGAAACACTTAATTTTGATTTGAGAAGTGCGGAAGCAAAACTAAAAGAAGTAAAAGCGCTTTATCTCAGCGCTCTCAAAGACGAAGCTGAAAATCTTGCTCCGATTGAACGACAGCTGGAAGTTCTCAAAGAACAGATAGATCACTACAAAACGCGGATTCAATCGCTCACGGTACGGGCGCCCCATCGAGGCATCTGGGTGGCGCCGCAAGTAGATGAGTATCAGGGTATGTGGTCGGACCGGGGAAACCCAATTGGCTATGTCATTAATACCGATTCCTATTATTTTTCATCGATTGTCTCACAGGATGATGCCTCAAGACTGTTTGATGAAGAGCTTCCTGAAGCACGTGTTCGACTGGTCGGTGAATCCGAGCACAAGATTCCCGTTTTTGAGCAAAAGGTAATTCAAGGCGAGCAAAGTCAGCTTCCCTCTGCAGCGCTGGGGTTTTACGGAGGAGGT
>JBNKZP010000025.1:0-13713 GCA_050301675.1 Puniceicoccaceae bacterium
GAAGTGATGGGACTCGACAAAGATCTCGGTGTGGCATTTGCCAAGTCACAAATGGCTGCAAAACCTGCCCTCCCAAAATCAGGAGACGTCTTCGTTAGCGTAAAAGATAGCGACAAACCGCAAGCGCTCGAAATCGCCAGCAAACTCTACAAGCTAGGCTTTGGCATTATTTCAACTGCCGGGACCGGTAAACTCTTTGAAGCAAACGATATCAAAGTAAAGCACGTCTGCCGCCTGAGTGAAGGACGGCCGAATGTAATCGACCTGATCAAAAATAACAAAGTATCGATGATCATCAACACGCCACAAGGGACCATACCACGGCAAAACGAAAACAGGATCCGCACTGAAGCAGTGAAACACAATATCTGTATCATGACTACGATTGCCGCTGCCCTGGCAGCGATCGACGGCATCCAGGCATTGCGTGAAAAAGGCTACGAAGTCAGATCCATACAGGATTACAGCAACGAAGCGAATCCGGCGCATACAATATCTTCGTAAAAACCAATGACTTTTGAGACAAATGAACCTGGTTAAAAAACCATCCATTATCGCGCTGCTTCACGGCCCGGATCAGCCCGGACTGGTGGCGCGTGTATCGAGTTGGATCTTTCTGCGCGGCAGCAATATTAACCATGCCGATCAGCATCAGGATCATGAAGTCAATATCTTCTTCCAAAGACTGGAATGGACTCCTTCCGACAACAAAGCTGATGAAGAAGCTGACTTATTTGAGCGATTCGCACACGAAGAACTTGGTATGACAGTCCAGGTTGCTCGCTCATCCGACCGCCCCAGAGTCGCACTTTTTGTCTCGAAATTTGACCACTGTTTCCACGACAGCATCCTGCGCTTCCGATCCGGCGAACTCAACGGCGAACTCGCCTGTATCATCTCCAATCACGAAACCCTACGTGTCGAAGCCGAACATTACGGCATTCCCTTTTATCATGTACCAGTCAGCAGGAACAACAAATCAGACGCAGAGGCAAAACAACTGGAACTGATCCGCAAACACGAAATCAGCCTGATAGTACTGGCACGCTACATGCAGATACTCTCAGCAGATTTTCTCGACAAGTTAAATTGCCCGGTAATTAACATACACCATTCCTTTCTGCCAGCATTTGCCGGTGGAAAGCCCTATCACCAGGCCCATACCCGTGGGGTCAAATTAATCGGAGCCACCGCACATTATGCTACCGCTGATCTCGACGAAGGCCCGATCATTTGTCAGAACGTTGTTCAAATCAACCATCGCAACTCGGTACCAGATCTGATTCGCAAAGGCAGGGATCTGGAAAAAACCGTATTCGCTCAGGCCATACGTCTCCATCTTGACAACCGCATACTTGTCTACCACAACAAGACTGTAGTATTTGATTAGCAGTTCGAAGTCGCAAACCTCAAACTGCTAACTCCTAACTTCTAACTTCCTTCATGAACCACCCACCTAAAAAGAAAAACAAGAACCCGCTGCTTCCGGACGACAATCAAGTCGACGAGCGCAACTTGATTGATCTAAAAGACTCCGCAAACCTTTCCTTCGAAGATCGAGTCAATATTTACTGGAAAGAAAACCGAAGCTTTCTGATCGCCTGTATCTTTGTCCTGCTGCTAATCCTCGTTGGCTACCAGGGCATGCGCATTGTGAAGGAACAAAGCGAATCAACGCTACAGAACGAATATTCGGAAGCAGATGCGAAGGGCACACTCGCCGAATTTGCTCAAGCCCACAGCAACAAAGTCCTCGGTGGATTCGCTGCACTCAAAATAGCAGACCCAGCTTACACCTATGAAAATTACGAAAAGGCCATCGAATTTTATGACATTGCGGCTTCCGTGCTTAAAGAACCGATACTTGCGGGCCGAGCACGAATCGGCCAGGCATTTGCCCGTTACCGCAGTGGCAATACTGAAGAAGGACTTGCCCGACTCAGTGCAGTTGCAGCAGATACCACCATTGCGGAATCCATTCGAGCAGAAGCTGCCTACCATCTCGCAGTTGAAGCATACACAGCTGGCCGCATGGATGAATTCGACAGCTACGCCGCGCAAATCAATGAATCAAAATTTGCAGGTATGTGGCAACAGCGACTGCTGCCTCTTCCTGTAGTTCAAACAACAGATGACACTCCGCCTGCTGTACCTTAGCCTTTATTTTGAGTTTCGACCCTTATAAAATACCAAGTTTATAGAACGGTTTGGAATGATCACGCAATCCCGTGTTACTACCAAAAAATTGAAATCACATACCTCTTTATTGTAGGTCTGAAAATTTTTTGAAGAATTCTCTTGAAGTGATACAGTAGATTTCTGTTAGGCTCAAAATATCACTTCTATTGAATTTCAACATCCTACTGCACGAGATGGCATACCGGTAAATCGGTTAGTTGCCTTTAGTCCACCCTTGGATCCCAACTCTCTTTATTGCAATCTATTGCAGTGCACACATTTTAGCAAAACATCTATTCTTGCCAGGCGTGGAGAAGAGTACCTTGGATTTGTTTCTGCATATCTGATACCTGAGAGATTCGATACGATATTTGTCTGGCAGGTAGTCGTTTCGCCTACAGCGCGCGGACAAGGTCTTGGCAAACAAATGCTCGAGACCTTACTTGCTTGCGATGCATGTCGCGATGTACGCTTTCTCGAAACAACGATTACGAAATCCAACCAGGCATCATGGGCACTTTTTAGAAGCCTTTCAAAAAGCCTGGGCGCAAAAACTGAGAAATCCGTTTTTTTTGATCGGAAAGAACATTTCATGGACGGACACGACTCTGAATATCTGTTAAGAGTCGGCCCATTCGCATACCAACCCTAAAGCATAAAAATGAAGATATTTGAAGAACTTGAATCCGAAGTACGCAGTTATGCGCGTAATTTTCCGCGAATTTTTAAGCGTGCAAAGGGCGAATTTATGTATGACGAAGACGATAATGAGTATATTGATTTCCTCTCCGGCGCAGGTGCATTAAACTATGGGCACAACCATCCTGTACTGCGCCAAAAATTAATTGAATACATTAACTCTGATGGAATCACTCACAGTCTGGATCTATACACAGATGCAAAAAAGGAATTTATGGAGACTTTCCGTGAGAAGATACTGCGCCCGCGCAATCTGGACTATACCTTGATGTTTACTGGCCCAACCGGGACAAATGCAGTTGAAGCAGCACTCAAAATGGCCCGCAAAATAACAGGCCGGTCACACGTTTTGAGTTTTACGAATGGCTGGCACGGCCAGACCTTGGGAGCACTTTCGATGACGGCTAACTCGCATCATCGTGACGGTGCTGGCATTGCTTTAACCGGAGCGCACCGAGTACCTTATGATGGATATCTTGGTGACCAGCTAGATACGATTGAATATATTGACAAGGTTTTGTCAGATTCCAGCAGTGGTGTTGATTTGCCTGCAGCCGCAATTGTCGAAACAATTCAGGGTGAAGGTGGAGTTAACTATTGTAGTATGGTGTGGCTCAAACGACTTGCAGATGTTTGTAAAAAGCACGATGTGCTTCTGATCATAGATGACATTCAAGCCGGATGTGGACGATCAGGCCATTTTTTTAGTTTTGAAGAAGCCGGCATCCATCCGGATATCGTCACACTTTCAAAGTCACTAAGCGGATATGGATTGCCTTTTGCGATGGTTATTTTTAAGCCGGAGCATGACCAATGGAAGCCAGGTGAGCACAATGGTACTTTCCGAGGCAACAATCATGCATTTGTCACCGCAAAGTCAGCGATCGATACCTTCTGGTCTGATGACAAATTTGCCGAATCGGTTCGTAAAAAAGGCACTTACATAGCGAAACGTCTGGACCAAATTGTAGAAAAATACGGTGAAGGAAACTTTACAGTTAAAGGTCGGGGTATGTTCCAAGGGATCAATTGTGTTAATGGTGAAATCGCTGGTAAAATTACTCGTGCTGCATTTAAGAAAGGGCTGGTGATCGAAACTAGCGGTACGGATGATCAGGTCATCAAGCTTCTCTGTCCCTTGATTATACGTGAAGAAACGTTAACCAAGGGCATTGATATTATTGAGAAATCAGTCGAAGAAGTTTGTACCAAACTAAAAGAGATACGAAAAGAAACCGACTATTTCGACGATGTGATGGTCAATTCCAGTGAAGTAGTGGATAAAGCATAAGACAAAAATAAGGCTCATGATTGTTAGAACATTAAAGATGGCCGAAAGTAATGGTCGAAAGATTGTATCCCCCGATAGCAACTGGGATAGTATACGGCTTCTGCTGAAAAATGATGGAATGGGATTTTCATTTCATATTACTACGATTTATCGCGGAGCGGACTTCAAGATGCATTACCAGAATCATCTGGAGTCAGTATACTGCATTTCTGGTCGTGGCGAAGTTGAATCAATTGATGATGGTGTGGTTTATCCGATTGAAGCTGGAACTATCTACATCCTCGACAAAAACGACCGTCACATACTTCGTGCCCATGAAGAAATGAAAATGGCCTGCGTCTTTAACCCACCGCTCAATGGTAAAGAAGTTCACAATGCTGAAGGGTCCTACGAATTGGAGATAGATCCTGCGGATGAAACCTAACGGGATTTTCATCTTTTATGGTTATAAGTTTCACAATAGTTCTACTGATTTTTCTTCTTGTTGGAATCAGTTCGACATTTAGCAGCCGTGGAACAAAGGAAGACTATTATTTAGCGAGTTCTTCAGTGCCGCCTCTGTTTGTCGGTCTTTCCGCAGTTGCAACAAATAATAGCGGCTACATGTTTATTGGGGTCATCGGATATACCTACATCACCGGGATGGCTTCAATCTGGTTGATGGTTGGCTGGATCTTTGGCGACTATCTGGCCTCAACCTTTGTTCACTCCAGACTGCATGCTGCGACTGAACGATGTGATGAAGTCAGTTACGCCGGAGTTTTGGGTAACTGGTATCAGGACGGTACAGGTTCGTTGCAACGAATTGCAGCTTTAATCTCACTGGTTTTTCTTTTGGCCTATGCGAGTGCACAACTCGTTGCAGGCAGTAAAGCACTGCATGTTTTGCTGAATTGGCCCACATGGGCAGGAGCTGTGGTCGGGGCAATTCTTGTTATGCTTTATTGCTGGGCCGGAGGTATTCGCGCGTCGATCTGGACTGATGTTGCCCAGTCGATCGTTATGGTTCTGGCAATGGTACTGTTACTCTACTTTGCAACCACATCCCTGGGTGGCCTTACAAGTGCTCTTGAAGCGATGCACTCAATTGAAGGCTTCATGGACTGGTTTCCCAAGGATCTGGCCTTACCGGGCTTGGCTGGCATTGTTTTATTTGTGCTGGGTTGGTTGTTTGCAGGATTTTCTGTGATCGGTCAACCGCATATCATGGTGCGCTTTATGACTCTGGAAGATACGAATAAGATGCACCATGCCAGGATATGGTATTATGTCTGGTTTACAGTGTTCTATATGATGGCAACTGCTGTTGGCATGTTATCCAGAGTTCATATCAGTGATCCGGAAAACTTTGATGCTGAGCTTGCTCTGCCCACTATGGCACAGCAACTATTCCCCGGATTTGGCGCCGGCATAGTATTGGCAGGCATATTTGCCGCCACAATGTCGACAGCGGATTCACTTATACTCAGTTGTTCATCCGCAGTTACACATGATCTGCTACCACACAAGGTTGAGAACACTCGTGTAATCAAAGCAGGTACAGTGCTTATCACACTGGCTGCACTGTTTTGGGCCCTGATAAACCAGCAGAGTGTATTTCATCTTGTGATTCTGGCATGGTCAGGCCTGGCAAGTGCCTTTGCGCCACTTCTGATTGCCCTTTGTGTTGGTCTGCGTCCAAGTCAGAAATTAAGTATTTTTGCGATGCTTACAGGACTCTCGGTTGCACTGGTTTGGCGATTCTTCGGCTTACACAATACAGTTTACGAAGGAATGCCTGGTATCCTCGCCGGGTTGACAATTATAAGCCTCTCTTTCTTCATCCAGCCTAAGAATAAAACCGATCAAAACCATACAATCAGACCTTGATAATCGTATGTAATTTTATTGTTTATATAAAATAAATCTTGGCAAAAATATTAGTGTTTGAACAATAATGTATTCAATCAAATTCTAACCTCAACAAATAAAACCATTATGTACCAAGAAAGCATTCATCCATTTGCCGTTGCACAAGCTGGCGGTGACGCTAAAGCAACCTTCATCCGCAAAACCTACATGCACCTGGCCGGTGCAGTCCTGGCATTTATTGGTATTGAAATCGCCTTGTTCAGCACACCTCTGGCAGATCAAATAGCTGCACTTGTTTTTAACAGCGGCTCTATAGGCTGGCTCGGATTTCTCGGTGTATTCATGTTATCCGGTTGGATGGCCCGCTCAATGGCTGTCAGCGGATCCAGAGCAACACAATACGCAGGCCTGGGTTTTTACGTAATTGCAGAAGCGCTCATTTTCGTCCCACTTCTTTACGTCGCTGTCCACTACAGTAGCCCGGAAGTGCTGACCAATGCAGTCATTATGACTTTGACGCTCTTTGCTGGCCTTACGGCAACCGTTTTCATCACCCGTACAGATTTCTCTTTTTTAAGAACCGCCCTTACAGTCGGTGGCTTTGTCGCCATAGGAGCAATCCTCTGCGGAGCGCTGTTTGGGTTCAACCTCGGAATGTGGTTTTCGGTTGCAATGATTGTTTTTGCGTGTGCTGCAATCCTTTACGACACTTCAAATATTTTGCATTACTATCAGGAAGATCAATATGTAGGAGCCTCTTTGCAACTGTTTGCTTCAGTCGCCTTGCTATTCTGGTATATTCTTCGACTTTTTATGTCGCGCGACTAGAATGCCAATTCTAGAGAGATTTGAAAGTATTCTGTCGAAATCGAATTGATCAATCAGACAATATTATCAATCGATTTCGACTTGGATTTCGGTGACGATTAACTGTGTTTTTAAGGATGCTGTGAATCGGGCTTTCGCATTTTCAAATACTTCTTCCACAAATAGATGAACGATGGAGCAAAATCAAATGGTCTGGATTGAATCCAGTCACTCAGTTCATCGAGATTGACCCAGCGACCTTCGCTTGATTCCTCGGGATCCAGCCGGAACGGCCCTTCCGACTCACAATGGTAAACCCATACGAATTCCTGTCCTGTTTGGTTACAGGAAGACTCCTTAAAGACACGCCTAAATTCTGTCGGATCGAAAAGTCCAAGCTCTTCACCTAGCTCACGTAGCGCAGCTGAATCATAATCTTCACCACTATCAACATGGCCCGAGCAAGAACTTACCCACTTCCCGGGAGATGAATCTTTTGTCAGCGAACGTTTTTGCAAGTAAAGCTGTCCGCCTGAATTGAATACAAACACATGTATTGCTCGATGCATCAGTTGCTTGCGATGCACAACAGAACGCGTTTCGATGCCAACAACCTCGTCCCTTATATTTACCACATCAAACAATTCTTCGGGCACTTTACCCGAATGATCACGAATCAGCATAGTCATGAGCAAACAGAAAATCTAACGTATCAAACTCTTAAAATCATCAAACTCACCCGTAAATCCTCCGGGGATGCCTTTATTAATGACTGCAACCGCGTCGTGTGAATGCAATGATTCCAGATGTGCACAGGCAACTTGAAAATCGACAATGCGCGGTTCAGCATCGAGCTGTTTGTACACAAGTCTTGCAGCATCTTCAACAAACTTGGAATACGCCCCATTCATTTCAGCGAATGCCTGTTCATCCTCGCGCTTGACCATAACCTGGGTTTCTGTCTTGAGTGCAGCCAGACACAAATGCTGAACATCCTCAATCGACAGGTGCTCGTTTTTTGCCACTTCGACACTTATACGAGCAGTACTGCGCTGAGAGTGCGGTATGCTGTAAATATTGCGGCTTTCACGCGCATGTTCTGCCAGTTCAGAAGAGCACGGGCAAGCGGATGAATAAATAAAATCAAAGTGAATGAATTTCTGAAAATGACCTGACTCGCTTAGCTTACCTTCAAAAGCACACCGATAATATTGCCAGCCATTTAGACCACTGCGCAGGCTAGGTTTTAGAATTGGATATTCAAAGTCCAGTCGCAACTGTGCACGATGGGCGCTCAACTCTGTTTTATACTGAAGCAAAACCTCACGCAGCATGTCGGGCGTAAAAATGCGCTCCTGAAAAGTATAAAACACACGCATGAGACGCGACATATTAATACCCTTCTGCCCTGCTTTCAGAGAGACTGTTCCAGTGACCGAAGTCTCGAGTGTTTGAGTATCCGAGCTGGCAGTAATGTAACGCAGCGGCAACCTGAAGTTTGAAATGCCTACCTTCAGAATTGGAACGTTTGCTCCCAATATCTCTCTTGCATCGGCATTTTGCATATCAGGTAAATCGGATCGATACTCATCGGAAGGGACGAATTCAGTATCGTACGATTTAGCCGGCTTCGCAGTTGCAAAAACCGGTTTTTCATGTGCCGAAATACTTTGTTTATCTTTCATGCTCGATTGCATTTTGTGAATCTTTAGTGTTGGTGGTAAACTACAGATTGTGTGCAAATAACTGTAGATGCAAACTAGTATCTTATTTCATTAACTTGAATCAAAAAATAGCAGGCTAAAATAACATCTGATAGTATAGCAAGTTTTGAAAAATGCTTTGCTTCAAGCTATGGAATAACTAAACACACACATAGATGTCAGCTTTTTTTCAAATACTTGGCTCTAGCAGTAGCGGAAACTGCTCACTCCTACGCACTGAAAATAGTACCATCCTGATTGATGCAGGGTTTTCCGGAAAGCGCATTGAGCAGATGCTTACAGACATTGGAGAGTCGATCCATACGATTGACGCCGTATTCCTCACACACGAGCACAGTGACCATGCACAGGGCATTCGTGGGCTGTCCAAGCGTGCTGATTTACCAATTTTTGCCAATCGCGATACTGCCGAAGCCGTACAGCGCAAACTCTGTAAACAAGTGAACTGGAACCTATTTCAGACTGGCACAGCCTTCAAATTTCGCGACATTGACGTTGGCTCATTTACTGTGCCACATGATGCTTATGATCCGGTAGGCTTTACTTTCCACTGGGGTGAAGACAACGACTTGCTCTCAACACGACGAAGCCTGGCATGGATCACCGATCTAGGTTATGTACCTGAATATATAACCGAATACATTAAATCGGTGCAGATACTTGTATTGGAAGCCAACTACGATGAAGAACTGCTGGAGAGAGACCTGAAACGACCGTGGTCTATAAAACAGCGCATCCGGGGTCGACACGGGCACCTTTCCAATAATGCCTGCTATGAAGTGGTAAAAAACCTAAACGGCAACTCGAGCATCCAAGAAGTTTATCTCGCGCATCTAAGCCGGGACTGCAATACCGTAGAACATGTACAAAACAAGTTTGCCGAAATCGCTGACAGTAACTGCAATTTCACGATTCACATCGTTGATCCACTCATGAATGCTAAAGTTCCCGTGCAGGCGCTAAACCTTAATTCGAGAGTGGGCAAAGGTTGGGCTTTGTAAGCGGCAAATAGAGAGTTTGCGTGGATCAGACTCTTGATCTGAACTCGGCAAAGCCAGAACTAAAATGGACATTGAATGCTTAACCAGTTGATAGCCACAAAAAGGCACGAAAATGCACCAAAACTCAGAAATGTTACCTTTTGAATTGAATAAGACTCATGAGATTCCACCTTTCATTAAAACGCATCCATTCTATATCGTTCATTTAATGCTATTACAAAATCATAATGAAGTGTCTTTGTGCATTTTCGTGCCTCTTTGTGGCCAAAACTTTATTAAGCTCTGTGCTAAGTTTTTGCTACAAATCAAAATTGCACCAGCGCTCCAATGCTACCGAAAATCAAACTGGAAGACATATAAGTCTTCCGGTAACAGACTAAACAATGAATACCCTATACTACCCCAATCGTCGGATCAAAGACATGGTTGCCAGCGAGCGGCCACAAGAACGACTTGAACAATACGGCGCAGATGCTCTAAGCGATCGCGAAATTCTTGCGATGATCCTGCGCAGTGGCCCCAAAGGAACCGATGTGCTGACATTGTCCGGTCAACTAATCGACCAGGCCGGATCACTGTCTAGCTTGTTACGCTGGTCCGCTGAAGACTTTAAAAAAATCCATGGAATCGGTCCGGTAAAGGCGTTGCAATTGCTTGCAGTTATGAGCTTTGCCAAACGCATACTCAAAGAAGATAACAGCAAAGAAACCATTTTTAATTCACCCGAAATCGTAAAGCAGCACTTCCGCACTCTGATTGCCGGACTTGAAGTAGAAAAATTCTGGGTACTCTGTCTGGATCGAAAAAACCGACTTCTGCGCCGTACCGAATCGACGTCGGGCACTGCGACCAATTCACTCATACACCCACGCGAAGTCTTTCGTGAAGCCATACGCCTCAGCGCCTCTGCAATAATCGCAGTCCACAATCATCCCAGCGGTGATCCTGCACCCAGTCGTGCCGATATAAAAGTCACCCGACAACTACGTGAAGCTGCAAGCATCATCGGCATTGATCTGCTGGATCATATTATCCTCGGACAAAAGAACAAAGATCCTCAAGGCATTGGCTACTACAGTTTTAACGAAGCCGGACTGATTTGACCCGGATTAATCCGGATCAAATTACCAGCTTTACATGATCTCAATTATCCAAGAACCAGAACCGCTATGGAGAAGTAGATAATCAGACCCAGCACATCCATAATCGAGGTAATCAGAGGGCTGCTTGCAGTAGCCGGATCAACCTTGAGTCGGCTCAATACAAATGGCAACAAGGCACCAAAGCCATTGGCAACAAACACAATTGTCACCATACTTAGCCCAACAACAAGCGTAAGCCTGACATCGTGGCCATAAAGCTGACCGGCGCCTGCGGCAATCAAAGACATCGCCGAACCCAAGAAAACACCAACTACCAACTCTTTACTGATTGCCATAAACCAATTGCGTACTTCCAGGTCACCTGTTGCGATTGCACGCACCATCAATGTGGCTGACTGAGCTCCACAGTTACCACCACTCGCAATAACCATAGGCATAAAAAGCGCCAGAGTGATAAATTCCATCATGTAATTTTCATAATGTGAAATAACGCTCGCAGAAATTAATCCGACAAAGATCAGAATTAGCAACCAGCCAATTCGCTTGCGAAAAAGATGCAGCGAAGTGGCCACACTATAGCGCGTTTCCAGAGGTGACACCCCAGCGCCTTTGTGAATATCCTCAGTCACTTCCTCTTCAGCTACATCGAAAATATCATCGACCGTTACAATCCCCAATAAAACACCCTCCGAGTCCAGTACCGGTAGTGCACTGATGTCGTAACGCTGAATCATCTCCACGGCAACTTCACGGTCTTCATAGGCCGAAATGCTAACACAATTATAATTCAACATTTCCTTTATCAGAGAACTCGGCTCGGCCATGATAAGACGACGCATGCGTACAATATCAATTAACTTACCTTTTTTATCTGTAACATAGAGTATGTTAAAAATCTCAGAATCACGCCCATACTTTCTTATGTGAGCTAGTGCATGCTCACAGGACCACTCCTCATTGATACGAATATAGTCAGGAGTCATCAGACGCCCAACACTTTCGGGAGGATAGCCTAACAACTGCCGGGCCTCTGCCAAATCCGCAGGACTTAGAAGCTGCATGAGACGACGCGTCACTTTTGCCGGAAGCTCTTCGAACATCGCGGTACGATCGTCAGGACTCAAGTTTGCTAATAACGCACGCGTATCACTATCGGTAAGCGTTGCAAGAAAGGCATCCTGATCCTTCGGTTCCATGTAGGCAAAAACATCTGCCGCACGCTCACGCGGCAGTGCACGATATACCAGAACCTGACTAGGCTTATTAAGGCCCAGTATCAACTCGGCAACCTCTGGAGCTGCCCAACTCATTAACGCAGTGGCAAGCAACTTGTATTCGCCCTTGGCGACCAAGTCATCCACCTCTGTATCATTAATTTTCAGTTCTTCTTGCATTCAGATTTTGCCTATTAACGACCATGCTTCATGGGATAGTAAAGCAGGTAATACACACAGTATTATTTTTTGACAGCAAGTTCGCAACCATACTGATCCAGAAAATCATGCACAAGCGAAGGCAGATGAATCAATATTGAACTGCCATCGACAGATTTTGCTGCGCATGAAATATAGCCGAGACCATCCTGACACGAAAGATTCAATCCGTTCTGATCCAACCATTTATAAAGCACACTTAAAGAGTCCAACCAGTCCGCAAGGGAAAAGTTGCTTTCATCAACTTCCTGAAACAACCTTTTTTTAAAAGCCGAATCATCACTCTTAACCCGCTCCAACAGTACAGGATGATCTGCAAACAGTTGGTCAAGATTGGTGTATTTACTTCCGGGCATCATTCACTTATAATAAAATTATATCAAATGACAAAAGATTCAAATGATTAAATTGAAATCGCTATCGAAATCAAAGTCGAAACCGACTGATCATCTCAAACTTAGCAAGCTTGGCGGCTTTGCCCTTCGGCTTGCTCAGGGCTTGAGCTTGCAAAATCCTGAGCTTGTCGAAGGATCGAAACGGCGAGAGACACATATCCTTTGAGTTTCAGTATTTCAGACTTTAGTTGCGGCTTTGCCGCCCTTTGTACTCTGTGCTCTTCGTGGTTAATTATCTGCAGAGAATCCTGTGGGATGATTGTAGATTTTAATCGTGATCCCACGGCAACTTAACATCCTCGAGCTCATGATTCCAAACTTCAAATGGCTCGTAAATTTTGCCAGGATTCAGAATTCCCTGTGGATCCAGAGCGTCTTTAACTGCACGCATTGCCGCAATCTCAGCTTTGCTATGCTGTAATTTCATGAAGGGTGTTTTTGCTAGGCCAATACCGTGTTCTCCAGTGATAACGCCACCCAAATCGACCACTTTCTGCATCAGTTTTTTGATTCCGTTCTTTGCTCTGATTTGCTCTTCTCGGCTGGAGCGATTATACATAATATGAACGTGTAAATTGCCATCACCGGCATGACCGAATGTTGGTGTAGCCAGCCCGATTTCTTTTTTTAACGCAATTGTATAGTCAATCAACTCTACCTGCTTATGTATCGGGACGACGATATCTTCGTTTAATTTGGTATCAGCAATCGAATACATTGACTGTGAGCAGGTGCGCCGCACTTGCCAGATTGCTTCGGCTTTGGCTTCAGTAGGCGCCTCACGATTCATGATCGCATGGGTTTCCATAAATCCCATCAGTTCTTTGCGTTGCCTCCTGACCTCGGATGGACTGCCGTCTAATTCGACCAATAACAGCGCCGATCGAGGACAGTTTGCAAAAATGGGTTTCCCGGTGTATTGCTCGGCACAAACTACCGATTGGCGGTCAAGAAACTCCAGGATTGCCGGATTGTGTCCTTCATCAAACAGAGCTGTCACTGCATGAAGTGCAGCAGACTCAGACTTAAAAGCAAACATGCCAGTCCAGCGTTTTTCGGGCATAGGAATTAGTTTCAAAGTTGCAGAAGTTACAACACCCAAAGTACCTTCTGAACCAATCATCAGATCTCGCAAATTCAGTCCGGAGACATACTTCTTCAGCGGCAATCCTAGCTTAAAGGGACTGCCATCGGCAAAAAAACCTTCGAGGCCGAACACATAATCACGCGT
>JBNKZP010000026.1:0-13606 GCA_050301675.1 Puniceicoccaceae bacterium
ATTGCTCTTTTTAGGATCAACGAAACAATTAAGCATAGCGATACAGGGTAGAAAAAAACCTCCAGCGAATCCATAATCTAAGGAACCGTATGCGTTAATCGCACTCCTACAGACCCTTCCTCACTCCTACTCTTAATCCTACGCTTGATCTTAATCTTTATTATCCTTAAGAAGAGTAGAATTAAGAGTAAGAATAAGATTATCGGAAGGATCGAACTATTGGCTACTTCTTTTTAAAATTGCCCCTAATCTGAACTTTTACGTTTCATATTATTGCAGCTATGCCTATTCACGAGAATTCCGTTTTTAGACGTCTATACAAACATGCGCAAAAACGTCTGGTCTTCGACCCCGGTGTTCCACGCCAGCATCAACTTCCAGCTTATAAACGCTATATTGAGCTGGAAAATAAAATGCTCAAACGGCTTCATCAGAAGAGCGATTCCGGACTTAAAGTATGCCAGGCACGGGCAGCCATGGTTGATGTTGTGCTGGAAAATCTATTGTTGGCCGCTCTTGACTTTTATACAGCCAGACACGGCCCGATTCCCTGCAAAATGTCGTTGCTGGCAACGGGAGGCTATGGTCGACGTGAGCTAAACCCACACAGTGACATTGATATTCTTTTCCTTTACCCCGAAGACATTTCAGATAAAAACTTCACACTGTTTCAGGAAGTTCTGACAAAAGAGATTCTTTATCCACTCTGGGACTTTGGCTGGAAAATCGGTCATGCCTCGCGTAACACAAAAGAAGTTATCCAGGAGGCACAAAAGGAGATTCAGTCAAAAAATGCAATTCTGGAATCCCGCTTGGTTTGCGGATCAGCATCGCTTTACGCAAAGATGCAAAAACAATTCTCAGACTATTACCAGAACGAAAACTCTACGGCTTACATACAACAACGACTTCTGGATGAAAAACAACGTCACGCAAAATTCGGCAATACCGTATACCTGCAAGAACCAGATATCAAAAACGGTGTTGGCGGGCTTCGCGACTACCAGAACATTTTATGGATGGCACATATCAAATTCGGATTTCGTTCGTTCCGTGAGATAAACGAGGCCAAGCTCTTACGCCACCATCTATACATAGAAATGGAAGCAGCCTACGACTTCCTGCTTCGTACCCGCACGGAGCTACATCTCCAGAACAAACGTTCTAATAACAAACTAAGTCTTGAGCAGCAACCTGCGATTGCCCTGGGGCTAGGCTACAAACAACCGGACATTTTTGAACGCGTTGAGGCATTTATGCATGATTACTACACTGCGGCCCGTACTATTTATCAAATCAGCGAAATCCTCAAAGAACGCCTTGCTCTATCCAGCGAAACCGACCCAAGGAGTTCTGCAACTGCTCCCTCTTTTAGCAATTTAAGCGACCAACAGAAGTTGCAACTACGACAGATTGATGGATTCGTACTGCAGGATAAGATGCTTTTTCACGAAGCGAAAACCGTTTTCAATGAAGATCCTCTGCGCCTGATCCGCATCTTCCGCTTAATGCAACAATACGATGCAAAACTTCACCCCGACCTCAAGTTCAGGATATCGCGCTCATTGCCTTTAATCGACCATAACATTATCAATCATCCGTCCGCCGCCAAAAGTTTTTGCTCCATCTTAAGCGATGTGGGTGAAGTCTATCTAACACTGAAACTCATGCACGAATTAGGCGTCCTAGGTCGTTATTTGCCGGAATTTGGCCAGCTCACCTGCAAAGTACAACATGAGTATTACCATCGTTATACAGCAGATGAACACGTTTTGCGGACCATTCAGCAACTGGACAGAATCTTTCTGAAAGAAACACCTGATTGTTTAACTTATGAAGAAGAACTGCGCAAGAATGACCATCCTTCACTGCTTTACCTGATGCTACTACTGCACGACATCGGCAAGTCTGAAGGCGTTCGGAAACACGATATCAATGGCGTACGTATTGCCAAACCGATATTGGATCGATTCGAAATTAATGAAGAACAGCAAGAACAGGTTCTGTTCGTGATACGTCATCACCTGGGAATGACACGTATCTGGCAACGCTTTGATCTGGATGACCCAGAAACAGTACGTCTGTTTGCCAAAACAGTAGAGGACACGGAAAAACTCAGATTCCTTTATGTACACACCTACTGCGATGCCCGTGGCACAGCGCCTACGCTGTGGAGTGACTATAAGGAACTCATGCACAAGACTCTCTTCAACAGAACTTTGGAACAACTCGTAAACAGGGAAACGACTGAACAAAGACGCAAAGAGATGAAAGAAACCCTGCTTAACCGAATGCTTGCGCAGCCGATCGAAAACATCACTCAAGAAGAGATACACGCTCACTTTAACCTTCTTCCCGAACGTTACTTTACGAATATATCAATGCATAACATCGAGTTGCATATTCGTATGGCAAACCAGTTCATGGCACAAATCCAGGAAGCAGAATCGGTTGAAATGCTCGCACCCGTGATTGATTGGCATGATGATGTCGATCTCAATACAACCGTAGTTCATGTCGCCACCTGGAACCGGGCCGGGCTTTTCTACAAATTAGCCGGAGCGCTTACACTGACAGGGGTCAACATCACTAGTACCAAAGCTTTTTCACGCGAAGACCACATTTCCATTGATACTTTTTATATCACAGATCCGGAAGGTGGCATTGTCACCAATCCAACTGCTCGAAACACTTTTAAAACGCATTGCGAAGAATCTCTGATCTACGGAAAGCGACTGACCGGTGAAATCGAACGCCTTGAAGCAACTGTAAAAAGTCAGAAAAAACCAGGAGAAGGAATACTTCCGGCACCTGTACCAACCCAGGTGAAAGTTTACTACGAACCTTCCCTGAATAAGAACATTGTCGAAATAACAACAAACGATCGCATCGGGTTGCTTTACCATATCGCACGACAGATTTACGCAAATGGTTTTGATATTACTTTCGCACGCATTGCAACAGAACGTAGAACCGTCATGGATACACTGTATATCGAACGAATTAACACATTGGAATCAACAACGGACAAAGAGCTTTCCGAACTATGCGTTAAGATAAAGAACGTGATCGATAAATAAAACTCGTCTTTAGATAAGGTTTCCTGAAACGAAATGAATTCAAGAGTCTAAATTGGGTAGCAAGAGGCATTAACTCCAAGGCAGCAGAGGCCGCGCCTCACTTCTAGCGTTGTCCGGCAGTTGTCAGACAATCAATTTATATAGATTCATGGAGCTAAAAAGCAGAGTTCAAGTCGACTCATTTTCAAGGATAAAACATTGACGCAAATTCCCTCGAAATCATAAAACATTTTCATCATACACATGTCTCTCGATTACCATACGCTCGAAGCTTTGCTTCAACACAATCCGGCATGGAAGCTGTTGCGCTCAGATTATGCGACCATGGTAATCAGCTTTCTGGATCGGGCCTTCGTTGCACAAAACCGAAGGTTTATTCCACAGGCTGAGTTGGCTGAAGCGTTAGAGGATGATCTTTATGCACTGCGGGATCGTCTCGGACCGGATGCTTTCCCGAAACCGGCTTTGGAGTATCTGAACGACTGGGCGAACCCCGATAAAGCCTGGCTGCGAAAGCTATATAAGGCCGGATCGGATGAACCACAATTTGATCTAACCCCGGCAATCGAAAAAGTAATTGCCTGGCTGGGTACTCTCACGGAGCGCAGCTTTGTTGGTACAGAGTCCCGGCTGCTGACCCTTTTCTCCCTGTTGCAGGAAATGATTGAGGGGACTGAGACCGATCCTAAGGTACGGATTAAGGAATTGAAAAAACGACGTTCTGAAATCAATGCAGAAATCCAGCATATCCGAAATGGCAATCTGCCGCTACTGGATGACACGGCCCTGAAGGATCGCTTCCAGCAGTTTAACCAGATTGCAAGGGAACTGTTGAGTGACTTTCGGCAGGTCGAGCAAAATTTCCGCACATTGGATCGACAGGTGCGTGAGCAGATCGCCCTCTGGGAAGGCAACAAGGGCACGCTGCTGCAACAGATTATGAGCGAACGAGACGCAATTGCAGACTCGGATCAAGGGAAAAGCTTTAAAGCCTTCTGGGATTTTCTTATGTCTCAGGATCGACAGGAGGAACTGACAGAACGACTGGACGGCCTGCTGAAACTTCCGGCTATTCAAGAGATGAGACCGGATCCGCGCACGCGGCGCTTACATTATGATTGGCTTGAAGCGGGCGAACACACCCAGCGTACCGTTGCTGAGCTAAGTGGTCAATTGCGCCGTTTTCTCGATGATCAGGCCTGGCTCGAGAACCGGCGCATTATGGAGATACTTCGTTCGGTAGAAGCACACACTCTGAAAGTCAGGGAAGTCCCGCCGGAAGGAGATTTCATGAGTATTCCCGAAAACTCCATATCGTTTGAACTGCCAATGGAGCGGCCTTTGTTCAAGCCGAAGATTAAGCCAATCATCAATTCGGAGAACCTGGATATACCATCGGATGAAGAGATAGATCCCAGCGTGCTTTTCCAGCAGTTCACTATCGACAAAGCCCGTCTGCGGCAGAATATCCGCAAGGCCCTGCAGATGCGCTCACAAGTCTCGCTACGTGAACTGGTGCAAGAGCATCCCATTGAAAAAGGCCTGGCTGAACTGGTTACGTATTTCCAATTGGGAGTTGGCGAGTTGGGTGCACATGTCGACGAAACAAGCACTGAAACCGTTGAGTGGTGGACGAAAACCAAAGATACCTTACCCCGGTTTAAGAAAATTCGTCTTCCTTTGGTGATATTTGTAAGGGAGGGTCATGACTGAAGATGAGCTAACATTAGAACCTTCAGAGC
This sequence comes from Puniceicoccaceae bacterium, assembly GCA_050301675.1. Lineage (GTDB taxonomy): Bacteria > Verrucomicrobiota > Verrucomicrobiia > Opitutales > Coraliomargaritaceae > Lentimonas. The sequence continues at coordinate 4,823 of JBNKZP010000026.1, forward strand.
CAAAGCTCTCTATGGTCCTGATACATCTGTTTAAAGGTGTTCTTTACAAGGAAACCGATGTAAAGCTCTGGTCGTATCTGCTGCAGTTGCCCACAAGAGTGCGCGAATATGTACAGATTATCGGGCTGGAGTTGGTTCTGGATGAAGCCGAGGGATACGCGTTTCTACGTTCCCAGGATGATGCCACAGCCATCGAGAAAGAAGACCAGCCTCTGCCCCGGCTAATTGCAAGGCGCCCCCTCTCCTTCCCCGTCAGCCTTTTGCTGACGCTCTTGCGCAAGCGCATGGCAGAGGAAGATTCGAGTGGTGGAAACACCCGATTAATTCTTAAACGCGACGAAATCATTAGCCTGATACGTGTCTTTCTCGCCGAAAGCAGTAACGAAGCTCGTATTATAGATCAGGTAGATGCATACATAAGGAAAGTCGTCGAACTTGGATTTCTACGGAAACTAAAGTCAAGCAATTCAAAGGATGAAACCGTCTACGAAGTGATGCGTATCCTAAAAGCCTTTATCGATGCTCAGTGGTTGTCGGAGTTTGACACACGGCTGGCCGAATATGCCGAACATGCAGCAGTGAAAGAAGACAGTAAAGATGACTGAACCGCAAATAACTGAACTGGAATTCGCTTCAGATAATGATCTTGCAGGTTTTCGACTGCAACATCTGGAAATTTACAATTGGGGAACCTTTGATAAAAGCGTCTGGACGCTCGGGCTGCAGGGACGAAATTGTCTGCTCACCGGTGATATCGGATCCGGCAAGTCAACACTGGTCGATGCAGTGACCACACTGCTTGTGCCGGCGCACAAGATAGCCTACAACAAAGCAGCCGGAGCCGGCCACAAAGAACGCTCACTGCGATCCTATGTACTCGGCGCCTACAAATCCGAGCGCAATGAAGTCAGTGGTGGCGGCAAACAGGTAAGCCTGCGCGACCACAACCAGTACTCGGTAATTCTGGGAGTTTTTCACAATACCGGATTCGGACAAACCGTTACGCTGGCACAGGTCTTTTACTGGACAGGCGACACTCAGGGACAACCCGGCAGATTCTTTGTTTGCTCAGAGAAAACACTATCCATCGCAGAGGACTTTTCCAAATTTGGGACGGAAATACGTCAACTCAAAAAGCAACTCCGCAAACCGGGAACCGAAATCTTCGAGACGTACCCACCCTATGGAGCCTGGCTCTGCCGACGTTTCGGCATCGCCAACGACCAGGCCCTGGAGTTATTTCATCAAACAGTTTCGATGAAGTCCGTGGGCAATCTTACCGATTTTGTTCGCCAGCACATGTTAGAGCCCTTCGGTGTAGAATCCCGCATCAGCGCACTCATCCACCACTTTGAGGATCTCACACAGGCGCATGAAGCTGTCTTGAAAGCAAAACAAAAAATAGAGCTACTGACCCCGCTTGTGGCAGATTGTAAGCGATATCGGGAAATCCAAGTAGCCGTACGTCAACTAATCGACTGTCGCGATGGCCTGAAAGCACATTTTGCACAACTAAAGATTCGCTTGCTGGATCAACGCATAAAACAACTGACCAGCACAAGGCAAAAGCTTGAAAGCGCCGTCGAGTTACTGAAAAACGAGAAGCAGGAAAAAGAACAACAAATCTCCGGGATCAAAACAGCCATCGCAAGCAATGGCGGAGAACGACTGGAACAATTGACCATTGCCATTCGGGATAAGTCGACCGAGCGCGACCGTCGTAAGAAAAATGCCGACCGCTACACGGAGTTGCTCTTACAAATAGACGAAAAAGAAGTCCGCAACGCCACTGCATTTCATGATCTGCAACAGCGCATGATCGAACAGCGTGAAAAAATCAAGACAGAATACGATAAGCTCCAGAACGAACGTTCTGAACTCGAATTTGAGTTTCGGCAAAAGCTCGAAACGCAATCAGAGCTGGAAGAAGAACTGAAAAGCCTGAAGTCTCGCCGTAGCAACATCGATCGCAGACAAATCGACATTCGCAACTTACTGTGTAAAGAGGAAGGCCTGGATCCGGCAAAGTTGCCCTTCGTTGGTGAATTGCTCAAAGTCCATGAAAAAGAACGCCCTTGGGAAGGCGCAATTGAACGGGTGCTGCATAACTTCGGCCTGTCATTGATCGTTCCGGAGGAATTCTATACACAGGTTGCCAGTTGGGTAGACAGCACCCATCTCAAGGGACGTCTCGTTTACTACCGAGTTCGTCTGAAATCCGGAATTTCATCCCCCACACTTCATCCGCACTCACTTGTCCATAAACTCGCCATAAAAGACGACTCCCCTCACTACGGATGGCTGGAGAATGAACTGGCACATCGTTTCAATCTAGCCTGCTGTCAGACTCAGGAACAGTTTCGCCGTGAAGCTGAAGCCATTACGCAAAACGGTCAGATCAAATCAGGCGGACAAAGACATGAGAAGGACGATCGGCATCGTCTGGAAGACCGCTCCCGCTTCATCCTCGGCTGGTCCAACGAAGCTAAAATTGCCGAGCTTGACAAACAAAAGACCCAACTGGAAACAGTCATTGCAACAATAGGTGGCACCATCGCCAAAACTCAAAAGCTGCAAAGCGACTCGCAGGAACGTCTGCGCATCATCTCGAAGCTCGAAGAGATCAGGACATTCAACGAACTTGACTGGGGAACATTTGCAAAAGAAATTCAAGCTCTGGAAACCGAAAAGCAGAGTCTCGAAACATCCTCGGACATTCTTCGCAAACTTAAGGAAGAACTCAAAAAATCAGAAGATGCTATCGGAGAGACGGAGGCGCGGCTGGAGAAAAAGAAAGAGGAGTTGACCCGCACCTGTCAGCAGCTGGATCAGGACGAAGAACAAAAGGAAGAATCAGAGGCAATTCTGAAAGACCCCGCAAATCAATCATCCGACGTCGCCTTTGAATATCTCGAAGAGATTCGAGTGGAAGCCATGGCTGGGCGAGAGCTTACTATCAGGTCCTGTGACAGTTGTCAGACAGATGTCAGAGAATGGTTGCAGAAAAAGATCGATGCGGAACAACAACGCATCAACCGGCTGACCGAAAAAATCATTAAAGCAATGTCTGACTTTCGGAAGTTATTCCCTTTGGAAACAGCCGAAGTCGATGCAAACCTGGCAGCTGCGACCGAATATGAAACCATGCTCAATCAACTCAACGCCGACGATCTGCCGCGTTTTGAAAAACAGTTCAAAGAACTTCTCAACGAGAATACCATTCGCGAGATTGCCAACTTCCAGTCCCTTCTGGCACGAGAGCGAGAGACCATCAAAGAACGCATCGACCAGATAAACAACTCATTGACCGAAATTGATTTCAACCCCAACCGTTACATCAAGATCGAGACACAAACAACATCCGACATTGAAATCCGCGACTTTCAGGCAGACTTGCGTGCATGTACGGAAGGCGCCCTCACCGGTTCCGAAGGTGAACAGTATTCGGAAGCAAAATTCCTTCAGGTAAAAGCCATCGTGGAACGCTTCAAAGGACGCGAAGGACAAACTGACTTGGATCGAAGATGGACTGCCCGAGTAACAGACGTGCGCAACTGGTTCACCTTTGCGGCCAGCGAACGCTGGCGTGAAGATGACACAGAGCACGAACACTACTCCGATTCCGGTGGCAAATCGGGCGGTCAAAAAGAGAAGCTGGCCTACACGATCCTGGCAGCAAGCCTGGCATATCAATTTGGTCTGGAGTGGAATGTAGTACGCTCCCGATCCTTTCGCTTTGTTGTTATCGACGAAGCATTTGGCCGTGGTTCCGATGAATCTGCGGAATACGGGCTTCAGCTTTTTTCCAAGTTGAAACTACAATTGCTTGTGGTAACACCTTTGCAAAAAATTCACATCATCGAGCCCTTTGTCGCTAATGTCGGTTTCGTGCATAATGAAGAAGGACAGTCTTCCAAATTGCGCAACCTTACTATCGAAGAATACCACGCTAAAAAATCACAGTCAGCTCATGAAAAAAGCATGGACAACTCCCAAACAACTTCATGATCAGGTGAGACGACTCTGGGAACGCGGCCTGGTCCTCCAATCCCTGCTCTCCAAGGAAACATTGTTGCCCAAGCGCTTAATCCTTAAAGGCCCTTCCTCCGAAGACCTCACACATTCTTTTACCGAGGTTCGCGATTGGTGCGATGCCCTCGCGCGCATGGAAACCGTGCGCTTCATTTACCGCGAGGTGCACCATCGCGTAACCGGAACCAACATCTTACCTGCCGAAGCCTGGCTTGATTCAGCCATAGACGCTGTCAAACTGTTAAAAAAACAGAACGAATGGCAACAATTCAACACGATTGCAAAAACGACCCGACGGAGACGGCCTGAACTGTTTTCCTGGATTGCCGAGAAACCTTTAGCCGCATTGCAAGCCTCCGAGGAGTGGGAACGCTATCTGGACATAATTGACTGGATGTTGGCAAACCCTCGCCCGAATTGCTATCTTCGCCAGGTTGACCTGCCAGGCATCCACAGCAAATTCATCGAGTCCAACCGCGGAGTATTGAGTCAACTGTTTGATCGTGTGCTACCCGCTGAAACCATAGAAACAGCCTTTGCCGGACTTAAAGGATTTTGCCGGCGTTATGGCTTCCGCGAAAAGCCCGAGCGCATACGTTTCCGAGTCCTCGACCCAACGCTGGACCCACTCCACATGAAACTTGAGGAGGACATTACTCTTGTTGCGGACACCCTTGCTGCATTAAGGCAAACGCCTAAAAACCTTTTTATAACCGAAAACGAGATGAACTTCCTGGCCTTTCCCAAAGTCAAAGATAGCTGGATTTTATTTGGGTCGGGCTATGGCGGCTCCTCTCTGCGCCAGATCCCCTGGATGGATCATTGCAATATTTTTTACTGGGGCGACATTGATACACATGGCTTCGCAATATTGGACGAACTGCGAAGCATTTTTCCCAAAGCCAGATCTTTCCTAATGGACCCTGACACACTGCTCGCTCATCAAAGCTTGTGGGATATCGAACCAAAGCCCTGCATGCGCCGACTCCCTCGACTGACAGAGGAAGAAGCAACACTCTATGCAGATTTGCAGTCTAACAAGTATGGCAACAAGCTTAGACTTGAACAGGAGCGCATATCTTTCTCATGCCTGCGAAATTGTCTGCAGGCGCTAGGTTTTAGCATAAAAAATGAATCGACTTAACATCCGGGCTGTGTTGTTGAAAGAGCCTTAACACGCATTACTTTAAACTCGTTTTACGAATAATTTCACCCATTGTTGAGTCTTGGTGAAAGACGACGATTCTAAAAAGTGAAGGTAATTTCTGATTATTATAAAGTTGATATTATCTTTATTTGCTTTGTATTGAAACAAAAGCGTGAAATAACCTAAAAAACCATATTATGAGTAACAAAGCATTCAATTCCATTATCGAATCCGTTGGAAACACTCCTCTGGTCAAAATCAATCACACAACTGCTGACGTCGATGCAGACATATACCTGAAATGTGAGTTCTTCAATCCACTTTCAAGTGTTAAAGACCGTATCGGCAAAGCAATGATCGAAGCTGCCGAGCGTGACGGCAAACTTAACAAAGACACTGTTGTGATCGAGCCGACATCTGGTAACACCGGTATCGCGCTCGCCTTTGTTTGCGCGGCCAAAGGCTATAAGTTGATTTTGACAATGCCGGAAACCATGTCCGTTGAACGTCGTGTATTGTTGCGTATGCTGGGGGCCGAGATTGTCCTTACGCCTGGCCCTAAAGGCATGGGTGGTGCAATTGCCAAAGCAACCGAGCTACTCGAAAAGCATGGCAAGAATGGCTTCATGCCCCAGCAGTTCGAAAACCCTGCAAATCCCGAAATTCATCGCAAAACAACTGCGGAAGAAATCTGGTCTGCAACCGAAGGCAAAATCGATGCATTTGTTGCTGGCGTCGGTACTGGCGGCACTATTACAGGTGTCTCCGAAGTGATCAAATCGCGCTCAAAACTACTTAGCATCGCTGTAGAGCCAGAAAACAGTCCAGTTATTTCCGGTGGTCAGCCCGGCCCACATAAGATTCAAGGCATTGGCGCTGGCTTTATTCCCAAGAACTGCAATGTCGATATTATTGACGACATCATCAAAGTCTCGAATGAAAACGCCTTTGCAACAGCACAAAAGCTGGCAGAAGAAGATGGTATTCTCGGTGGAATTTCCACGGGAGCAAACGTCTGGTCCGCAATAGAATTAGCAAAGCGTCCCGGAATGGCAGGTAAGACAATTGTAACAGTCGGCTGCAGCGCCGGCGAACGTTACCTGAGTACACCTCTGGCTGAAAAAGTTCGTGAAGAAGTGTTGCACGCGACAGCTGAATAACTTTTCCGCATTGAATCAAGGCTCTGCCTGAAAACGAGCCTTATGAACACGGGCCACGGTTATATACTTATCCGCCCAATGTTTGATAGTGTCGCGCTCCTTTTGGCTGAGCGAACGTACTATTTTAGCGGGTGCCCCGACAACCAATGAACCCGGAGGTATCTCTGTGTTTTTAGTCACCAGTGAGCCAGCGCCGATGATCGACTGTTCGCCAATTACGGAGCCATCCAGAATCGTGGCATGCATACCGATCAAGCATTTATCGGCAATCGTGCAGGCATGTATCATCGCCATATGTCCGACAGTTACATAATTGCCGACTTTGACACCATAATCATCCGCAAGATGAATCACGCTCCCATCCTGAATGTTGGAACCTTCACCAATCTCGATGCTGTTAATGTCGCCACGAAGGACACAATTATGCCAGACGCTCGACTGAGCAGCTATAGTCACAGCGCCAACAACAACAGCGCCGGAAGCGATATAAACTGTGTCATCAATTCTCGGAGTCTGATTCAGATAGTGTTTAAGTCGTTCCTCAGTTGTCATACCTATTCTGGAAAGGTTTGCAAGTATCACGGCACCACCAAATCGAAATCTTTATCGAAATCGATTGATAATGTTGCCTAGCTCGATTTCGATAAAGATTTCGATTCTATCAGCTCATTTCTTGCTTTTTTTGAAAAGATTTTAGTCTATCCATCGATTTCCGCAGCCTGATATTCCTTAGCCACGGATATAAGCGGATTAAACGCAGATTTTCTGACACGCATTTGTTTATAATCATTCTTAACCATCCGTGCAAATCAGCGCATATCCGTGGCTAAAGAAAAACTCATTGTCACTGTAAACCGACATATGCGAAGAACCAGGTTTTATGCAGTTAAAAGAAAAAACTTCGCGCTCTTCGCGGCTTCGCCCTTCGGCTTGCTCAGTTGCCTGAGCTTGTCGAAACGTCGTGAAATATAGCGTTCCCATAGTTTTCAAGTTTTCAGCTTTTGGTTGCGGCTTCGCCGCCCTGTGCTTTCTCGTGATTCGTTGGCTCAACTGCGTTTTTAAGGATAAAATGTCCTACCTGAAGCTGGCCAGACTAGTCTTAAAACCTGTTGGCAAGTAAATATCAGAGGATGCCTCATAAATATGCTCGGAAGATTCAATCAATTGCGGTTCAGGCATTGCAGAGTATGTTCCGTAGTCATCTAATTTTTCGATCGTATTTTTAAGATGCATCTCTCTTTGCCTGAGAGCTTCTGTATCAACAGTACTAAGCTGTTGGTTGGATGGTACAATGTCAGGGGTTAACCCTGCCAGGCGCAGTTGTGAAGTTAGACTCCCTTGCAATGGCAACTCTAGTCTTTTATTTTCTGAATACTGTGTTTCTCTGTCAGATGGATTCGAAGTTTTCACGGAAACCATTTCTATATCATTTGTCGGCTCACGCATTAACAAGATCGAGGTGGCAAAGACGACGAGAAGACAGGCGGCAACACTCAAACCAGATAGCATTGAAAGCGTGTATCTTCTTTGATATGTTGCGCCGGGTGTGGCGACTGCCCGATCAAAATTGACTGTCTTTACAGAAGAAAGTGCTGAGCAAGTGGCCCGGTGCAACTGATGCCGCAACTGAAATTCACTTCTGCGATCCGACTTGGTAGCGAGTTCCTCTTTAAGGCACTCAAGCTCAGCACCCGAGATTTCACGATCAAAGTAAAGATTTACTAGTTCTTCAAATTTTGAGTTATTCATGAAAAATCACTTCCCATTAATTCACGCAAGTTTTCACGGGCACGAGCAATACGACTTTTAACCGTGCCAACACTGATATTTAATTTTTCGGAGATCGCTTCGTAAGAGAGATTTTTTACATTGCGCAATACCAGAATCTCTCGGTGTTTTTCGCTGAGATCATTCATACATTCCGAAACTCTATCTATAAATTCCTGTGTAATAGCAGACTCAGAAGGATTTTCGCTTTCGCAGGGCATTACATCTTCAAGAGTCAAATCACCATCTGCGGTTAATTTGTAATCCAGTGACATCGATTGATCACGTTTTCGACGAAACCAGTACCAGTAGCGATTATGAGCAAGATTTGTGGCTATCTGATATAACCAGGTTGAAAAGGATGCATCACCTCTAAAATTTTCCAGGCCTCGATGCGCCCGGATAAAAGCATCTTGGGTAACCTCTTCAGCATCTTGTTGATTCTTTAACAAATTAAAGACCCGCGCAAATATACGATCCCAGTAACGTGATACTATATCATTGTAAGCCGAACTGTCACCGTTTTTTATACGCTCAATCAGCAAATCATCCTGACAGACTGTTTCACTTTTCATAATTATATAATTTGATAAAACTGTAAGAGTAAAAAATTTCAAACTTGTTCCCAAAAAATATCTGTAAAGGTGTTTTTTACAAAAAGTAGCAGTTCATACGGTA
>JBNKZP010000027.1:0-13444 GCA_050301675.1 Puniceicoccaceae bacterium
GTAATCGTTGCCCGCAGAATAACTTCGCCCTGTTTTGTGTATTTAATAGCATTACCGATCAGATTGATTAAAACCTGACGCAGCTTTCCCCCGTCAACTTCAATCTGTCTTGGAAGTTCCGGAGCCTGTTCCACTTCAAAATTCAAGCCCCGTTCCTCAGCATTAACATACAACAAAGACCTCATTTCCTGTAACAATTGGTGCAGATCTATTGGCACAACCTCCAGAACCATACGGCCTGATTCAATTTTTGATATATCAAGCACATTGTTAATCAGGTTTAAAAGATGCCCGCCGCTGAGAGTGATAATATCCAAATTTTTTCTCTGTTCAGGAGTGACATCAGGCAACTCTTTTGTCAGGCTGACAAATCCAAGGATCGAATTAAGAGGTGTACGCAATTCATGGCTCATGTTGGACAGAAAAATGCTTTTGGATTTGTTGGCGGATTCAGCCTGCTCCTTGGCAATCTGCAATTGGGCGTTTGAATCTGATAACTCTTTTGTCCGTTTATCAACAAGCTCTTCCAAGTGCGCCCTGTATCTGTGCAATTCCTCTTCAGTCCGCTTTCGTTCTGTTATATCGCGCGCGAGCACCATATTGTAAGGTTTTCCATTATATTCGATATAATTTGCACTGATCTCGACCGGGAAAATGTGGCCATCCTTGTCTTTATGATGACTTTCCAAGCGGATCGAACCCCGCATTTTGAGGTCCTGCCAATGTTCATGCCAGCGTTCCATTGAAAAATCGGGGTCAATATTCAGCGCACTCATTCCAAGCAATTCATCCCGCGAATATCCAAGCAGCCTGCAAGCTTCATGATTTACATACATGAAATGTGAGCTTTCATCGATTAGAAAAGCGGCATCTTTAACTTTGTCAAGTGCTGAATTCATCAGGGCGAGATTCTGCTCAGCCATTTTGCGTTCAGTAATATCAGTGTGCATGCCGAATGAACCCAGGAAATTATGATCTTTATCAAAGATTGGCATAGCAGATACAATTGTCCACAGGGTATGCCCATTTTTACGAATAAACCTGCACTCAAATTGCTCTGCGATTCCTTTACGGCGTTTTTCCATTCTTGTTAAATGATCCTGCCTGTCTTCTTGCAGCATGAATGAAGTTACAGGTTTGCCGATCATTTCCTCCTGTTTAACTCCGAGCATCGCAGCCATCCGTGCATTAACGGAAACAGTCAAAGTATCCGGTCCTAACACCCATACTCCTTCATTTGCCGTATCTATTAACCGGCGGTATTTAGTTTCGCTCTCTTTTAGCGATTCATAAATAGTGGCAATTTCCAGTGAAATTACCACTTGAGAAAGAAGCATCTCCAGAAATTGTACACGTTCGGGAGTGAATGCATTAGTAGTCAGATTGTTTTCAAGATATAGAATACTTATCATCTTTCCCCTATGTAAAAGGGGCGCACATAATAAAGATTTGTTTTTTTTATTTCTGACATGCGAATCATTGACAAATTCACCCTGCAATCCAGCATTGTCCAGTACAACATTCTTTCCTGTACGTGCTACAAAACGTACCACCCCTGGAGATACTAAATCACTTTCGTCTATATTAACAGGAGGAGTCATCTCAATTTCTTCCTGATTTCCTCCCCCTTTAGCAACAACTGTCCAGATGCCGTTCTTTTCAATGAGTAAGTAACCATATTGTGCCCCTGCATTCTCGATAACAATATGCATTATTTTACCAAGCAGACGATCCATCTCAATTTCGCTGGAGATGGCGTGCGTAGCTTTCATGACTGTTGATAGATCCAAATGCGCCATCAGCTTCTCGCCCGCTGGCTTTTGGGGTTGTGCGATCCAGGGATATAGGCGCTCTAATTGCCGGACCTTACCGTGGGCACCCCAACGGGTATAATCAGCATGGGCTTTGCGAAGGTAGGCGTCAGTGATCCAGTCGAACCCCCGCGCTCTGTAGAACCGTGACGCGACCTCAGTGGCGATAGCTTCCTGGTGAATGAAATTGTTGTCGCGGGCAGAACGAATGGCTTGATCATAGAGGCGCATGGCTTCAAGGTCGCGACCTTCGGTGCGGGCGATTTCCGCGGATATAAGAAAATAGCGGTTTGCAAAGTTTTCGGGGCAATTGTCTGCCCAGACTTTCAGTTTTGCATGTATTTTTTTTATCGATTGCGTAAACTGCTGCTGTTGATCAGCGGGAGCTTGATCGTGGAGTACCGTTAGGGTCAGTGCATAGTAGAAGTAGTGAGTTGCCTCATTCGCACATGCCGACACATAGATTAGCAATGGCGCTGCCTTTCCGGCCCATCGCAGAGCCTCATCATATCGCTCGTCGATAAATGCCGCCATCTGTTTCATGATATTGTAGAAAGCGTTTCCCAATCGTAAACCAGCCTGCTCAATCGCGGCGACTGTGCTTGCTTCGTCGAATGCGGCATCGCTGAATTCCATCACCGATCGGGTCTTGCCCTGTAATGCCATGGCAAACTGCTGTTGGAGTCTAACCAGATGATAGGCAATGTCGTTATGATTGTCTTTGAGAAAGGCTACATAGCGCTGTGCAGCCAGAGTAACGCCTTTCAAAGTTTTGCCGCTCTCAATCTCCACCCAGGGAGCATGCATAAGCGTGTACGCGGCGTAAACCAAGTCCCCAAAATCAAGACAGGTAAGAAACGCACGTTCCATTACCGGCAAGGTCATGGCAAAGTGATCGCGCCAAATCTTGTTGGTCACTGAATAACTAAATAGGATTCTGCCTCTGATAGGGCCCGCGCCAGGTGTTTTCTCGCTCAGTTTGATTGCCATTTCGGCGAACTGCAGTGCGGTTCCGATATTGCCGATGTCTGCAGCCAGGGCCATGGCATAGCTATTGTAGAGAGCTGCCGATTCATCGCCATGACCACGTTGCAAGCAGATGTTGACCGCTTTCGCAATGAAAAGGGGAAACATGCCCTGACGCACAAGGAAGATAATGGGCACCGTGTCGGCGAGCAATCCGATAAGTGCCCGCGTCTCCTCATCATCTGAAAGTGGAATGTCGCACAAGTCGGCGATACTTTTGGTGCCCAGGTTGTCGGAGACGAGCCGGTTCTCAACTTTCGCCATTGCTCTGGCATTCTCATCGGTAGCCGGAAATGTTATTCCAAAGCGCCGAAGAGCCATGAACGCCGCATCCAGTGCTTCATGGTAGCGCCCGGATATTTGATAAAGACGCAAGTGCAGTCGATAGATGCCAGCCAAGTCGAGCAGGAAACGCGCCTTTTCAATGGCTGCAGTCAACAACTCATCAGCGCGTAGGAAATTGCCGATAAGGTATTCGCATTCGCCCAATTCCCGATATACAGCCAAAGTCTCCTCATAGTATTCATTCCAGGGATCTGGTGGCAGGAGTGCTATTGCCTGTTTGAAATAGCGCTGCCCCGACTCATAAGCAACGGATCCACGCGCTTTCCTCCCGGCTGCCGTATTGAGCCGGCGTAGCGTCGCTTTTTCTTCGATATCGGTAACAAGGTCGATGCTATGGTTAAATTGAGCGACAATTTCAAAAATATGTTCAGCCAGCGCTCCTTGAGAATATTGGGCGAGGAGCAAGCGGCCGATCCGCAGGTGGAGCGATTTGCGGCGAGTTTCGGGAACCAGCGCATACGCAGCCTCCTGCACGCGGTCATGCACAAACTGATAGGTTCCATCCAAAGGGATAAGCAGCCCCTCACGCAGTGCAGGCTGCAGTACCTCCTCTGTTATATCTTTTGTTTGCCCGCCAATAATACTCACGTTCCCTAACGTGAACCGAAATCCGATGCACGCTGCCAGCGTCAACACATGTTGTGTCTCTGAGGACAGTTCCCTGATCTTCCCCAGCATCAGGGTCACAACATTATCCGAAATTTCCATGCTCCTCAATGACCAGATGTCCCACTCCCACCTTTTGCTCCCGGCATCGTACGATATAAGCCCTCTTTCTACCAGAGACCCCAGCGTCTGCAGCATAAAGAAGGAATTCCCTCCTGTCTTGGCATAAATCAATTGTGTCAGCGGGACGGCCTGCGAATGCTCAACATGCAGTGTATCTGCGATCATCCCATTAACTGTCTCCTCCGACAGGTCCCCCAGCGTTAGAAGCCGGGCAGGCGCCTGCTCCTGACGTAACGACTCTATGCTCTTCGTCAGCGGATGTAAAGCATCCACTTCATTATCCCGATAGGCGCCTATTATCAAAACATTCGAAATAACAACAGTACTCATGAGGTTTTGGAGCAGGTTCAGCGAAGCCGCATCAATCCATTGCATGTCATCCAGAAATACAACTAATGGGTGCTCCTTTGTAGCTATACTCTTGATAAACCCCAGGAACACATAGTTGAAGCGGTTCTGGGTCTCGGCTGGGCCTAACGCCGGAATATCAGGCTGAGAACCGATTATCAGCTCCAGATTGGGAATAACATCCATCACTACTTTCCCTATACTTCCTACTGCATTCAGGATGCTCGCTCTCCAATGTGCCACCTCCGCCTCGCTCTCCATCAACAGATAATCCACAAAACCTGCAAAAGCTTGTATCCAGGCATAGTAAGGCACATTGCGCTGCAACAGATCAAACTTGCCCTCGATAAAGTACCCTTTCTTCTCAGTAATAGGCCGATGCACTTCATGCACCAGCGCTGTTTTTCCGATTCCCGCATAGCCTGCCACCAGCAAGAGCTCTCGTCCTCCCTTACTCACTTGTTCAAAGGCCTCCAACAACTGTTCCGTCTCTCGTTCCCGACCATACAGCTTCTGTGGTACCCGCAATTTATCGACAAAATCCTCTCTCCCCAAGTCAAAGATTTTTACTGAACCCTCGCTCTGCAGGTCTTTCATGCACCTATCCAGATCTGCACTCAATCCCCTGGCGCTCTGGTAACGTTCATCGGCCATCTTCGCCATTAATTTGAGCACAATCCGCGAGATTATTTCAGGGACTACCGGATTGAGCTCATGCGGAGTGGTCGGTATCGCAGCGATATGCAAATGAATCATACCTAAAGCATCAGGCGCAACAAAAGGTAGTTTCCCTGTCAACAATTGATAGAAAGTCACCCCCAGAGAATAAAAATCGCTTCGGTAATCCACAATACGGTTCATCCTGCCTGTCTGTTCGGGCGAAATATATTCCAGTGTTCCTTCAAGTGATGACGGTGCCTGCGGGGTTATAGTCCGCTCCGGTATTTCATCTGCGATACCTAAATCTATAATGTTAAGCTGCTTTAAATTAGAGTTCCAGACGATATTTGATGGATTAATATTTTTATGGATTATGTGGTGCTGGTGAATAAGCCCTATAGTATCCGCAAGCGCGATCGAAATCTCAAGAAACTGTTCTGTAGACAAAGGTAATTGAAAACGGTCAAGTGATTTACCGCCGATATCGACCATCTGCATTATCAAACCGCCATTGTATTCTTCTAAAGTAATAGCTTTGACAACACCGGGCAGATTTAATTTGGAGATAATAGCAAATTCACGCCTGAGTAGAGAACGCTCGGTTTCGGGTACATCAGATTTACAAATTTTGAGTATTACCTTTTCATCAATTTTGAGTCGGATTGCACGATAGATAAGTGTGCGTGAGTTTTCATAAAGTTTTTCAGCGGATTTGAAACCTGGTATGAGGAATGCCATTTAAAAACCTGTATTAATGGATTGATGCAGTTTTGCATTAGTATAGTGTATACAAATAGATCTAACCCGGAATAGTTATGTCATTCACAATTAAAAAAAAGCAATTTGCTCACCATCTCTGGGGAGCGGGTTAACCCAACTACGACTCGAGCACATTATTGGCTGATGCAAGTTCTCCAACCTCCTCGGATCTTCTGATTGCAGTGAAAATCGATGCAATTCCCTTAATACCCATGAGCATCAGAAAAGATCCAAAATTTTTAATAACCCTTCGAAATCGTCCTTTTCTGCCATTGTTCGTAATGCTCTGCCTGTAACTGGCTCCCTTGCAGCAATCTGCTCTATCAGAGATAATGTTTGTTCCGGATCCAGTTCGATTGCCGCTTGATGCAGTTGCTGAATGAGCTCTGATGGTAATGCTTTCAACTGTTCAGGCTGTATTTTAAGTTCAGGTTCCACAGAAGGTTCCACAGGCTTCTCTTCATAAACAAATCGTAATCCCAGATGTCTTGAAAGCATATCGAATAATTCCCTTTCCCGATAAGGTTTTCGGACAAAATCATCACAGCCTGTATGCATGATTCTCATTCTGTCCTCTTCCAGTGCCTGCGCGGTAATAGCAATGATCTTTGTTTGTGCACCTTCTTCTCTTGACCTTATCCGACGGGTCGCTTCCAGTCCATCTATAACAGGCATTCGGATGTCCATCCAGATCAGATCTGGATGCCACTGGTCAAATATCTCAAGAGCCTCTTTTCCATTTGTAGCTTCACAGATATCAAAGTCAAATGGTTCAAGTATCTTGTGAAGCAGAATACGGTTCTCCAGTTGGTCTTCTGCAATAAGTAACCGATACCGTGGCTGCCCTTTTTCCAACCCGATAACACGGCCACGCTCCGGCGCAATAACCATCTCCTCCATCGGCAGTTCTTTTACCGGTATCTCAAAAAAGAAAACAGACCCTTTACCTTTATCACTTAAAACATCGATATACCCCCCCATCAACTCCACGTATTGCCTGCTTATCGCAAGTCCCAGCCCGGTCCCTGTTTCAATTGTTACACACCCTTTCAATTGCACAAAGGGCTTAAAAATCAACGTTTTCTCTTCTTCACTGATACCGGGACCTGTATCTTCAACTTCAAATCTCAACCATACCTTCTCGGTAGACTCCCGTTTCACAAGCACAGCCCTGAGCACCACCCCACCCTTTTTTGTATACTTGATAGCATTACCGATAAGATTGATTAAAACCTGTCGCAACTTTCCCCCGTCTGCTTTGATAAGCCGGGGGAGCTGCGGAGACTGTTCTACAATAAAGCTCAATCCACGCTCCTCAGCATTAACATACAGTAGCGATTTCATTTCCTGAATATATTGGTACAGATCTAAAGGCGCAACCTCCAGAGTCATCCGCCCTGATTCGATTTTTGATATATCAAGTACGTTGTTGATCAGATTTAAAAGGTGCCTGCCGCTTATTGTAATGATATCCAGATTTTTCCTCTGCTCCGCAGTAATATCCGGTGTTTCTTTCATCAGTCGTGAAAATCCCAGTATTGAATTAAGAGGCGTACGCAGTTCGTGACTCATGTTTGCCAGGAATGTACTCTTTGCTTTGCTGGCAGATTCAGCCTGCTCTTTAGCTACTTCCAATTGAGAGGTACGTTCTTTGACCAATGCCTCAAGATGATTTCGATACGTAATTAATTCCTCTTCTGCATATTTCCTTTCGGTAATATCGGTGAGCATGGCAAACGAACCAAGAAAATTATGATCTTTATCAAAGATTGGTGTCGCAGATGCGATTGTCCAAAGGGTATGCCCATCATTACGGACAAACCTGCGTTCGTAATGCTCAGCGACTCCTTTCCGTCGGTTTCCCATTTTTTTCAAATGGTCCTGCATGTCCTCTTCGAACATAAACGCAGTTAGAGGCTTGCCGATCATATCTTTTTGTTTGACCCCGAGCATATCAGCCATCCGCGCATTGACAGAAACTGTCAATGTATCTGGCCCCAGTACCCAGACACCTTCATTTGCAGTATCGATCAGCCTGCGGTATTTTGTTTCGTTCTCTTTCAGTTCCTGATAAATGAAGGAGTTTTCCAGAGATGTTGCCGCTTGAGATAGAAGCACTTCCAGAAACTGAATTCGCCTTAAAGTAAATACATAGGTACTCAGATTATTTTCAAGATATAATATTCCTATCATTCTGTCACGGCTTAGTATCGGCATGCATAACAGTGATTTGGGTTTATTAGACCTGATATAGGGATCATTTATAAACTCCCCCTCGCTAGCAGCATTATTTAGAACAACTTTCTCTTTTGTTCTCATAACAAATCTTATAATACCGGAGGAAATCATACTGCTTTCACCAATGCTGACCGGAACCGGAATTTCGACATCTTCAATGCCAACATTACCTTTGGCAACTACTGCCATCGTACCTTTATTTTCCATCAGTAAATATCCATTTTGCGCTCCTGCATTCTCGATAACAATGTGCATTATTTTACCAAGCAGACGTTCCATTTCCATTTCACTTGATATTGCCTGTTGTGCTTTAGCCAAAGATACTGTATCAAGTCGTTCTGTCGTTATAGACTGCTGAAGTCTATGCTGGGCCAACCAGGCAAACTTGTGTTCCAATTGCTTTACTTTTCCGTCCGCACCCCAACGTGAATAACACTCTGCTGCTTCATTCAAATAGACTCTATCGATTTTGCTAAATCCACGTTGCCGGTAAAATGCTGCAGTAACTTCACATGCAATCGCTTCGTTTTGAATAAACCTGTTCTCTTTTGCTGAGGTGATAGCCACTTCGTACAATCGCTCTGCCTCTAGCATACGGACCTCAATTCTGGCTATTTCCGCTTTTACCAACGCGGTACGATTAACGAAGTTTTCAGGACAATTGCCTTGCCAGAATTCAAATTTACCCAAAAAAACAGCCAGGTTACTTTTTATTTCCTGTTGTTGTTTTTCTCCAACATTATTGTAAAGGGCTGTCAGTGTAAGAGCATAATAGAAATAATAGTCCCCCCAGATCGCCATGCTTGACACGCTGGCTAAAACTGGTTTCACACGCTCAGACCACTCCTGTGCCTCCTCATATTTGCCAGCTATGAAAGCAGCAATCTGTTTAATAATACGATAATAGGCTATTCCGATACCAAAGTTCGTCCCTACTAATTCCCCAATACTACCAGATTCATCAAAAGCATCATCATTGAGATCAGTCAAAGATCGGGTTTTGCCCAGCAAACTCAAAGCAAATTGTTCCTGGATACGGTCGACGATGTATATTATGTCATTATGGTTTGCCAGGTTGAAAGCAGCATAACGTCTGGCCAGTTCAATTATCTGCTCAAGTGGTTCACCACTCTCCAGGTGCAGCCAGACTGCATTGTAGGTCAGGTAACTTGCCCAAATGATATCACCCGAATCCAGAAATGCTTGAAAGGCTAGATCAAACAGCGACAGGTTTTTCTCGAAATGCTGACACCAGTTGCTGACAACAGAAGCGTGAAAAAATGGCGGAAGCCCTTTCATAAAGCGACCTTTTATGCGCTCGTTCAGTTTAAGTGACATTTGCGAAAACTGAAAAGCGGAAGGAATATCATTATACAGCGCCACTAACATCTTGCAATAACTACTGTAAATATATGGCGATTCCTCAACATTTCCCCTTTCCAGGCACAGATTCACGCATTTGAGAACAATCAGATGCCAGAGTACCGGACGTGTAATAAAGAACTGAGTTATTGATTCAGCCAGCAGACCGATTACTGCCTGTGACTCGGGGTCTTGAGTGAATGGGAAATCAGCTATATCGGCAATTGATCGATCTAACAGGTTGAGCTGTATCTTCCTCTTCTCAGCCTCGGTAGCCAGGCGAATCTCCTCATCACTCTCAGGAAAGATTATACCGAGAATTTTCAACCCACTAAGCGCAGCATTCACAGCCTCAGTCCAGCGCCCGGATTGTTGATACAACCGCTGATATATACGATAGACCCTGGCGCGATCGAGCAGTGATTGTGCATGCTCAAGGGCTTGACTTAACAATTCTTCTGAGGAAGCGAATCGACCAACCAGGGATTCACATTGAGCAAGGTTCGTATACAGAGGGAAATACAGATCATACCTTTCCTTCCAGGAGACAGGACCAAGAGCCGATATGCCGGCAACAAAGCAATTTATAGCGTGCGCAAATGCGGTCGAGGTCTTGGCCTGCATTCCTGCCGCAAAATTAAGCTCAGCTATTTTTTGTCGCTCTTTTTGATCAGTGATTAAAGATAATCCACTGTTCATGTGATCAATGATCTGAAAAACATTCTCAATCAACTTTTCTTCTGGTGTATTCTCGAGAAGAAGTCTACCGATTTTCAGATGCAGTGCAGGTCGTTCTTCCTCCGGAATAAGCGAATAAGCCGCCTGTTGGATACGATCATGCGCAAACTGGTATTGCTCATCACCAGCAATAATTAATCCGTCACTTATGGCAGGTTGCAGCATCTCCAATATAGTTGTTTCTGGCAGCATTGCAACTGTTTTTAAATTTGACAGACTGAATCTGAATCCTATGCATGATCCCAGAAGCAGCAGGTGCTGCGCCTTTGGGGCCAATTGCCGGATTTTACTAACCATCAAGTCTACTATATTTTCGGTAATCTGCATATTCTCGATCGACAATGTGTTCCATTGCCAGATACGGC
The DNA here is from genome assembly GCA_050301675.1 of Puniceicoccaceae bacterium. Lineage (GTDB taxonomy): Bacteria > Verrucomicrobiota > Verrucomicrobiia > Opitutales > Coraliomargaritaceae > Lentimonas. The sequence goes on from JBNKZP010000027.1 coordinate 10,382, forward strand.
TTTTCGGATTGAAAGATATCATCCGACTCTCTACCAATGTCTTTATGGTCTGAAGTAAAAAGAACGGATTCCCTCCGGTTTTCGAGTAAATGAGGTGGGAAAGATGAACTGTTTCTTCATTCTTTCTGCACAGGGTGTCTGCAATGATTTCATTAACGGTTTTCTCTGCCAATCCTTGAAGCGAAAACCGTTCTACACTCGCATTTTCTTTCCGCAATATTTCAAGAGTTTTCATAAGCGGATGCAAAGTATCCACCTCATTTTCTCTGTAGGCTCCAATTACCAGAATATTTAAAACACCGCTGTCTTTCATCAATGCTTCAAGCAATCTCAGTGAAGCTACTTCAATCCACTGAAGGTCGTCGAGGAAAACAACCAGAGGTCGCTCATTAGTTGCAACAGCTTTCACAAATTCCAGAAACACGTAATTAAAGCGGTTCTGTGATTGAACCCCGCCCAAATCGGGAACCTCAGCCTGAGGTCCGATAATCAGTTCCAGATTCGGAATTACATCAGTCAGAACCCGGCCAATGTTACCCACTGCTTTCAGAATGTTTTGTCTCCAATGGTCAAGTTCAACTTCGCTTCTCATTAAAAGATTGCTGGCCAGATCGTTAAATGCCTGGATCCATGCCAGATAGGGTACGTTACGCTGCAGTTGTTCAAACTTACCCTCGATTAAATAACCATTTCTCTCTGCAATTGCCCTGTAAGTTTCATGTACCAGTGAAGTTTTTCCTATCCCGGCATAGCCTGCGATAAGAAGCAACTCGCAGTTCCCCTTGCTCACCCTGTTAAATGCATTCAGCAAGAGGTTTATTTCATTCTCACGTCCATAAAGTTTCTGTGGTAAACGTAATCTATCAGAAAAGTCATCGAATCCCGGTTCGAATTTCCAGACAGCACCTGTATTTTTAAAATCCTGCAGACAACGTTCAAGATCGGCTTTCAATCCAAAGGCACTCTGATACCGGTCATCTGCCATCTTTGCCATAAGTTTCATAATAATAATGGAAACCATCTCCGGTATATCAGCTTTCAACTTGTGAGGAATTTTGGCCATCCCTGCAATATGTAAATGATAAAAACCCAGGGCATCAGTTGCGACAAAAGGCAATGCACCAGTTATCAATTGGTAAAATGTTACACCAAGCGAATAAAAATCGGTACGATAATCCACAACACGGTTCATGCGTCCAGTCTGCTCTGGCGAAATATATTCAAGTGCTCCTCCATTTTCTATCGGAGCTTGTGGTGAGACCGTCCGCTCCGGTATCTCATCAGCATTGCCAAAATCAATCAGATTAAGATGCTTCGTTTCGGCATTCCAGATTATATTTGATGGGTTTATATTTTTGTGAATTACATGCTTTTTGTGAAGTGATCCTATTGTATCCGCGAGCGCGATTGAAACATCAAGAAATGTTTTTATAGGCAAGGGCAATTGAAAATGATTGAGAGACTTGCCTCCGCTATCGTCCATCACTATCATCAAACTGTCTCTGTATTCCTCTAAGGCAATTGTCTTGACAACACCGGGCAGATTCAATCTGGAGATGATAGCATATTCGTGCCTGAAACGGGAAAGCACTTCCTTCTCAATGGAAGCTTCTGGTTTAAGAATTTTCAAAATAACCGGTTCGCCTGTCTTTAACCGTTTTGCACGTAAAACAAGTGTACTTCGACTTTCATGTAGTTTTTCAGTAATTGAATATCCGGGTATTTCAGGAATTAAAATAGCCATATTCCCTACTAATGATAGTTATGTGTAAGAGGCAAGGATATTACATTCTCATTTTTGTTTATCAGGTCCTTTTTCATTTTTTGCATATTCATCCAAAAGCTGAAGTAGCCGACTATAATCAAATCTATCAGCCAATCTTTGAAGTACCCCACCAATTACCCGATCATAACATCCGATCTGATTTGTTAATTACTTACTACTTTCAGGATCCAATTTAATTACCGCCTGGTGAAATTTTTGGACCAGTTCTGAAGGCACGTTATTCAACTGTTCAGGAATTAACTCCAACTCAGGTTTTTCAGAGGGTGCCCTAAATTTCTCTTCGTAAACAAACCGCAAACCCAGATGTATAGCTAGTGCATCGAATATTTCCCTCTCACGATAAGGTTTGCGAATAAAGTCATCACAACCGGCTTGCATGATTCTTATTTTATCATCTTCCAGGGCCTGTGCCGTAATGGCAATAATTTTTGTATGTGAACCTGCTTCACTTGACTTAATTCGATGAATCACTTCCAGCCCATCCATAACAGGCATGCGAATCCATCCAGATCAGATGGGGGTGCCACTGCTCAAATATCTCAACAGCCTCTTATCCATTTACAGCTGTTTTTATGTCAAAATTGAAAGGTTCAAGTATCTTTTGAATTAATATGCGGTTTTCAATTTGGTCTTCTGCGATCAGTAAACGATACTGCTTACATATCGCAAGCCCTAGCCCGGTTCCGGTTTCAACTGTCATATGTCCTTTCAATTGAACAAATGGCTTAAAATCAATTTTCTCTCATCTTTACTGATACCCGGCCCTATATCCTCAACTTCAAATCTCAACCGAACCATCTCAGCAGTCTCTCTTTTCGTAAGCATAGTCCGCAGGACAATCCCACCCTGTTTAGTATATTTAATTGCATTGCCAATAAGATTTATTAACGTCTGACGTAGCTTCCCTCCATCGACTTCAATTCTCCTTAGAAGATCCGCAGACTCAGGTACAGCTTGAAGTGTTATAAAATATCATCAGAAAGCCCCATAACTTTGGCAGTATACAAAATGCCGATTTCAGGACCAACCATTGCATCAACTCGTTTTCGTAAAAACATCTCAATACCCTGGCGATAACCGGTTACAAAATATTTTCTAATTTGAGTATCATTGTCAAAATTCTTCGTTATAATTAGCTCCACGTATGTTTGCGACTACTTTGCCATGTAAATCTGATAAGTTAGTAAATGATGTTCCGGCATGCCCAAATACGACAATCCTGTTTAATGAGTTCGTTGAAGATATTATTATCGCATTTTTATTAATATTCGCATTTT
>JBNKZP010000028.1:0-13264 GCA_050301675.1 Puniceicoccaceae bacterium
AGATCACACCCTTCTGTGGCCTTACTACGACCGATACAGTAAAAGTTTTTTTGGCCTCAGAGCCAACTGCGATCCTCAGGGAAAACTCCAGGTTATTGAAGAACTCAAATTACCCAACCAGGCATAGTCGAAGCTCGAGTGAACTCAGTGAACATCGAACGTCTTTTATCCCTGGAGCAAGAAGGGGGTGTGGACATTCTTGTCCGCGTTTCTCTCTATCAGATGTGAAATGCGGCGAGTTGGAAAACCCACCCTCCTTTGACCTAAACCACTCAAGGCGACTTATTAAATGATCAATATTGACAATATTTGCCAATATTTGCAGCTTTGGAACACAAATTAATCAAAAAGAGTAGCATGGCTAGTACAATTAATCTCTCTCTAACCGATGAACTTCGTTCGTTTATCGATAGCAATTGTGGTAAGGATGGGCTTTACGCTACGCCAAGTGAATTCCTGCGTGATCTACTACGTGAAAAGAAAGAGCGACAAGAAGCTGCAGCAATTCGCGATGGAGTTCTGGAAGGCTATCGTGACTTGCTCGAAGGAAAAACCCTTGAGTTTAAAGGCAGTCTCCGTGCTAGTTTAGAGGAAGCTCAAAAGCGTGAAAAGTCAGGCTGGTAATCCATGTTAACTTTTCGATTATCTCGCCGTGCCCTTCTCGACATACAACACATTGAATCGTATTCTGTTGAGAAATGGCGTGAAAAAGTAGCGGAGGAATACCTGAAAAGTATTGAAGATGCCTTGAATCTGATTCGGAAAAATCCAACTTTGTTAAAGCCAAAGGCAGAAATCAGTGACGCATTGTGTTTTCACCGTGTCCGGCAGCACTTTCTCGTTTGCACAATTTTTGAAGAGAGCATTTTTGTGCTAACTGTGAAACACGGCGCTATCGACTTGCCAAATCGCATCGCAGAACTAGAGCCCCAGCTCATGCAAGAAGCAGAAATTCTTTATAATGCATATCGTAAAAAGCTGTACTGAAGTCTGAAATACTGAGACTAAGGATACGTTGTGTTTCTCGCGAAGCCGCGAAGAACGCGAAGATTTTTACCACTGATTTCACTGAATGCACGGATCAAAAAAGAAAATTGCGTACGTTGATTATCTGATCTTGAGATGCCTTTTATCTCTGGAGCAAGAAAGAAGCGTGGACCATCTTGTCCGCGTTTCTCTCCATCAGATCAAGAGTACGGCGGGTTGAAAAACCCACCCTCCGTTAATGCCACCGATTTCACTGAATACACGAATTTATCCTTAAAAATGAATCGACTTAGGTTCTGTAAGTTACAGCAAATGTATCTAAAAACTTAGCGCTCTTTGCGGCTTGAGCCCTTTGACAGGCTCAGGATCTTAGACTTGTCGAAACGGCGAGAGACTCAGCGTATTCTTTGGTTTATATGTCGAAGAACTATTTAGTGAGTGGGAGGCGCTGCCGTCTCTGCTGAAGCTTCTTCGGAATCCGGTGATTCTTCTACAGGCTCTTCAGCGGGCGGTTCTGGCTCCGGGCCTAAATCTTGTACAAGCTCTTCGGCATTCCAGGGAGTCGTTCGTGCGCTGTACATGGCCATGTATTTTTCCATGGTTTCTACGGTGACATCAGTCTCGTCGTTGCCCCACTCCTGACGAATGTAGGTTAGGACACTGGCTATATCGGTTGGTTTAAGATTAAGACCTGCTGGCCCAAATGCAGGCATGTTGCCATTGTACTGGTTGCCAAGCACCTCCAGCGGACCGTTCAACCCGTTAATCAGGATGCGTGCGAGCACTTCCTGGTGACCCAGCACCCACTCTGAATCTACCAGAGGTGGGTAGACACCCGGAATTCCCTGACCATTGGTCTGATGACAGGCAACGCATTGGGCATTGAAGATTTTCTTTCCACGATCGAACAGTGATATTTGAACCGCTGCAACTTTTGCCTTTGGATCATAGTCTCGTGTGTAAGCGTCCTTACTGAAGCCACCGCTGTGTTCCACTAAATAGACACCACCCCAAAAACAAAGCGCTGCAAAGGCAAAGAGAATGAAAACCGGTATGGGGGATGAGTTTTCACGTGGTTCTTCGTTTTCACGCAAAAGAGAATCCTTCAAATCTATTTTGTCGTTATGCTTTTCGTCGCTCATTCTTCGGTAATTCTAACCTCCGGCAAACTATAATCAAGTTTTAGGCTTAATAAATACTCAACCAGGACTTCAGCACGCCTGGTTGGAACTACTTCATAGCCTTCTTTAGGAGCATATTTTGAATCCGGTTCAAACTGCAATGCGTTTGCCGAAGGAACCCTTCCAATCTCCTGTACTTTGTATAAAAATGGATAGCATGGCATCGCAGAAATTCCTTCGTATACAATTTGAGGATTATACAGTAGCAAATGATGCCAGTTGGCATCTGGCTGCCGTTCTCCGATAGTTTTCAAATCGCTTCCCATGCGCAGGTTACCGATCAAAGCCCGCTCTTCTGTGACATAATCCCGGGCTACGGTAGCTCGTTTACCCCAATCACGTTCGATGTCAGTTCCATAGTCCGAATGACGCACACGTTGAGTGTGGCAGTAAAAACAACCCAGATCTGCATAAACAGCTTTTCCTTGCTGTGCTTCACCCGGCAATTTGCGCGGAAACAACGGCTCTCCTTCGATTAGTTTGCCCTCCTCATCCAGGCTTTCTGTAACTTGCGCCAGACTGCCTAATTGGATATAACCACTCAATACCAAGCCTAAAAAAGGCAACGCCAGACCGCTGAGCACAAGAAGGAACAGAACTGAAAAATGTTTCATTATGCCCTTCCCTCCTGTTTGGTTGATTCAAGAACTATCGGACCTTGACCGGAAGTCACCAGATGACCGGCAACGAGCATCCAGAAAAAATTGACCGCAAAAGCGATGTGCCCGACAGCCAGACAAACAATTCCTATGGAACTTACTTTAGACCAGATCACCAGCGATTCGACAATTTCAATAAACGGCACTTCGGGGTCATTCATCTGAATGCCGGAGATACATCCACCGATGAAGAGTGCAAATACAACAACCAGAATGCCAATAGCGCTTCCCCAGAAATGCAAGTAGATCAGGTCGACAGATGGCCACTCGCGTCCGCTTAGTCGCGGCACGATGAAATACAATCCGCCAAACATAACCATGGAAAAAAACGCGTATACTATTTGCTGTTGGTAGGCTGAGATCGCCGTGGTAAAATGCAAAACTTTGCTTACCGAATGAAGTCCCATTGCCGCGCCAAATATGCCGGCAAGCAGATAAGAGACTATTCCGAACAACACAAACCGAAGAGCCAGGCTATGCCACAGTTCTGCCCATGCCCCTCTTGCTGTAAGAAATAAATTGAGTACAACTACACCGACCGGCATAATCATAATTACTGAAGCAGCAGTCCCCGCCGAACTTAGCCAGATCGGGACCGGGCCACCGATCATATATATCGTCCCTGTCCAGCCACCGACCAGGGCCAGCGAACAAAAACCAAAAAGCGCCAGAGAGTAGGAATAGATAGGCCGACCCAGAATTTTAGGAATTAAATAATAAGCAGCAGCCAGGGCAACCGGTGTAAACCACAAATTCAGAAAGCTTGCATTAAACCAGTGACCCACAACTGACTGTAAAACACCTCGTACCGGGAACCATACGACCATGAATTGGGCAATTATGTAAATCCAGGGAAACCAGAAAAGCGCTCCTAAAATGTACCATTGTGAAACATTAGCAGTCTTTTTTTTCCGCGAGAGAAAGACCCTCACACCCCACGCACCAATTACAGTGTAAGTAATCAGCATAATCGGTGTCACATATCCCGGAAGTTCCAAAGATTCAACAGGTATAAACTCGCCCAGAAGTATCTTCAGGATACCTAACTCCAGACCAAAATTCCAGAACAGACCTGCTATGAAAATAATACCCCCATCGCGAACAGGCGCTAACGACAAGCGCGCGATTAACCATAGAGCAACTGCAAAGATTGCATTGCACCCCCAGCCAAATAGCATCACATTGGATGCAAACGGATAAAGCCGTCCATACGTAAACCATGGTGACCCGGACAAAAATTCCGGATAATAGGACTGTATACTGGTAACCAGCGCCGCTGCATTGGCTACAATGAGCCAAAGTATTGCACAAACAGTAAAGAACAAGGCAGGAAGCTTCAATGAACTATCGACAGTGCCCAATGCAGCACGCGTTGCCGAATCAACCGAAGATTTTTCTGGCTTGGACTGTGAATGAGTGCTCATTGAAAGTAAATTAAGAATCAAAAATAAATTACCAAAATCTAGCAGTGAACTACGGAAGGCGTACAACTCCTAGTTGCCCATTTTTAATTCTACATTTTTACCACTTTCGGAAATTTGATATGCCTCTACAGTCGAATTCATCGCCTCCTCGATGGGGATACTCACAAGACCTGCTCCGGCATCGATGACTTCATACCCGTTTATCTTTGCCAGACCGGCAGCACGCGCTTCGTCCGCAATCTGCTTGCGCTTTTCAGCTGCCTGATAGTCGACTGCCGGAGGACGCCCCGGCAGGTAAGCAACATACAAAATAACAGCAAAAACCAGGATTGTACCAACAATACCTGCCAGCGAGAGTACGTGGTTGACTTTAGAGGGTTCCGTTTGAGACATTCTTATTTACTCCGTATAATTAATAGAAATTTTAATGTTCGGATCGCGAATCGGGATGGGTTCAGCTTTGCCGGCACTTCGACAAAAGGCAAAAACACAAATTCCGCCAATACCAATAAGAGAGGCGAGATCGACCCAATTGATTGAAAATTGACGAACCAAATATCCAGCCGCATGAACATCGGTGTTAACGAGCTTGCCCGGTATGATATTCCAATAAAGATCCAGCAAATGAAACACCAGGATCCAGATCGCAATTGCAACCGAACGCTGGACGATGATCTTCGATTTATACCAAAGCAACAGCAAAAATGGGATCAGGAAGTTACCAAACACCAGTCCCATACTAACCCACCACCAGGAATTCAAAGTGCCGTCATAGTTTTTTTCACGGATATTGTACCAGAATGTTTCTTCCGGAATATTCGCACTATAAATCAAAAAATATTGTGAAAAGCTGATGTAAGCCCAGAACACCGTAAATGCCAACATCAAACAACCAAGATCGTAGCGGTGCGATTGCCTGAGGATACCCTTCAAATAACCTCTCGCGGCCAGAATTACTGTAATGATAAGAATAGCGCATGTTGCAGCACGTATGGAAGCTGCGAAAAACCAAACACCGTACATGGTCGAAAACCAATGGTATTCAAGTGATTTGAACCAGTCAATTGAACCAACCGTCGCTGCCGCTGCACAAAGGAAAAGACCGATCGCCGACAGCCTGCGTGCTTTATGCGTATTGTTGATATCGCCGGTTCTATCTGTATCGAAAGACCAATGGCGCAGTAATTTGGAAATTATGATGAAAATACCAAAGACAACAAACGCTCGAACTGTAAAGAATTCAATATTGAGGTAAGGACCTTTCCAACTGTAGATAGGATCTTCACCGACTGTCCCGTGTCCCGGAAGCAGATTTGACCTATTCATCCACTTCCAGAGCAGCCCTGGGTTCTCGTGAAAATAAGGAATGGCCAGCAGTGGTAAAAAGAGCACAAACAAATATGGGAACACTGCCATGCAATGCTCACACTGGCGGCGTATGATCGTTGGCCAGCGTGCGTGAAAGACATACCAGATAAGCGTCAGAAAAGTGATGCCAATTGCTATGGAGAGCCAAAAACCAAGGCCGAGCAACCATCCCATAAACGGACGTGCGTTCCCGGTAGTCCATCCATTGAATAGCCCCAGCGCCGCGAGAACAATACCCGCCAGGCCAACGAAACCTGCAGTTTTGCCCACTTTGCTCAATTGAGTGTTGTTTGCCTCAGAACTCATTGCATTAAAATCCTAACTTTGTGCGTTGCGCCGCAGAAAGATCTTCGACTTTTGTATTTTGCGACTTTTGTAATGCCCGCACATAAAGTACTGTTGCCCAGCGCTCTTCAGGTGTCATTCGGTCATTCAATGGATACATAAGACCTTTGCCATTGGTAATCACATCATAGATATGACCATCTTCGATGGTGCGAAGGCGATCATCATGATAACTGGCTGCCAGAACGCCATACGTCTTTGTCACGCCATTGCCATCACCGGCTGCTCCATGGCATGAAATACAGAAAATTTCGTACTTCTGGCGCCCCATCTCCATCAATTCGTTGGTAACTTCCAGCGGTATACCTTTTACCAGGCTGCCATCTGCATATTTACCTTGATTAAATACTGTATCCCCAAGATTCGGATCATTGAAATCCGTTGAAAACACTTCAGCCTGATTAAAGTAGTTTCCACGTGCAACTGTGTTTGCCGGAATCGGACGGTCATTTCGTCTGTCACTGAAAAACGAATTCGCAGCTTGCGGTTTATAACGCGCCTGACGATCCATATCAGGAAAGATCTCGATAGGCGGTTTCGTACTCTTTGACCCCCTGAGACCGAAAATGGATAGTACTGCAATAGCAGCAAAAATAAAGATGGCTAGAAAAATGCGCATGACGATACCCTATGCTGAAACCTCCTCTATATCACTGCCGCCAATTTCTTCAAGAAACTTACGGGTAGCAACCGGATCAAACTGCGAATCGCCTACCTCAATCGCAATCAGTAAACGATCTCCGGATACTTCCAGAAATTTCTCGTTGTTAAAGAGCGAATTGTAATGCTGTGGCAACAGGTTCGTGATAAACATTCCACCTAACGTTCCGAAAGCAGCCAGTAAAATGGTCAACTCGTACATGATTGGGAATGGAAACACCGGACTGAAATAAGGCTGACTTCTTACAATAAGAGGATAATCAAAAGCATTCATGTACCAGACCATGAATAAGCCAGTGAAAAACCCGGTAAAACCACCCAGAAAAGTAAAAATGGGCACCTTGGAGCGCGGTAGTCCCTGAGCTGCCGGCATACCGTGTACCGGGAACGATGAGTACGTATCCCACTTTTTGTAACCAGCATCGCGGACTTTCTCAGCAGCATGAAAAAGCGCTGGGGTGTCAGCAAAGCTGGCGATCAGTGCGTGTGATTCAGCCATTTTAATGTTCGCCTCCTTTCTCAGTGTCACTGTGTCCATGCGGGTCTGCCTGAGGCATAACGAATTTAACTTCACCCATCGGCATCAAAGGCAGGAAGCGCAGGAACAGCAGAAACAACACACTAAACAAACCAAAAGTTCCAAAAAAGGTAAAAATGTCGACAATCGTCGGCGAATAATAGCCCCAACTGCTAGGCATAAAGTCGTTCGCTAACGAAGTAACCGTAATCACAAAGCGTTCAAACCACATGCCAACATTAATCAAAATAGACATAACCCAGACAAGAGCCCAATTGGAGCGTACTTTTTTAAACCAGAAAAGCTGCGGAGTAAATACATTGCAACTAAACATCATCAGATAAGCCCACCAATATTGACCAAACGCGCGATTGATAAAAGCATAGCTCTCGTAAGGGTTTGCGCCATACCATGCGATGAAAAACTCCATGATATAAGCATAGCCTACCAGTGAACCGGTACCCAGGCAGATCTTACACATATTGTCAATGTGACGCTGAGTGATCAAATCGTGCAACCCATACAAGGCTCGCACAGGCAGCATCAGGGTCAACACCATGCCAAACCCGGAGAAAATAGCGCCGGCTACAAAGTAAGGCGGAAAAATCGTTGTGTGCCAGCCAGGTAGCACCGCGAGGGCAAAGTCAAAGGAAACGATCGTGTGCACCGAAAGAACCAGAGGCGTTGAAAGCCCGGCAAGAATCAAATAAGCCATTTCATAATTGCGCCAGTGGTTGCCAGCATTGCGCCAGCCCATTGCAAAAACTGCGTACAGATACTTGCGGAAGACATCCATCCCTTTTGCCAGAAAATTCATTCCTTCATAAGCGCCTGCTTTTAGTCGCTGAACAGCGCGGTCACGCAATACACCAAGGTCCGGGATCATACCCATATACCAGAACAGTACTGATACCGTTCCGTAAGTGGAGACCGCAAACACGTCCCACTCGAGTGGCGAACGAAACTGCGGCCAGATAACGTTTGCATTCGGAATCGGGAATAACCACCAGGCAAACCAGACACGTCCAACATGAAAGAGCGGAAAAATGCCAGCACAGACCACCGCGAAAATAGTCATCGCTTCTGCAGCACGGTTGATGGATGTGCGCCAGCCTTGTTTCAACAAACAAAGCACTGCCGATATAAGTGTTCCGGCATGACCAATACCAATCCAAAAAACGAAATTGACAATTGCCCATCCCCAATTGATAGGATTTGCCAGCCCCCAGACACCAACACCGGTACTGACGAGCCAGAGCAAACCCATGCCGGTAAAAGATGCCGTTAACAGCGCCACTGCCATGCATACCCACCACCATAGCGGCGTCTCAGTTTCAACAATACGGCAAATTTTGTTGGTTACCCAGTTAAAATCACGATTGTTCGTAACCAGCGGCTGTTCATGAAACTCAGCCGGCTCAACTTTTTCCAGCAAGGCAGCCTGGGCAGCATCTAGTGAGCACTCTTGATTTGTCGTAGCCATTTTAGTCGGTATACAAAATTTTTAACTTAGTGAGCGTGTGGAGCTTTGTGTGAAGAGGGATGATTCTGTGGTTCGTTATGGAGCGATGGCTCGTGCCCTGCACCATGACTTTCGTGTCCGTAGCGTGCCTCATACTGAGCATAGGTGTATGGCTTTTGGTAAGCATCTGGCATCGCAGGGTTCGGATTGCGCAAGCGAGCCAGATAAGTCGTGCGTGGACGGATATTCAGATAGCCAAGTACTGAGTAATTGCGATCACTGCTTTTCATCCGGGATACTTCAGTGTTGGCATCTGAGACATCACCAAATGTGATGGCGTCCGTCGGGCAAACCTGTTGGCAAGCAGTTTTGATATGACCATCAGGAACTTTTATATCACCAGAATTCCTGGCGAGACGCTTTTGCTCTATTTTCGCAGATTCAATGCGTTGCACACAGAAGGTGCATTTCTCCATAACCCCACGCATTCGCACGGTGACATTTGGATTTGCCTGCATTTTTTCAACTTCCGGCTCTTCAACCGGACCCAGCGGCCCTTTGTAAAACTCGCCGATCTTGCGTTTGTTCCAATCGAAGAAATTGAAGCGACGTACTTTGTAAGGACAGTTATTGGCACAATAGCGCGTACCGACACAGCGATTGTACGCCATCGTATTGAGCCCCTGAGCATCATGAACGGTAGCATTCACCGGGCAGACCTGTTCACAAGGCGCGTTCTCGCAGTGCTGGCACATCATACCCATGAAAGAAACCTGCACATCGTCAGGGACTTTGCCTTGATCGTAAGTTTCGGCAGAGAAGTAGCGATCCAGACGCAGCCAGTGCATTTCGCGCCCGCGTAGTACCTGCTCTTTACCGACAATCGGCACATTATTTTCACTTTGACAGGCGACAACACATGCGTTGCAGGAAGTGCAACTGTTCAAATCAATTGCCATACCCCATTGCTGTGGAACCGGGAATTCGTCTTCGTGCCCGTTCCAGACTTTCAGATTCGGCGCAGGATTTTTGAACGGAACATGCTCATACGCAGAATTACCGCGGTATTGGTTGATAGACTTCTCTTGAAGCGATTTATCCTGATATTTGCCGTAATTTGCCGGCGTGTGCGATTCAACACCCATTTTGTTGGCAAAGTCCGGAGCTTTCGCGTAGCCAACAGCTGTGTTTTCACGAATCAGAGCACGTCCTTCCATTGACCAGTGCTCCTGAGTATTTGCAAGTGGATAGATCTTTTCTGTTAACTGAAGGACCGCGTTGGAAGCACACCCGAGGCTGTCCGAAGTTCGTAAAATATAAGCATCAAAACCGACTCCTTGCCCGACACGCCCGACGCTTTTGCGCCCCATGCCCAGAGGCACTGCAATGGTATAATCTGCCATGCCGGGAACCACATGTATCGGAGCTTCCAGACTCCGTCCGTTAACTGTCAATTTCGCAACAACTGCCTGTTCTTTGCCCCGTTTAAAGTTTGCCTTGTTAATTTGTTGAGTGCCTTTTGCTCCTTCGAAGAAATCACTTTCTTCATTCATCGGCTTCTTGTCCGGGAAAATTTGAACGCCATATTTGTCTTCAAGCTTTTTAGCCAGCGAAGGTCCAATCAAAATAGCATTATCCCATGTCAGTTTTGTAATCGGGTCAGGACACTCCATCATCCACCCATTGTTTGCATAACGACCGTCGTAAGTGTGCGAGTTGGGAACAAAACGTACTTCTAACTGATCAACGTTTAATTCTGCTGCCGCAAGTTCGTCTTTTTTCAGAGCAATGGCAACTTTTATGTAATCCACCGTTGTAGAAACGACCGGATAGTCGGAGCCTTCGAGAACTCCATCGCTTAAAAACTTATTGTAATCTTTGCCACCGAGCGCTTTAAAAGTCGTTTTAGCAATGGAGTAGCCATCTGTTTCAGGTGCACCTGAAAGACGGGCCAAAATTTCAAGTTCGTTGAACGTTTCAAACAGCGGCTCAATCATTGGTTGAACCGGGACCAGCGTGCCATCAAACGTACGGCCGTCACCCCAGGATTCCAGATAATGAGAGCGAGCAATAAAAAGATCTGCCGTTTCCGCTGTTTCGTTTTTTGTTGAACCGATATAAACACGCTGCCTTGCTTTTGCCTGGGCTTGAGACCAGTTCAAGTCGGCAGGTGCATCATAACACGGGTTGCCGCCGAGAATGATCAAGGTTTGCACACTTCCTTTATCCAGGCGTGCCACTGCTGCCGAGATGCCTTGCTGCGACGTTGGCAGCTCCAGATATTTAACTGGCGCAGAAATGATGCCATTCAGTGCGATGACGATTGCATGCACTGACTTTGGCAGATGTTCGCCTGCAACGATTATTGAATAGCCTGTGTGCTCGAGCAGGTCAGCAGCACAAGCATCAATCCACTGTTTATCAAACTCAACCGAAGCGCCGATTGTTGCCAATTGGTTTGCAAGAGGACTGCTAATACCTTTTTTCTCTAAGATAGTGGCGCCGATCTGAGCAATAAAAGCGCCCATCTGGCTGGTACTCAGACGCAGTCGATGATCTGCCATTGAGCCTGTGAGCGTCAGCGTACTCTCAACGGAGTAGAGCCGGCTCATTTTTTCGGCATCCTTGGCGCTTTTTACTTTGCGAGTACTTACAAAATCGCGGGCTTTGCCCAGGGAACCATCTGCATTGACAATGAAGTCGGCATCCAGAGCGAGAATGCGTTTTGCTTTGGAAAACTCAGGCAAGACACGAAGGTTTTTGCCAAAAATTGCCTGAGCAGCCTGTTCGGAAGTACTCTGATCGATGGCAGTATTTTCTGCCCAGAGCGCTTCGGGAAACGTACTTTTAATCTGCGCAACCAATGCAGCACGACTGGGTGAAGTGCTTGGCTCGGCCAGGAATACAAGTCCTTTACCTTTATCTGAAACATGTTTTTTACGCAGGTTTTCCAGCTGATCGCGCACTTTGGCAGGTGTAATCGACACACCCATTTCACTACTCTTTGTAGCACGATCCGGATCATACAGATCCAGAATACTTGCCTGAGTAAATGTGTTTGTACTACCACCATAGGGAGCAAAGCTCGGGTTGCCTTCAATTTTAGTTGGACGGCCTGTGTGTGTTTCGACAATGACAGGTATATTGTCACGCTCACCGGGCATGGATGAAGTGTAGTAGATAGGAACACCTGGTATTATATTCTCGGGTTGTTTCGAATATGGCAGAATAGTCTGCTCGGGGCGACGACAACCCGCCATTCCCAATCCGGCCAGACCAAATGAAGCCGCCATGACCTTCATAAAGTGACGGCGGTTAACTCCCTGCAACTCAGAAGCTCCAGCTGGAAATTCGCGCTCAACCCAGTCTTTGAAGGCAGGTGTTTCCGCCAGATCGTCGAGACTTTTCCAGTAGCGTGGGCCTGTAAATTCGGAATTCTTCATTACTTTAGAGAAAATTTATCGGTGACAACCAGAACAACTCTGCGGTGGGTTAACTTTCCAATCGTGTACGAAACCTTCAAATTTTGCCTCGGCCTCGGAACCTTTCGGACGCTCCCAGGCAAGATTGTAGACTTCTTCAACAGGACGAATACTTTTTTCGGGATTGCGATGACAATCAAGACAGAATCCCATGCTAAGTGGCTTTGCGTGATAAACAACTTCCATCTGATCGATGCGACCATGGCATTCTACGCAACTGATCCCACGATTTACATGCACGGAATGATTGAAATAGACATAGTCAGGTGTCTTGTGAATGCGAACCCAGGGAATCGGCTCGCCGGATTCATAGCTTTCCCGGACAAGGGATAACAGCGGATCATCTTTGCGAACCATGCTGTGGCAGGACATACAGACATTTGTGCCCGGAACATTTGAATGCTCAGAACGATCCACAAATGTATGGCAATAGCGGCAATCAATCCCCAGTTGTCCCGAGTGTATGGCATGGTTGAAAGACACAGGCTGCGTTGGTTCGTAGCCAACTCGTGTATACTTAGGCGTAAAGTAATAGGTGACTCCCAAAGCAACTGCACCAACAACCAATCCTAGTGCAATGATCACTTTAACAGGGATCGTGTTAGCCCATCTTGGAAATACATTCGCCATTATTCTTCGTCGAAACTATTTAGTTAAGGAAGCCAGATATCCTAGATTTTTTCGCGTGCAACCGCTTTTTGAGCAGGACGAATTCGAGACATCGTCGTCAGCGATTTGGAAGACGTTGCTGTTCTTTGAGCATCTGTTCGTCGTCCAAAAATGCAGTTGCCAACCAGGAAAACTCCACCAGTTGCAGCAAGTGCTGACCATTTAAGGAAATCTTTGCGCGTTGTTTTTCGTTCGCTGTTCATGAAATAAAATCAAATTCTGTAAATTGCGTTGATCTTCGATTTATATAAGCTGAATGCAACTACAAAACCTTTCAAAGGTTTCAAATCAACCCAAAATACGCAGAACATGTAATTTATTTAGCAATTCAACAATTGATACAACAATATCCATCAGCAAAAACATTATCCAATTCGTTTATGCATTCATATAAAGAGAAAACTAAAGCTTACAGCATCCCTGGAATATACGTCATCATTTGTCTGTTAGTGCTCACTGCTATCGTCGGAAGCCTCTTTATTTATCTTGGCCCCAAGGCAACCGAAAAGT
>JBNKZP010000029.1:0-13215 GCA_050301675.1 Puniceicoccaceae bacterium
AGGCTCGGGGATGCGCCTGCTTATGCGCTTCTTTAAGACGAGCAAGGGAAATATGAGTGTAGAGCTGTGTGGTTGATAGACTGGCGTGTCCTAACAACTCCTGGACCACTCGCAGATCAGCCCCGTTGTCCAGCATATGGGTTGCAAATGAATGTCGTAACTTATGCGGTGTCATGTCCAAAGGTAACTTGGCGGCGTTAAGATGTAGTTTTAATAGCTTCTGCACTTGCCGCGGATTCATCCGTTGCCCGTTTCGTTGACATACAAGCGGTGAATCCGGATCTCCCGGTAAACCAAACCGCTCCGTAAAAGTGTTTAGACAACGCATTGCCACCGGGCCCAGAGGACAAAGTCGTTCTTTGTTTCCCTTGCCCATCACATGAGCAACACCCTGTTCCAGGTCAATGTGCGCATGATCCAGCCCGCACAACTCACTTACACGCAGGCCGCCTCCATACAGTAATTCCATAACGAGTGTATCCCGAAAGGCCTCAAACTCACCAAGCTTGCCATCCTTCCAGAGCTGAGTCGGCGCCTCCAGCAATGCAAGCATTTGGGCTTCGGTTAAAAACTTCGGCAAAGGTATGTCCAGCTTGGGCAATGCAACTCCAGTAAACGGGTTTGAATCGACAATTCCCCGTCGTCGCAAAAACAGATAAAAAGCTCGCAGGCCCGAAACATGATTGTGCAAAGTGCGACGTGCCAGTCGCCTGCCTTCCTCGATCAGATAAGAGCGGACATCCATTGGAACGACCGCTGAAAAATTACCCTGCCATTTTCCGCGTTGTGTCATCCAGGCTACAAAATCCTCAACGGCGCCACGGTAATTGCGAACGGTGTACTTCGACACGCGACGTTCCAAAGTAAGGTGACTACAAAAATCGTCCAGTAGAGGAGGGCTTTGAACTGAATCCGACTCACTCATAATACATCCATTAAGGCTGGACCGTTTACTTTCCGAGCTGAAACCGCTGAATTACTTCTGTCGCAAATTGTCGATATGCGAATGCACCGCTGCTGTTTGAATCGTACTCGAAAATCGACTGACCAAAACTAGGCGCTTCGCTCATGCGTACAGAGCGTGGAATAACGGTGCGAAAAACTTTATCACCAAAGTGCTCGCGAACTTCCTGAACTACCTGATTTGCCAAATTGGTGCGTTGATCAAACATCGTCATCAAAATACCGCCCAGGGCTAAATGATCGTTCACATCGGCATCGCGCAACTTATTTACAACTTTCAGGATTTGCCCGAGACCTTCCATCGCCAGATACTCGCATTGCAAGGCAATCAAAAGGTAGTCCGCAGCTACAAGACTATTCATCGACAGCATTCCCAGTGCCGGTGGGCAATCCAATATGATCGCTTCGAAGTTTTCTGACTCTCGAACGGGCTCCAGGCAATTTCGAAGTTGAGCTAGATAGTTATCCTGTTGGACTAGTTCGATTTCGATTGCAGCCATGTCGACTTCTGACGGAATCATAAACAGATTTTTGCTGGACTTAACCGGACGAATTTTTTCCATCGCCGTCCCTTCGCCAAAAAGAGGTTCGTATAAGCTGCCACCTTCCAGCTTTTCCAGGCCGAGTCCACTGGTCGCATTTGCCTGCGGATCCAGATCTACCAGCAAGGTTTTGATTCCCTGATCTGCCAGCGCGTAGCTTAGGTTGACCGCTGTTGTAGTCTTGCCGACGCCACCTTTCTGGTTAGCAATTGTAAATATCGTTGAACTCATCGTGAAAGTTATTAGCTGGCTAGTATCTGTCGTCGAGCAGAAAGCGAATCAGGAACTATTGAATCGAAAGCGCAACGATTGGCCATGACTATTTTAATTGCTCGAGGATTCGTTGGGCAATTTTGAAGAATTCTTTGGCCGCCTTCGATTCCGGGTCACTGATGACGATAGGAATGCCATTGTCACAGCCGATTCGAATCGAGGGATCGATGGGTATTGTTCCCAGTAGTTTGGTTCCCAAACTATCGGCAGTTGAGGCGCCACCGCCTTCGCCAAACAGGTGTTGCCGTGAGCCGTCCGGTGT
Organism: Puniceicoccaceae bacterium; assembly: GCA_050301675.1. Taxonomy (GTDB): domain Bacteria; phylum Verrucomicrobiota; class Verrucomicrobiia; order Opitutales; family Coraliomargaritaceae; genus Lentimonas. The sequence goes on from JBNKZP010000029.1 coordinate 2,041, forward strand.
TTCCAGATAGCTCATGTTTTCAATGACACCAAGATGTGGCACATTGACTTTGTCAAACATGCGTGCACCTCGACGGGCGACATTGGAAGCGGCCGGTTGAGGCGTTGTTACGATAATGGCGCCGTCGAGAGGAATTGTCTGTACCAGTGAGAGTTGTGCATCGCCGGTGCCTGGTGGCAGATCGACTACGAGAATCTCCAGTTCGCCCCAGTTTACATTCTGCGCGAATTGCTGGATAGTCTTCATGATCATAGGGCCCCGCCAGACAACCGGAGTTTCTTCATCAACGAGAAATCCCATTGACATGGTGCGTACACCAAAATTTTTCAGAGGTAGAATCAGATCGTTTTCGATCTCAGGGCGTCCGGCAGTTCCTAACATAAGGGGGATGGAGGGACCATATATATCACAGTCCATGATGCCAACACCTGCCTTGTTATCTGCGTCGAGAAGGCTTTGTAGAGCACAGGCAAGATTGACGGTAACTGTGGATTTCCCAACGCCACCTTTGCCACTGGCCACTGCGATCGCAAATTTGACCTGCTGTAGCGTAGAGTTAGTATTGGAGATACCATTGTTCGTTGAATTGCCGAATGTGGGTTGGTTTTTCGGCTGGGTTATCTCCATTGTTACATCAACGGTGTCGATACCTTCGAGTTTGTTCAAAGTAGATTTTATATCTGCTTCGATTTGTTCGGGAACTTCTTTATTTGCAGTTGTGACTTCTACTGAAACTTGAATCTTGTTGTCTTTTAATTGAATATCTTTGACCAGGCCAAAGGAAATAATGTCGCGACTGAATCCTGGGAATTTGACGGCAGTGAGAGCGGATCGGATACTTTCTATATTCATGATAATTAAAAATTTATACAACTAGACTGAATTGATGCTTTTGGGGTTCAACCCGAATCTGTCCTAATTTATCGAAAAAATAGCAAATTTGTTACCAGACAATTTGTTTACATTTGCACTCTTCATAATACTCACACTATTTATTAAAAATGCATACTTTAAATCGCTGTTTGCTTTTATCCGTATTGTTTTTGTTAAAGACGGTCGTCTTGTCCGGACAAGTTATCGACATTGGTAAGGCCGTGCGTGAAAGTGACAAGCCTCTTTCGTTAATGATCGAGAGCAAAAGCGCTTTTATCTCACAAACGGCTCGTCGTGCTTTTGAGTTACATGGTGGTTATGCCCTGACAAATTCAGGGCCATCGGCATACATTTTCAAAATTGAGCAAATGGACAATTCCTCTGTAGCATTGTTCATATTGTCTGGTAACCCCGCAAAGGAGTTATACCGCCGAACAGTAAGTGGCCGAGATTTGCAGGATGCAGTGCTGCGGGCTTGTGATGTTGCGGTTGAGGCAACCCTCCAAACCAAAGGATTTTTTGCCGGAAAGCTGGCATATGTGCGACAGCAGCAAGGTATTTCTGAAATCTATGTCAGCGATTTACTTTTTAATCGAATTCGACCGATTACTGCTGATCGAGCCCTTGTTGCAAGTCCTGACTGGTCACCGGATGGTACAAAGTTAGCTTACACCACTTATTTCAAAACTGGTTTTCCTGATATTTATATAACGGACATCAGCAGTGGTCGTAGACTTCCAGTTGCTAATTTTGGCGGCACAAATTCTTCACCTGCATTCAGTCCCAATGGTCAACGGATAGCTATGTCGCTCTCAGGAAAAGGTAGCAGCAATATCTTTATTTCCAGTATCAATGGTAAGAATCTACATCCTATCACTCGAAGTAAAAGTATAGAAACTTCGCCATCCTGGTCGCCGGATGGTCGCTGGTTGGTTCTGGAGTCAGACCTGCCTGGCAAGCCGCAACTGTACGAGATTTCATCAAGTGGTGGCCCGATGCAGCGTCTCCCCACCAATATCAGCGGCTATTGCTCGGAACCAGCCTGGAATCCTGTCGATAAGAATCTGATCGCTTTCACTGCTGCTGTTACGGGTAATTTTCAAATCGCTGTTTATAATAAACGTGAGCGGCGAAGTGAATTTCTTACAAAGGTGTCAGGTTCCGCTGTAGAGCCTGAATGGTTAAATGACGGGCGTCATCTCATATTTACACAGAAGCAAAACGGTACGAAGCGTCTTATGATCTTGGACTCGAAAACGAAGAAGGTTGGTGCGCTTCATCAGGCCAATTTTGGTGATACATCATCGGCTACTTTTGTCTACTAGGCGGTAAGTCGGAGTTTGTTGTTGTTTTCAATATGAATCATGTCTGGCTGCTATGAACTGGGAAAAGGTACAAGACTTCGAAGAAATTATCTACGAGAAATGTAATGGTATCGCAAAAGTGACGATTAACCGGCCACATCGTCGCAATGCATTTACACCAGATACGGTGCGTGAAATGATCGAGGCTTTTACGGATGCACGTGAAGATATGAGCATTGGCGTTGTACTGTTGACAGGATTTAATCCGCAGACAGACGGTAAATTTGCTTTTTGTTCCGGGGGTGATCAAAAGGTTCGTGGACACAAGCTGGGTGGTTATGTTGGTAGTGATGGTGTTCCTCGTCTTAATGTGCTCGACCTGCAGAAATTAATTCGGTCAATACCCAAAGTCGTCATTGCTCTGGTAGCTGGCTACGCGATTGGCGGTGGACACGTACTACATGTGGTGTGCGATCTTACGATTGCTGCGGATAATGCGATATTTGGGCAGACCGGTCCAAAAGTGGGTAGTTTTGACGGCGGTTTTGGCTCGAGTTATCTGGCCCGAATTGTTGGTCAGAAGAAAGCACGCGAGATTTGGTACTTGTGCCGTCAATATTCTGCGCAGGAAGCGCTGGAGATGGGGCTGGTCAATAAAGTTGTACCCTACGAAGAACTGGAAATGGAAGGGGTACAGTGGGCTCAGGAAATTTTGAATCATAGTCCGCTGTCGATTCGTTGTCTCAAAGCTGCATTTAATGCTGACGTTGATGGACAACAGGGGCTTCAGGAACTTGCCGGCAATGCAACTTTGCTTTACTATCTCACAGAAGAAGGGGAGGAGGGCCGTAGGGCCTGGAACGAAAAGCGTAAACCAAAATTCAAAGAGTATCCCTGGCTACCTTAAGCTTTAATCAAGGTTTTTGGAAGAGCGGAAATTTCTTAGAAATCCTCTTCATCCTCGTCTTCATCCTCGTCTTCATCCCACCTCATTGTTTCATCTTTTTCCAGCTTTTCGTCACCTTCTGTCGAATCATCTACGTCAGCCAGGTCTTTTTCAAGTTCTTCGTCTTCGGATTTGGCTAACTTTACTTCATCACCATCAAGTTCAAAGCCTTCTGGCACGTATTCAAGTATAGTGGTTATTTCAGTAAAAAAGTGAGTTGCACGCCCTTCTAAAAGGCATCGTTTTGAGATTCCCGAATGTCTTCTTCCAGTTCTTCAATGGTGAGTTTTTGTGTAAAATCGATTAAATCGTTTAGCATTTTAACACGTAGGCGAGTGATATGATCCAGAAAATCAGCGTAGGGCCCTTTTTCCTCGTCCATTACATTTGGTAATGCGAAAAGCGGATCTTCACTTTGTAGTATGCTATCTGAAACACGTTTCAGAAGCACTACTTTGTCTTTATCAACCGTGTCTATTCCAAAAGGGTAAAATGCTTCTTCGACAATATCGGTTTGCAGCCCGTATTCATTCAAAGGTTCGAGCAAATCAAGTAGATATTGAAATTGGCGTGGATCAATGATGCCAAGACCATCAATCTCCCAGTGGATTGGATCGCTAACTTCTTTGACCCACCAATTCATATCTTCTCCGATGCACGCTTTGCACCAGGTAAGTTTTGCACTTGTGTTAGTCATATTTTGGAATCTTAGTAAGGTAATTAAGGATTATTTTTCGAAAATGAACTGTTTTATTAAAACAATACAACGGGTTAAAGCCTGACAGGTTCAATTGTAAAGTGCTTTGTAATAAAAAATTTTAAGCAACTGTTTTTTCTTTTCCGTATTTACCCTTATCGGCTTATTCATTTTCTAGTCTGAAATATATTTTTGTTATGGGTTACGCTTACGAAAACATTATTCGCCCGATTCTTTTTAAGATGGATCCGGAACATGCACACGATCGTGGCCGTGCATTTCTCATTGCCTTAAGCAATATGCCGACACTTTGTGCATTCATGCGTACTTTTAATCAAGTGCGAGAAGAAACCCCGGTTCAATTATTCGGACTCAGCTTTCCCAATCGTGTTGGCTTGGCAGCTGGGATGGATAAAGACGGAGAGTTCTCACGAGCAATGGAAGCGCTTGGTTTTGGTCATGTTGAAGTAGGCACTGTAACACCAAAAGAACAGCCAGGCAATCCCAGGCCAAGGCTGTTCCGCTACCCCGAACAGAACGTTCTGATCAACCGTATGGGGTTTAACAACAGAGGCGCCGAAGCAATGTTGCAAAGCTTGTCCAAAAATTATCCCAAAAACAAGCGCAACATGCCTCTGGGAATCAACATTGGCAAAGCGAAGATTACGCCGCTTGATCAGGCAGTGGATGATTATCGGGCAGCATTCCGAATACTTGCAGATCAGGCAGACTATTTTACTATAAATATCAGCAGTCCCAATACGCCTGGTCTACGTGATTTGCATTCGAAGACCTATTTACACGATTTATTACTTGCTCTTCGTGATGAGAATAAAAGCTATGCAAAAAAACTCGGGCACGAACCACATCCTTTGTTGCTAAAAATTGCGCCGGATTTGAGCTACCCGGAACTCGACCAGATTTTGGAAGTGTTACTGGATCTAAATTATGCTGGTGTTATTGCAACGAACACAACTGTCAGTCGTCCGGACGGATTTTTTTCAACAGAAAGTGGGGGCATGAGCGGTGGAGATCACCTAAATCGTCTCTCAAATAAAATAATAAACTATATTTACCGTTCTACAGAAGGCAAATTGCCAATTATTGGTGTCGGCGGAATCGATTCAGTTGAATCGGCTGGAGAAAAAATGGATGTAGGTGCTTCGATGATACAATTGTATACTGGATTGGTGTATCGTGGGCCTTTCTTTGCCAAGAAGCTAGCTAAGGGCTTAAAGGCGCATGGTGAAAACTGGATCTAGAATTAACTCAGGCAGGTCTGGATTTCGATTCAATCATTTCAAACCTTCTGTCATTTGGTGTTAAGTAGCTATCAGACCGCAGAAGCTATAGGAATATACTTTTTATCTTTTTGTGAAAAAAGCTTTTTCCGTCGTGCAAGCACATCAAATTGCTTGGATTGTTCTTCAGCGTGATAAGAAGAGCGTATCAGCGGTCCTGATTCACAGGCACCAAAGCCAATCTCGAGGGCATATTCTTTCCATTGTTTAAATTCTTCCGGCGTGACCCATCGGTCAATTTGGGCGTGCTTCTGACTCGGTTGCAGATATTGACCTATCGTTAAAATATCAACGCTTACAGATCGCATGTCATCCAGTACCTCTTTGATCTCGCTTTCTTTTTCACCGATACCTAGCATGATGCCTGATTTTGTGGTAAACCCGCGCGATTTTGCATGCTTGAGTACCCAGAGAGAGCGGTCATATCGTGCTGTTTTGCGAACAGGGCGCTGGAGGCGTTTGACTGTCTCCATATTATGGTTAAAGATGTCCGGGCAAGCATCCAGGACAACATCCAGATATTCCTGTTGCCCACGAAAATCTGCGGTGAGTACTTCAATCGCACACTCCGGGGTGCGATGTTGTATCGCACGAATCGTCGCTGCCCAGACAGAAGCGCCACCATCTTTCAGATCATCACGAGCAACCGAAGTGATGACAGCGTGCTTTAAATTCATTTTTGCAATTGAGTCGGCAACGCGAGCAGGTTCACCTAGATCCAGTTCATTCGGACGACCTGTCTGGATTGCACAAAAAGTACAGGATCGTGTGCAGACGTTGCCGAGGATCATTACAGTTGCAGTTCCGCGTGACCAACATTCTCCCATGTTTGGACATTGGGCACTTTTACAGACAGTGTGCAGGTTGTGTGTGTCGACGATTTCTCGTACAACCTTGTACTCGTCACTTGTGGGCAATTTAGCCCTTAGCCATTCCGGTTTACGCGTATTCATGAATTATAAGAACTATTCTCAAAAACATTCCTAAATTCAACTGTTAAACGATTTTTTACAATTTCGGAATCAATATCCAAACCTGATTCTTTGTACAGTGAAGTTACAGAACCGTCTGTTATGCCACAGGGAACGATACCTGAAAAATGATCTAAATCTGGGTTTATATTTAATGCGAAACCATGATACGTAACCCAATTGCGTACCGCGATACCAATTGCACAAATTTTACGTGTTCCAAGCCAGATGCCTGTTTTGCCCGAACGTCGTGAAGCGGTTAAATCAAAAGTTTTCAATGTACGGATTACAACTTCTTCAAGATTGCGTAGGTATTCATGCAGATCACGTCTTTTATTAAGTGAAATAATTGCATAGCCAACAGTTTGGCCGGGGCCGTGATAGGTGATATCACCACCACGATTTGTATATACTACGTCAATACCTCTGGCCTTAAGTTCCGCACTTTTCCACAGGAGATGCTGGTGTGCATTTTTTCGTCGACCAATTGTATAGACCGGAGCATGTTCAGTAAAAATAAGAGTATCCTCAACCAAGCCGTGAATACGTCGATCGACAATGGCTTGCTGCTTCTCTAAAGCTTTCTTGTAATGCGTGTGCCCCCAGTCGAATACTTCAATTTGTGATTTTAAGCTAAAAAAGCTCATTTGGGTTGACAAAAACAAAATTCTAAATCGATTGCTTCAAAGAATTTCGAAATTAATCATACCTGAAGCCTTGAACATCAGACAACTTACGAGTCGGGGCGTAGGTTGTTTTGATAATCAAAAAAACATTTTAGAGAACAAGGATCTCCTGACGTCAACTAGCCAGGAAACCTTCGTTCAAGTAAACAACCTTAAACTAACAACGAAAAATTAAGTTATGTCTCTTTTTATTTTTTTGTCAAATGATAATATGAAAATAAAAAGAATTTTTTTGCATACTAAAATTCAATCAGATTCATTATCAATGCGGCGATTGTATTCAACTCGACAGTCTCCGATCACATGTATCCACAACTCACGAAGGTCAAACAATCGAACTAAAATTTCCTGACGAAATTCAGCCAGGAAGTCTTCATTGGGGTGGACAATCTGATTTAGCAATGAAAGAGTCTTGTTGAGTGCACTTAAGCTATTTTTTAGATGGCAGATTGCCAGGCCATAGTCACCAAGATCAATTGCATGAACAGCAAGAATTACGTTCATTTCAGCCTGATGCAAACTATCTGCATATTGCCAGCAAACTTGAGGTGAAGCGTAACTGCCATTTTGATTAATGTAGTCTTCCCAAATCTGACGCAGCGAACTATACAGAGCATGAGTAGCAACAGTTACCGGATGGTTGAGCGGTGTGTAAGGGGTTAGTTCATCACCCTCGTCCAAATCATCTTCAGGATTGCCGGATAAGTCCAAAGAATCATCCGCCAAAAAAATGTCTCCCGTATCCCAACCCATACGAGTGGCAATCTCATCGAAATGATTAGGTTCATTTTTCAATGAATCATATATGGAGAGAAATTTTTGAACATCACTGTCGGAATCCTTCAGATACTTTCTCCATTGGCGCTCGTTCCAAGTATTTTCCTCGTAGAAATCATCCCAGTTGCTTTCGAAGGGATCAAAATTTGCATTATTCATGAAAACAATAAATAGAATCTTATAATGGCCATGATGGTCTTTTTATTTTGGAAATCAACCCATATTTTATGGTGTTCTGAGATTCAGTTTCCTATTGCCAGGAATGCACTTGAAAATATCTTTCACCAAAATGGCAACACAGACAAACGAATACAACTTTTCTAAAATTGAGCCTAAATGGCAGGATTACTGGGAGCGTACTTCAACCTACACCGCAAACGATTTTGAGGATGCTCCGACGTTTTACGTCCTCGATATGTTTCCTTACCCCTCCGGAGCAGGTCTTCATATTGGTCATCCCGAAGGCTACACTGCGAGTGATGCGCTCAAGCGCTTCAAGAAAGCTCAGGGATTCAATGTGCTGCACCCGATGGGATGGGATGCTTTTGGCCTGCCAACTGAACAGTACGCAATTAAAACAGGGACACACCCACGCCAGACAACTGAACAAAATATTGCCAATTTCAAAGCACAGCTTCGCCAGCTCGGCTTTGTTTACGATTGGTCGCGGGAAATTAACACAACGGATCCCGGTTATTATAAATGGACGCAATGGATTTTCCTGCAGTTGTTCAAAAAAGGGCTCGCTTATGTAGACGAGAAACCGGTCTGGTTCTGTCCGGAACTAGGTACTGTGCTCGCCAACGAGGAAGTTCTCAATACGCCCGATGGCCCACGATCCGAGCGTGGCAACTTTCCGGTAGAGCGTCGACCGATCCGTCAATGGGTGTTACGCATTACTGAATACGCCGACAAACTGATCCACGGTCTCAAAGATCTCGACTGGCCCGACTCGACCAAACGATTACAGGAAAACTGGATCGGTCGCAGCGAAGGCGCTGAGATAACCTTTGATATTGTCGGACAAGATGCTGAACTCACGGTCTTCACGACACGACCGGACACTTTATACGGCGCAACGTACATGGTTATCGCGCCGGAACATCCTCTGCTTCAGGCCATTACATCCGCATCCCAAAAGGATTTGGTTATGGCCTATGTCGAAGCTGCCAAACGTAAGTCCGACCTGGAACGCGCTGAACTGAGCAAAGAAAAAACCGGTGTCTGGACTGGCGCCAAAGCGATCAATCCGGTCAACGGTCACGAGATCCCCATCTGGGTCGCTGACTATGTATTGATGACGTACGGAACCGGCGCTATCATGGCGGTACCTGCCCATGATGTCCGCGACTTCGAGTTTGCAAAAGCGTTTAACCTGGAGATTACCCAGGTGATCGACGACGGGGGAACTGCTGAAAAGGATGCGAGTGGAAAACTGATCGAAGCTTACACCGGCAGCGGCAATTTGATCCATTCCGGCGAGCAAACCGGAAAAGACTCTGAAACTGCTAAAAAGATTATCGTCAGTCGACTCGCTGCAAACGGTCGTGGTAAAGCGACTGTAAATTTCAAATTGCGCGACTGGCTGTTTTCACGTCAACGCTACTGGGGTGAGCCTTTTCCGATTGTCTGGGTCAGCGAGTCAGACTACCGGAAACTGAGCGATACACTCAAATCCGAACATCCGGTGAATTGCCAGATGGAAGGAGAATTGCGCTTTGCCGTCCCTTTACCGGAAGACGAACTGCCGCTCAACCTGCCGGATATTAAAAGTTACAAGCCGTCGCCGGATGGACAAAGTCCGCTTTACAAAGCCGAGGACTGGCTGCATGTTTACCTAAGCCCGGAAACCGGCGCAACCGCAACCAAACCTGCCGACGGCTGGGTACCAGCGATTCGTGAGACCAATACAATGCCTCAGTGGGCGGGCTCCTGCTGGTACTATTTGCGCTACATCGACCCGAAGAATACAACTGCTCTGGTTGACCCGAAGAAAGAAACCTACTGGGGTTATCCGGATTTGTACATCGGTGGCGCTGAACATGCGGTACTGCATTTACTCTACGCCCGCTTCTGGCATCACGTATTATACGATTTGGGCATTGTCAGCCATCCGGAGCCTTTCAAGAAGCTCTTTCACCAAGGCATTATCCTTGGCGAAGACGGTGAAAAAATGTCTAAAAGCCGTGGCAACGTCGTCAGTCCGGAAACAATCATTCAGGACTACGGCGCCGATGCATTGCGACTTTATCTGATGTTTCTCGGTCCGCTCGAAGCAATGAAGCCATGGAACACCAAAGGTATTGAGGGAATCGCTCGTTTCCTGCGCAAAGTATGGCGTCTTGTTGTAGCAGAGGACGGCTCGCAACAAACCAGGATAAACGCTGCTGTAAAACTGGATGCCGCAACGGAACGGGTACTACATGCAACCATCAAGAAAGTCAGTGAAGACTATGAAAGTTTGAGTTTCAACACTGCGATCTCGCAAATGATGATCTGTGTCAATCATCTGGCAAAAGCCGAGACGTTGCCAGTGGATGCTATTGAATCTTTCATCCGGCTACTCGCACCTCTGGCGCCCCATATAGCCGAAGAACTCTGGGAATTTCTCGGACACTCCGGCAGCATTGTTAATGCCGGCTGGCCAATGTTTGATCCGGGCAAGCTGCAGGAAGACACAGTAAAAATCATCTTTCAGGTGAATGGCAAATATCGAGGTGATGCACAGATGCCAGCAGACGTATCCAAAGAAGATGCCATTGCATTAGCGAAAATGCATAAAAAACTGCTTCCACATCTCGAGGGAAAGACAATCAAACGCGAAATCTACGTGCCAGGTAAGCTTGTAAACATCGTTGCGGTCTAGAAAGAAGTTATCTTCCGTGAGCATACACACGCTATCCAAGTTCCTGCCCAATCCCTTTGACTGGCGTCCGATCGGATTGATTGCAGGCAAGGGTAATTACCCGATATTAACCGCCAAATGTATCCTGGCAGCCGGAGTCCCGCTTCGACTGATTTCCTTCGCTGGTGAAACAGAACAGTCGCTCATTGAATTCATTCCGCAAGCTGACCATATTCAGATCAAAGTCGGTCAACTCGGCAAACTACTCAAGTCCCTGAAAAAGCTGGACTGTGGCTACGCGCTTATGGCCGGGCAAATCACACCACGACGTCTATTCAAAGGACTACACCCCGACCTGAAAACGCTTGCCATTCTTAACAGCTTGAAGGTAAAAAACGCTGAAACCATCTTTGGGGCAATTGCCAGCGAAATAGAGGACATCGGCATCACCATGCTGGACGCCCGTTCATTTCTCGATGACCATCTTGCGCATGAGGGCTTGATGACTGCGGGGAAACTAACCGTTAAAAGGATCGATGTGGAACACGGTATTCGTATCGCCAAAGGCATTGCCGATCTGGATATTGGCCAGGGGGTTGTTGTTCGCCATGGCACCGTGCTCGCAGTTGAAGCCTTCGAAGGTACGGATCCAATGTTACAACGCGCAGGTGCTTTTAAGACTAAAGACCTCATCTTTGTGAAAACAGTTAAACGCGCGCAGGACTATCGCTTTGATGTACCGGTATTCGGTGACCGCACCCTGGATGTCATGCAC
>JBNKZP010000030.1:0-12767 GCA_050301675.1 Puniceicoccaceae bacterium
CTGGCAGAATTGCGTGAGCTTGTGACTACACTTGGTATTCGGATACAGCATGAAGTACAGGTTTCTGTCCGCAAACCTCAGGCAAAGTTCTTACTCGGTTCCGGTAAAGCCGTTGACCTGATAAAGATGGCATTTGCTTACGAATGTGACGTTATTATCTTTGACAATGAGTTGACACCAACGCAGCAGCGCAACTGGGAACAGGCTGCCGAAGATAAACTACTGGTGATTGACCGACAGGAAGTAATCCTGGATATCTTTAGCCAGCGAGCGAAAACAAAAGAAGCAACTTTGCAGGTAGAACTGGCAAAACTTCAGTACAATCTTCCTCGATTAAAGAGCGCCTGGACACATCTCAGTCGACAACGTGGTGGTGGATCCGTCCAGAGAGATGCGGGTGAAACCCAATTAGAGTTGGATCAACGTATGGTAAGGACGCAAATTACTAAAGTTAAGCGTGAACTCGAAAATGTTATTAAACATCGTACTCTTCAGCGAAAAAAAAGAATGAACATTCCTGTGCCCACCTGTGCAATTGTAGGCTATACGAATGCCGGAAAATCTTCTTTGCTCAATAAACTAACCGACTCGAACATTCTTGCTGAAGATAAGCTTTTTGCGACTCTGGATCCGACTTCACGTCGTTGCACACTTCCCAATGGGCATGTAATTGTAATTACAGACACCGTGGGATTTGTACGCAATTTACCACATCGGTTGGTAGACGCATTTAAAGCTACGTTAGAGGAAGCTGTTGTCTCAAATTTCCTGATACAAGTCCTTGACGTCTCAAATTCGGAAGTTGAAGCACACATGAATACCACCTTATCAGTGCTAAAGGAACTGGGAGCAAACGACAAAACAATGCTAACTGTTTTCAATAAAATTGATCTACTCGAAGATACAGACAAAAAAGCCGATCTCTTGTTAAAGTACCCGGAATCACTTTTTATCAGCGTACAATCCGGTGAAGGGATCTTCTCACTTTTGGAACGAATTGAAACAATTGTTGAAAATGATTTTACTCAGTTACGACTTCTCATACCGCATGGAAGATACGATCTGGTTGCACGTCTACATCGCGAGGGTGCGGTATATAAGGAAAAAGTCACTGACGAGGGCACTTGTATCTTAGGCTCAGCGCCTGCACGCTTATTAAAAATCTTAGAACCATACCATCTTAAGCGTGAGCAGAGTGGTCCTTTAGCGTGAAACTTCCTCGTTGATCATTTTCCGAAGATCTTCGCACATCTCGGCACTTAAGTTTATTGAGATAGCTTCGACTTCGTCAGTAACATCATCAAATGTCTGAGAGGATCTGAAAAATCCAAGCGCAAGGTGAATCAACCAATTAAGAAGACTTTCAATATCAGGGTTGTTCAAAAACATTAATTCTCTACGACGGTAATCTGGGTTTCTGATGAATGCCAAAAGGTACGATTGGCGACACCCGAAATAATGGAGGCATTCAAATATTTCCGGCAACAGCTTTGATTCAATTATTCCTGGGATTTCAACGCGTTTGCCAATGAGCCGATGGCGCCGGTCACGATATTCAAAATACTCTTGAACCGATTCTAGTTCATTTTTTTGCAAGCGCTTAATACAAAAAGAAACAGCTTCGGGAAGATGGAAACCACGATGTCCTAAACGATATGGAAAATAACGAACCAAACCTTTTTCATCACCATGGGCAAAAACATTTTGAAGATTTTTGTAGACGCCGCCTATCCAGGCTTTTTCGGAAAGACGGTCTAAAAACTCCATCAATTCAATAAATGTGACAATGTTTTCGGCCTTGCAAAGCTCTAGCAGACTTTCTTCCAGATTTGACAAACTCACAGGATAATCTTGATAAATGCCAAATTCTTCAACAAATCGCATTCGTTGAGCGTATGCTTTGCTGTCAATCTCTTCAAAAGAAGCCAGATCTTCGTATTCTTTCTCAAACGAGAAAGTTGTCTCACAAATTTCCAACAGTAAAGTGGCTGATTTCAAATCCAGCTTCTCGACTTCGAGCAATTCCTCGAAGCTAAAGTAGATATACCGCGCAAGAACATCTCCTTTTACTGAACCTGGACGCGACCAACGGCGAATACCACTGTTTTTAGCTAGAGTAGATATACTTAGTTCTTCAAACGGAGAACCTTGTGCACGGAAAGCGATGGTGTCCCAGCGAGCAGATAAATCTTCCATTGAGTCGGATTTTTCCGCTTCTGTTTTCTCCATGTTGCTCATATTAGCTTTTGCTTATCAAACAGGCCAGAATCGATTTTTACGATTCCGGTTTTTAATCAAAGTTTATTGAATGAGATTATGTTTGCCGGTTAACCTACGGACGATGCTGGTGAATTTACGTCGTGTGCAATTATTTCATCCGCTAATTCATCATAATCCTGCCCTACTCCATCAGTTACATCACGACTATCAATTAAACAAATAGGTAAGCCTAATGTTACGGCACGTCTAACGATTGTAGCATCGCGAACACATGTATTGTAGATTTTTGCCTCATTGGAAACGAGGCGCTGTTTTTTAAATTGATTAAGCCTTAATTGCATGCGCATCTTTGGCACACCAATATCGACATTCGATTTGATCGAATTAAATACGACACCAGAGACGCGAGCAAAATTACCAATTTCGGGAGTACGGAATCCGGCTGCGCGGCGATAGAAAAGGAGCAACTTTTCTATCATCAAAGTAAAACCAATCAAGGAAAGCGCATCTGGATTTGCCGGAACATAGAGTTCATTGGCACTAAAAATACCCAACTGAGAAGCATTTAGAATGTTAGGTGGACAGTCAAAGAGAATAAAGTCATAATCATTCTCAATTTCACGAATCTGTTCGTTAAAAATCAAATAATGTGGATTTTGGGGATCGATATTATACTCGTTTTCGATGTCGATTAGGTTAAAAGTCGTAGGAAGCAGGTCGAGCCCCGGGAGTTGGGGTTTTCCCTGATTATTGTGAACGACATCCTTTATGATTAAATCCTTAATTCGCTCTTCACCCGGATCTAGGATAGAATAAACTGAACCGCGTTTTTCCATATTGATTCGGTTCCATCTTTCGATACGTAACAGCCAGATGCTTGAATTGGATTGTGTATCCAGATCACACAGTAAAACGCGTTTGCCTTTTTGGGCCAAACAGGCTGAGACATTCACAATTAATGATGTTTTACCAACACCACCCTTGTAGTTAATAAATGCTAACTTTCTTGCCATAAGTTAAATTACAGTGGTTGTCTTGCAAGTCTAAGATTGATTCTCAAGATCGTCCAAAGTTGGTAATTCTTCGGAAAATCCAATTGAGAAATCACTAAAGCTTTGATCGCCATCAGTCCCGGTTTTTAGTGGTTGTGAATCTTGATTTTGAAGAATTCGCTCCGACAGGGCCTGATCAATGTAAATTTCTGCCCAGTATCCGTTTTCGACCTCATAGTCATCTGGAATGTATCCATACTTATCGAGAATTTCCAAAATAAGAGAAGAGTCTGGTGTAGCGTTAAAACCGCTCAATAAACCACGTTCTTCGTGAGAATTGATGACTTCTTCAACAATAAATGGCGGCACAATACCATCGTAAGAAGGATGGATTACATGCTGCTTGGCCCATTTTTTCCATCGTTCACGGTCTACCGAACGCTCTGTGTTTGATAAGGCTTCGTAGTAGTACACTTTACGGCGTGACAGACGACGAACAAGTGCGCATGCTTTTACTTCGCCATCTTCTATTTCAAGCCAGTCACCACGACGTGGTTCCTCAATCGGATCGCGAGTTTTGGAAATGTCTTCAGGGGCATATATGAAATTTTTACCTCCGCGAAAACTTAGTTTTACTTCTGTTTTTCCCTGGCTGAAAATATCTATATGTTCTTTCCGCAGTAGTTCTTCTTGAAATTTTGCAGCATCATCACGCGAGTAGGCCCACATATAACTGGTAACTGAAGTAGTGACTTTGTACTTACGTTGCATGGCCGATAATTATTTAAGGTTAATTTGTATAGATTTATTCTGTGAAGATTAAGTGGGTCAACTAGCTGCTTTAGTCTCATTCTCAACAATTTCATCTCCTTCATCAAACTCCAAACCGGGCATTGATTGAAGCATTTCAGATGCAGCAGTGAATCTGTCTTCAGGGTTGTAAGCTAAAGCTTTGCTAATCCAGTCGTCCCATTCAGGATCAATTTCTTCCATCACTTCCGAAGGTAATTCCACGGAAAGACAGTAGCGCCCCGTCAGCATTCGATAAGCCATAAGCCCAATTGTATACAGATTGCTTTGAACTGTCGGAAGGTCTCCAATACGTTGCTCAGGGCTATAATATTCGTATGTATTGAGCAAACACGGCAAGAGACGGCTAAATCCTGGCAGGGGCTCAAAAGGAGTTGGTTCCATCAGACGATTTTGACGCAGCAAATGAAAATCATCCCACGCATGTCCGATGAAATCAGTTACGCCCAATTCAGATATTTTCACGCCTTTATCAGAAATCAATACGTTTGAAGGCTTTAAATCTGTATGAATAATACCATGTGAATGTGCATGCTCTAGTCCAACTAGTAAATAATACAAATAGTAGCATACTTCCTGCTCAGTGAGTAGCCCGTCATTATAGCACATCAAATCTTCCAAACTTCGAACAACCGTACCATCCGGAGCTTTTTCACCTTCAATGTACTCCATACGCAACCAATAGAACATTTCTTCTTCACCCAAATCACCAATACGAAGTATATTGGGGTGCTCTAACTTGGTCTGTATTCGAGCGGCTCTGGTAAATGCTTCAGCAGCTTCTTCTTCAGCAAACCCCTTTGGAATAACTTTCAAAGCAAATTGTTTGCCTAAAACTTCATGCTGGGTGAGGTAGACTTCCCCAATCGCACCTTTACCAATAAAGCTTACGATGCACAGATTGCCAATAGTCATACCAGGCTGCAAGGAGCTTAGTTCGTCAGTAAATCCTGATCCTGAAATATCCATAACAATTTATAATTGCTTTAATTAAATTGATTATCAACTTATGTCAAAAACGTTTCTTAGGCTTCTCTGGTGGCTTAACATTAAGTTTCGAATCTGTAGGTTTTGATTCATCTAGTGAAGCGGGAGCTTTTGGTAGTTGTAAAGATTTTGGTTTTTTTAACGATTTCGGCTTTAAGTTTTTAGATCTATTGCTTGACCTTTTTGATTTTGTGTCATCGGAATCATCCAATTGAGATTCATCAGATGAAGGTTGGGATACATTAAACTTTATCACTGTCGAATCGTGTTGTTCAACATCAAAATCAAATGTTTCTGAAGATTCCTCAAATGAAGTTGTTGGCTCTGAAGATTTTCCGGAAGAAGGAGAAGATGTAACAGGTGTGACCAGAGATTTTGGCTTATTCGTTTCTTTTGGTACAGGTTTAGGTATCTTTTGAGCCGTTGAGGTTTCCGGGCTATTTGATGGTGCAGGTGTTGCGGACTTATCTGGTTGGGTTTTTGGAGCATCAAGATTATGATCAGGCGTTGCGGCAGGCGCAGCTACTTTTTGAGCAACCAGTTGTTCAGCACCAATTCCCTGAGTCACATAGTCGATGGAGATTATCATTAACAATCCCGTCATTAAAACAAATACAAATGTTACTAAATTAAAAAGCAACATAGTAAGTTCATCACTCGTCAACTCATATACATTTAGAAAAACCAAGGTAGGTAGCAATATCGGAAGGATTAACAAACTGCGAATCAAAATCTGGACAAACATTTCCTGCAGTTCAGGGTGATAAGCCTTCGACATTTTCAAAGAGATCGAGAAACGAATGATAGGAACAATAAAAAAGAAAGCTCCGAAAAAAGAAAAAACCAATGGTTCTTTTGCACTTAATGAGGGAATCTGTGAGGCGACAACAAAACCAAAAATGATAAGATAAATAAATGCATCAAAGATAATTTTTGTCGCGCGGGGAACATTTTCCCTTGTAAGCAGAGAATTTAAGACGACTGCAATGAACGGCCCAACAAGTATCCACGAGAGAATCGGCACAGTCAGCGGGACCGATATAGAGTCTCCATTGAGAAATCTACTATACAGATAAGTTCCAAAAAAACTATTGAATGCTATTACCAGGTAAGCCAGCGACAATGTCTTCGCACCGATAGAGAAGCGCTTTACCGAAACCTTTAAGGCCTTACGAAAGACTACAATGGCCGCAAAACCAGCCAGACAACAAGTCAAAATGAAAGAGGCATAGTTGATTCCCTGAAAGGTAGTGATAGAATCAGGGGATTCAATCTTAAGATTAGAGTCTGCTGAAGCGACTATCCCGATGGCTTCAGAAATAGTTTTTCCGCTATCCTGTACCAATTTGCCGGAGTTTTCGGGCGACACAACGTCCACAGAAGAATTGCTTTTGGGAGGAGCAATTCCTTCGGCTACATTAGGATCGGGTTCTTCAATCGGTGGAACTGAAGGTATGAGGCGAGCTTGTTCGGACATGGTCTAAATTTGAAGATAAGTATAACAATTCGCTTAAGTCAATAATCGTTTGACCCGGAAAATAATAACATTCCTGTATTTATCGAAATAAAGCTTTAGCGATTACAATTGTAGCTTGTAGTGAAAAAGTCAAAACAGTACCTTTGTAACTTCGGAAATATCATCTGTTAACAAAAAACAACATGAATCAATGCAAACTTGATAATCAGACGGTTGTTTCTCAAGATTAATTAATACAAAAGTGCGACGCCAAGGATTGCTCTTGAGTTCCGTACGCAACGCTTCGATCGAAACGCTTGGACGAACTTTTATGACCACAATACCCGATACATGACTTGAGACTGCTTCCAGAGCATTTGCAACCCCGGCAGCAACCTTTGGCGCTTGATTTGCAATCACCGGAAGCATCGCCTGTATTTCTTCATTCAAATAAGTTTCTCCGCTTAAAGCATACAATCCGGAGAGAGCATGCAATAAAGACGAATTGCCCGATGGTGTTGTGCTGTCAAACCATTCTTTGCGTCGTGCAACCGGAGTCTCAACATCTTTTGATGTGAAAAAAAAGCCGGCAGAATCAGGATCTTTAAACAAGCGAAGTGCACTTTTGACACAGACTTCGGCACGCCGTCGATACTCTGCAAAAGCTCCGGCATCTAGTAAATCGATTTTCGCGGCAACTGCCAGAAAAGCTTCAGCTGCCAGACTATAGTCATGCAAAAAACCCTCGATCTTCGCTCCGGAGCCTTCATAAAAGACCGATTTTAAATGAAACTCATCACCTCTTCCATCACCAAGCTCGGTCCATATAAAATCAGCTGCTTTGCATGCACGCTCCAGCCACTCCAATCGCCCTAAATAAAATCCGGCATCCGCAAGCGCTCGAATCAGCATACAGTTCCAAGCTGTATTTATCTTGGTATCTTTGCCAGGATGCACACGACTGGCATCGCGATGTGCAAGTAATCGTCTGCGCGCAGAAGCCAGTCGTTTACGCACCTCTACATCGGAATCAACCAGCGCCGGATTCGAAGTCCCGTGCTCGAAATTACCCTTTTCAGTTATGTTATATGCCTGACAAATTGCCAGCGCCTCATCTTTAGAATCCAATACAGACTCAATCTCTTCAGGGGACCATACGTAGAAACGCCCTTCCTCACCCTCGCTATCAGCATCAAGCGCTGCATAAAACCCACCTGATTCAGCACTCATCTCGCGCTCCAGCCAACCAATCGTTTCTTCAACTACAGCCGCATAAAGCGGGTCGTGATTATCCAGCCATCCACGCGTATACGCATCGATAAGCAAAGCATTGTCGTACAGCATCTTTTCAAAATGTGGAATCAACCAGTGACGATCGACACTGTAACGAGCAAAACCGCCCCCGAACTGGTCAAACAAACCACCATGAGCCATTGCCCGCAGTGTAGTGTGTCGAATGTTACGAATACGCTGCCTGAGTTCTGAATTATCATTCAGAAAACGGCTGTACTGCAATACTCCCAGAAAATTGAGAGTCATCGACGGAGGAAACTTGGGAGCATTACCAAAACCACCATATTGATCGTCATGATTACCACAGATGCCTCTAGCAGCATCCACCAATAGCGAATCCCAAGACTCGCGTGTACCATCTCCGCAAACAACCTTTGTAGCTAAAAGAATATTCTTTTGGATTGCATCTGCGTTTTCTTCAAGTTCCGCCCGCGAGCGTTTGTAAAAATCTGCAATCCGCATTAACAATTGTGGCCAAGGAACAAGCCCATTTCCGCGATCCTCAGGAGGAAAATACGTACCGCCGAAAAAAGGACGACCATCCGGCAAACAAAATACATGGAGCGGCCAACCACCGGAATGTTGAATCATCTGCACCGCTTCCATGTAAACCTGATCGATATCAGGCCGTTCCTCACGATCTATCTTTACACAAATAAAGTGCTGATTCATCAGCCCGGCAATATAATTGTTTTCAAAACACTCGTGCGCCATCACATGACACCAGTGACAGGCAGAATAACCAATTGAGACCAATAACGGCTTATCCGATTCCCTGGCAGCAGCAAGAGCCGCCTCCCCCCAAGGATACCAGTCAACAGGATTTTCGGCATGCTGCTTAAGATACAGACTATTTTCTTTGCTAAGTCGATTTTGCATTTTAATTCATGTAATATTATCGTCAGGATTTGTTTATCAACAATGGAACCCATCAGTCCTTTGAAAAGTGTCTTTTTGAGGCATGCGAAAACTGTAATTGGATTTCACAATCATCCCACAGATTCTCTGCAGATAATTAACCACGAAGAGCATGGGGCACCACACTACCGGACAAAACTGTGAATAACAGCGTTAACTGTCTTGAATTAAGCTACTTGTAGTTGTCTTTGGTTCTTAGCTTCCCTACTGATAGAAAGGTTAAAGATGACATTCCATTATGTTTGCATTGCTGCATTAAAGATCTGACAGCTCAAGGAATTCTGTTTCTTTCTCTTTTCCATTTTGCCTGAAAATGCCAACGTAACGGCTGACTGCATGCGGTACTCCCATATTTAATTTCCGAGCTATCCATCCATTGGGGGCACTGGTTTTACTTTTCAGTACAGCTGCAATAGGAGGGAAAAGCACCAGTCCAATGTTTTATGATTTTTAGTTGATAAATTCAGGCTCGTCTCTAGCTCCATGCCAGACTTGCAGTATATCCACCCGCTTTAGTTCTTCGTATACATTGTAAAAGATGCGATAGCTACGATAAGAAATTTCATGAATCTGACCGTCGCCGAATTTCGGATAAACCTTTCCACACAATGGCAATGTTTTGAGACCCTCAGCATACTCGACTAATTCAAGAGCCAGCTTTCGGGCAGCGTCAGGGTTTTCTTTGGCTATATATTCACAAAGTTCTTTGAGATTGGCAATTGCCGGATCGGTCCAGATTACTTTATAAACCACGATCCAACTATCTCTTTGACCTCGGTTGAGGTCTTGACTTGATCAGCCTTGGAGGCTTCCAAGCCACGCTTGAGACCATTTGCAATTTCTAACTCTTCCTTAATCTGTTGAAATGAGACAGTTTCAGGAAGCTGGTCTAGTGTTTCCATTGCCATTTGTTTATCGCTTATCATGCAACTAATCTCGTTTATTTTAGTCCAAGGTTCAAGTTCTACTTTAGGAATTTTTTATAGGTTTTAGGTTTAAAAGGTAGGTTTATGGTCTAAACGATTATTCGCTCCTGACAACTACTCCCATGTCATCTTTTTCTTCCTGTCTTCCTGGACGAGTAACAAGTAGCAACTTGACATTAATACCAATAATGATACCAATTTATTATAGTATGGACAAAACATCAGAAATTATAAGCAGTATGCAGCAAAATCCGCAGAATGTGCGTTTTTCTGATTTATGCCATGTTTGTGACTCTTACTTTGAGAAAGCAAGGCAATCAGGGTCTAGCCATCAAGTTTACAAAACGCCCTGGCAAGGCGACCCCAAAGTAAGTATGCAAAAGGAAAAGCAAAAGCTTATCAGGTTAAACAAGTACTTAAGGCAATAGAAAGACTGAAAGAAAATGAAAAAAATACCAAATGACCATTATACTTATCGCATCATCTGGTCGCAGGAAGATTCGGAATATGTTGGATTATGTGCCGAGTTCCCTAGTCTAAGCTGGCTCTCGAACTCTCCTGAAGGAGCTCTAAAGGGTATTCGTTCTACGGTGGCAGAAGTCGTAAATGACATGATTGCCAATCATGAAACTTTACCAAATCCTTTATCAGAGAAAAACTTTAGTGGTAAATTTATGGTACGGATTCCCCCTGAAGCACACCGAAAACTTGCTTTGGAAGCTGCTGAAGAGGGAGTAAGTTTAAATCGCCTAGCAAGTTTTAAGCTTACACAGACGTAAAAGGGGCTGCAAAAAGATCTATCCGTTGCTGTAATGGTATAACACAAAATATTGCAAAGCCTGAAACTATGTCTTCGATTCGCATATTATCTGACCGCGTCGCCAATCAAATAGCTGCCGGCGAAGTAATTGAGCGCCCGGTTGCAGTTGTAAAGGAGCTTATTGAGAACAGCATTGATGCCGGAGCAACACGGATCGAAATCGAGTTCCGCAACGGCGGAAAATCGTACATCCGCGTCGAAGACAACGGTAAAGGAATGTCTTCCAATGATGCTTTGCTCTCACTTGAACGCCATGCCACCAGCAAAATCCGTGAAGCAGAAGATTTAAACGAAGTACAAAGCTTTGGCTTTCGCGGTGAAGCCTTGCCCTCAATTGCCTCTGTTTCAAAATTCACCATGCGCACACGAACCTCTGATTCGCACCACGGTACGGAAATACAGGTCAATGCCGGGAAACTACTCGGAAAGAAAGACTGTGGAATGCCAGTTGGTACAGTAATCGAAGTAGCCCATTTGTTTAATTCCGTTCCGGCACGCCGTAAGTTTTTAAAGACCGAGCCAACCGAAACGGCACACATAACCTACAACTGTCGGCTTTTTGCAGTTGCGCACCCATCAATCGCCTTTCGTGTTTTGGAAAATGGCCGCACAATTTTTCAGTCACCGACCTGTAATGATCTCAAAGACAGAATTGCTGAAATTTGGGGCCGAAGTCTGGCAAACGATTTAATTCCGGTTGACAGTTTCGACACGGAAACCGGTTTAAAACTAACTGGACTAACGGCTAAACCAGGCATAGGCCGCTCCACCCGAAGAGAGTTGGTTACCCTGGTTAATCGACGCCCGGTCGATAGTCCTGCGCTGAGCTTTGCAGTATTGGATGCGTATCAGGGCCGCATTCAAAAAGGTCGCTTCCCGCCTGCCTTTTTATTCCTTGGCATTCCACAACAGAAAGTTGACGTAAACGTACATCCCACCAAACGCGAAGTACGCTTCCGGAGTGAAAGTGAAGTGCGTCGCTTTGTACTGAATTCCATAGCGGATACCCTGACTGCCGAACAGTCTCGCTCCATCATGCCCAACTTTGAAAAAGTGCTTCCCCAAAAATCTGAAACAGACGTGGAAGCGACTCATCCGGATTTGAAACCCGTTAACAGTGACACTCAACTGTCAGAACCTCCAAGTACCACCCATACACCCAAAAAAACACTCCCCACCCCGCAAACTAAAGCTGAGGTCTCTAGTCAAAGTGCACCAACAACCGCCA
Source organism: Puniceicoccaceae bacterium (assembly GCA_050301675.1). Taxonomy (GTDB): domain Bacteria; phylum Verrucomicrobiota; class Verrucomicrobiia; order Opitutales; family Coraliomargaritaceae; genus Lentimonas. Next base: position 11,651 of record JBNKZP010000030.1, read on the forward strand.
AGAAAAAAGTAGATAGCGCTGCCAACGCCATCCCTAAAAGTGAACCCAGTACTGCCACAACAAACACAACCAATTTTGATAAAAAAACCGTCCAGCCTCAATCATCACCCATACAAAATCCGACGCATAAAAAAACTCCACCATGGCGCCTGATTACCTTATTAAAAAAACGCTATGCCCTGTTTGAAACCGACCGTGGCCTTCTGGTTTTGCACATTCGACACGCAGATCAGCGCGTACGCTTTGAACGCATTTGCAAAGAAACCCAAAAAACCACTCCTCCCGGCCAAAGCCTGCTTATCCCTCACCCTATCGAACTTGAGCCATTAGCCTCTGAAACCCTCAAATCACAACTCGAAAAACTCAACACTCAGGGATTTCACATTGAAGAATTCGGCCGCAACATTTATCGCATCGAATCCGTGCCGATCTGGCTCTCACCCGAAAAGGCCGAGGAATTTATTCGCGATTACATTGATCTGGTGCGCTTGCGAAGCGGCGCTCGCAAACAAGGCAACTTAGAAGTAGAAGCGCTGGCTCGCCTTGCAGTCAAAAACAGCTATCGCCGCAACGATCTGTTAAACGAAGCCACGGTTCAGAAACTAGCCGAAGAACTGCTTGCCTGCGAGATACCACACACATCACCCTTCGGCAAACCAACTTTCAACGAGATCGACTGGAATGAATGGCAGCGCCGTTTCGGCGGCGAATGACCCGCCGCGTCAAACTTTAAACTTTGAACATCGAACTCTGAATATTTAAAGTTCAACGTTCAAGGACTTACCGCCCCAAGCCAAATGCCTCATGAACAACACGGGTTGCCTTCTCGGCATCCTTCGTGTCAATACCCACCGAAATCTTGATCTCTGAAGTACTCACCAGCTGGATATTGATTCCAGCTTTCGCAAGCGCTTCAAACAGCGTGGCTGCCACACCTGAATGCGAGCGCATACCAACACCAACAACCGAAACCTTGGCAATATCGTCCGCCTCAAACAACTTGCCACCGGATTCATCCTGAAAGGACTCCGTAACTACTTTTTCGGCACGGCTAATATCATCCCGCGGCACAGTGAACGCCATGCTTGCCTTGCCATCACGCGCGATATTTTGAACA
>JBNKZP010000030.1:12777-13205 GCA_050301675.1 Puniceicoccaceae bacterium
AATCATATCAACACTGATATCGGCATCGGCCAAAACCTTGAACAGCTTTGCTGCAGTCCCGGGCCGATCCGGCAAATCGCTGACAACGACCTTCGACTGATTCTTGTCCAATGCGACGCCGCTTACGACAACGTCTTCCATAGAGGATACTTCTTCTTTCACGATAGTTCCGGGATTATTGTTAAAACTGGAGCGAACTTCAAAAACGACTTTAAATTTCTGGGCAAATTCAACCGCACGGTTCTGCATCACTTTTGAACCACTGCTGGCAAGTTCAAGCATTTCTTCATAAGCAATTTCATCCAGCTTCCGTGCATCTGTCACAACACGAGGATCTGCAGTGTAAACACCATCCACATCCGTACAAATCTGGCAAAGTTCTGCTTCGAGAGCAGCCGCAATCGCAATCGCACTGAGATCAGATCCAC
>JBNKZP010000031.1:0-12817 GCA_050301675.1 Puniceicoccaceae bacterium
AGAAGCCCTGAAATCCATTTATAGACTTCGATAAGTAGTGGCGAACTGATGTTTGCTATGACCGTATCATAGGAAAAATTAAGAAATACCGTGAAGACGGTATGAAAATCACACAATCTACTCCAGATTGCTCCAGTGCACAATAGGCAACCTTCAAATGTGCACAATGCACCGGATCAAACGAACCCCCAAACAATGCGAGACGCACTGGTTTATTGGTCGCATTTTTAATCCTTATATTGGTTCGTCTGGCATTCATTTAGAAGTTTTTGAACAGAGCCTACCCAGAAAACTGAGAATTGATAACATAAAATATCCTGTACATTACTTAAATCTTGTACATCCGATTAGGTTTGTTTCCATTCAAATCTCAGTACTTTGTTGTTCAAATCCATTTCAACCACTCTAATGACATCCGAAAAAGAAATAGTAACGGGGCCGACAACACCAGACTACCTTTCACTTGCCGAGACATTGCAAGGTATTCTCAATAAATATGAGAAAAGTCCCTCTATCGGTGAATTGATGGAAGCTGTTGGCGATAAAGGCTTTGGTCTGCTGCTCATCATACTGTCCCTGCCGAGTGCGATTCCGGTTCCTGCAGTAGGATATAGCACTCCGTTCGGCATCTGCATGGTCATTATTGCTGCCCAAATATTTATTGGACGTACGGAGGTACAGCTCCCAACGCGACTCAAAAAAATTCGAATTCCCCTGAAACTGGTCCGCAGTATAACCAGTTTTGCTCTTGGTTTTCTAAAGAAAACAGAAAAGTTCATAAAGCCCAGACAACGCTGGATTCACTCGAAACTGGGCCATTCGATCTTATCGATTACCATTTCCATAATGGCTATCTTTATGATATTTCCTATTCCGGGAACCAATACTCTGCCTGCAATGGCCATTTTTGTTATCGGAATCAGCATTGCCGAAGAAGACGGCCTGATTGCAATTACTGCGATGCTTTTTTCCACTCTGGCGGCAGCATTCTCAGGATGGCTCGCCTACTGGTTTATTACCGAAGGTCCCGGAAAAGCAGAAGCTGTTAAAGACGGCATTAAAGGTTGGCTCAAAGCACTTTTTGGCGCAAGCACCTAAAGATTCCTCAAAAATTTGGCAGGCCGACAGGGACTCGAACCCCGAATGACTGTACCAAAAACAGTAGTGTTACCATTACACCATCGGCCTATAACTTTATGACCGTAGAAACGATTTTTTGTCCGTCAAGCATCCACTTTAAGATTTTATAACACTTTAGCAAAATACTTTGAATCGATGGGTTGACCTGGAGCTAAAAACAGCGTTTAAGAATAGTCTTAATGGATAAAACAACGCAATCTGGTACCAAGCCAAAATACCGGCGAATCATTCTGAAATTAAGCGGCGAAGTTCTCCGTAATACCAAAGACGGTGATCCTATAGACGCAGTTATTCTTCGCAATATATGCGAGGAAGTTAAAAAAGTTGCTGATATCGGCACAGAGGTTGGTCTGGTAATTGGTGGCGGCAATATTTTTCGCGGCTTGAGCGGCGCCAATATGCGTGGAGTCGACCGTACTACCGGAGATCATATGGGAATGCTTGCTACGGTTATCAATGGCCTCGCTTTCCTGGACTGTTTGGAAAAGCTCGGTGTTACTGTCCGCCTGCAAAGCGCCATACCGATGGACAAACTTGCAGAACCTTTCATCCTGAGACGCGCAACTCGTCACCTCGAGCGTGGTCGGGTAGTCATTTTCGCCGGTGGCACCGGAAATCCATACTTTTCAACAGACACATGTGCGGCCCTTCGCGCAAGCGAGATCAGCGCAGATATACTCTTAAAGGCAACCAAGGTCGATGGCATTTACGACAAAGATCCGAATAAACATGATGATGCGGTCAAATACGATCATCTACAATATATTGATGCCTTGCGAGATCGCTTAAATGTAATGGATTCAACTGCATTCTCACTCTGCATGGAAAATAAAATGCCCATTCTTGTTTTTAGCATGCGTGAGCCCGGAGCAATCCTTCGGGCAGTTATGGGAGATAAGATAGGCACTTTGGTTAATTAAATAAAAAATAGATATGGAACCTAAAGATATCATCAAAACCTTAACACAAGACTTAAAAAAAGCCGTTGATCATACGATCAGCCAATTCGCAAGTCTTCATGCCGGCAAAGCATCTCCCGCAATGCTCGATTCGGTGCGCGTGACCGCTTATGGCAGCACTGTTGCACTAAAAGAGGTTTCTGCAGTTACTACACCCGATGCAAAAACCATCATGGTTCAACCATGGGATAAAAGCATCATCAGAGATGTTGAAAAAAGCATTCAGGAGGCAAATCTTGGTCTTAACCCTATCGTTGACGGTGGTATTCTCCGCATTCCCGTACCCGAACTCACTGGCGAACGTCGGAAGGAACTTGCAAAAACTGCTGGCAAAATGGCCGAAGATGGGCGCGTGAGTGTCCGCCAGGCACGTCGCGATGCACTCGACCTTTTCAAAGCTGCCAAAAATGAAAGCCTCTCCGAAGATGACTTTAAACGCTACGAAAAGGAGGTGCAAAAAATGCACGATGATAATATTGCCGAGATAAACCAGTTGCTATCACACAAAGAAAAAGAGCTTCAGACCGTTTAAATACCGATAGCAGCTCTATTCGCAACATTACTACTTTCGTACCCTCACCTTGGTTTTCATCAAACAGGCCAAACGAGTCGTTATCAAGCTCGGCACCGGCATTCTTACTACCGGTATTGGTAACTTGGACAAAGCATGCATTCAGTCGCTTTGTCGTCAGGTAAAATTACTACGCGATGAGGGTATCGAAGTTATCCTCGTCAGTTCCGGAGCTATCGGCCTGGGGATGGGTAAACTCTCCCTTAAACAACGCCCCAAAGACCTAACCATGCTACAAGCGTGTGCTTCTCTAGGGCAAACGATCTTGATCAACAACTGGCAGCAGGGATTTGATCCATACGGCCTGCTCGTAGCTCAAATCTTACTGACCCGGGAAGATTTGCGGGCAAAGCATCGCTACAATGCTATCTTTAACACCATTGAGCGACTACTCGCCAAAAATGTCATTCCAATCGTAAACGAGAACGACGCCGTAAGCGCTGCTGAAATCAAATTTGGCGACAATGACATGCTTTCCGCGCTCGTCGCTGGCGTTACAAATGCAGATCAACTCTTTATCCTATCCAACATCCCTGGATTAATCGATTTTCAAGGAACTGGCGAAGTAGTCCCCTATATTGAAAAAGTAACAGCAAATATCGAAGCGATGGCGCAAGGAACAAAACAGGTTACTTCCGTTGGAGGCATGATCAGCAAACTTTCCGCGGCAAAAATAGCGCATCGATTTGGTTGCGGCGTCACGATTGCAGATGGCCATGACAGCAAATTGTTTGATAAACTCTTATCCGGAGAATCGGTCGGCACCTATCTCGCACCACACGAAGTGCCAGTAAAATCTCATAAACGCTGGATTGCTAACCTGGATGAAACAAGTGGTACCCTTATAATTGATGCCGGCGCCGCCAAAGCCATTCAGGAATCCGGCAAAAGCCTCCTGCTTGCAGGAATCACTGCATGTGAAGGCATCTTCGAAGCGGGTGATTTAGTTAAAGTACAGTTGCCGGAAGGATCTGTTATTGCTCATGGGCTCAGTACGGTAAATTCAGAAGAAATTCTGTGTATGCTCAACAGCACACCCAAAGACCGCGAAGTGCAAAATACTGGTTCAAATGTGATTGTACACCGAGATAAACTGGTTCTCCTGAATTAATCTTGGCTTATCTGCAAAAACCACACATTGACTCCTGTGTCTTATAATCAATCTGATTTAAATTTTCGATGTCTGAAAATCAACAGAAACTACACGGAAATACTACTTTGCGTGAAAAACCAATATTATTGGGATTTGCCATCCAAAAGGAACGGCCCAATGGAGGAATTCGAGTCTCTATTTGTTGGGGCCGCGTGATTGCAGCCCTGTTAGCGCTGGCAGTGACGGGATGGATCAGCGCCACCGGCGCACTCTACGCGTATTTAAAATATGTACAGGAATTCGATACGGTAAATTACACAGAAGTTCTCTTACTCCAGAAAAAAGAGCTTCGCCGAAAAATAGGAGATCATCAGATCCAGGAAAGTATCGCTTATGCCAAAGCCGGCAATTACCGAGACGCCTTCCGCCTGCTCCACTTCGGAGTAGCCCGATCGCCCGGCAACCTCGAAGGTCGCAAATATATTGCAGAATTTTACGAACTCGCGATGAAACGTCCGAGCACTGCAGCAGACTATCTACTCAAAGGTCTCGAACATGGTGGCCTTCAAGACATGGAGTACACCAAACAAGTGTTGCGGGTATTACTGCGAAATCAGATGGACAAAAAAGTACAGGAAATCGCAGATGCGAATCTGCCCGAAGAACCTGAATTGACGGAAATTAATCGCACCTTGGCGCTTGGCGCGGCAAATGCAAATTATCAGCGGGGAAACTACGATCGGGCCGAAGACTACCTGATCACTTACAATCTGATTGAGTCACTCGAAGGCCTTCTGATCTCTTCAAGAATCAGTTGGGAGCGCGGAAACCGCATTGCGGCAATCACAAAACTAGAAAAGATGATCGATAAATTTCCCAATGCCGAACCGCTCCTGGTGCAGTTAAGTACCTACTATCGTGAAATGAAGGATTTTGATAAAGCCCGTCGTTTTGCAATGCTGCGCAGCATAAAAGAACCTCTCAACTATAAACCAAAGCTGGAACTTCTATACATCTACAGTCAAGACAATGATACAAAGAGCGAGGAAAGCGAAATTGAACGCATGTTTGATCAGTTTGGCAAAGACGAAACTGCTCTGCTAGAGTTTGCAAATTTCGCCGCCAAGACTGGAAAAGTAGAATTGGTAAAGCGCATCCAAACGGTAGCTCTCGAAAACGGATTCGACGTTGATACATTCTACATCCTTTTGCTTGAGGCATATATTTTCAGTAAAGACTACACCGGTGCATTGGATTCTTCCGACGAATTAATCGAAAAACAACCGAAATGGTTAACCGACCGTTGGTCCATCTTCAACAGTTTGCGATCCATCGCAGCCTATGCTACAGGCCGCCCTGACCTGGGAGAAGTCTATTTACAAAATTTCCTGGAAGATCCCAATCATACGCCACAGACCTACCTGAGCGTCGCCAACCACTTTCTTACCATAGATAGAGTTCCACAAGCACGTAAAATACTGACAGTCGCTTACCAGCAAATTCCCACAAATCAGAGAATTCTTTCGGAACTGATCAAAGTTGAGTTAAAACTAGGCAACACAGAAAAACTCAGTGAAATGCTGGCCCAACTTCTAAAAATGCGAAGACCGCAAATATCACTACTCGCCGAGGCTTACCGCGAGCTTGGCAGCGACCGCTTCATTTTCACGGAAAACCGCGAGACCCTGTTGCTGCAGATAGGCGCTATCCTGCGTGAAAACAATCAAAGCCTGTCGCCCTTGGAGCTTAACTCACAACTTTAGGTTTCGAAGCTAAATCGACTTCCGGAATCCACTTTGAAAAATACTCGAGCGGAAATCACACGGCGTTCATCCACATGATCGACCACTATTTGCATGCCATCAACCGTAAGTGTTTCGCCACGCTCAGGAATTCGCCCCAATTCACCGGTAATCAAACCACTGAAAGTAGAGACTTCTTCTCTCTCAATTTTAACTCCAAGTGTTTCTTCAACATCATGAATCGGCGTGGAACCAAAAATGCGGAACGTGTTTGGAGTACGCAAAACTCTGATTTGAGCCTCTTCGCGATCAAATTCATCCTGAATTTCCCCAACAAGTTCCTCCAAAATACTTTCAAAGGTAACAACACCAACGACTTCGCCAAAATCACCAACAACCAGCGCCATATGAAATCTTGCTCTCAGCATACGCTCCAGGGCCTCCTCAAGTGGTGTTTCCAATTCAAATGTTGCAACCATACGCTTGAGCCGGGTCAAATCAGTCTCCTGGGACAACTCGCTCATGCGAAATAAATCTTTGATATGTATGATACCCTCACAGTTATCCAAATTACCGCGACATAATGGATACCGTGTATGCCCTGCGTCTTTCATTATCTTCAGGTTGGTCTCCAGGTCTTCATCCAGATTGCAGATAACAACTTCGTTGCGCGGCAGTAATACATCCTGAACAACCAGATCCTGCATCTGCAAAGTATGGTTCATGATTTTCCGAGCAACAGGAGACAGCGTATGGGAATCCTCACCCATCACCCGAATCTGCACATCGACATCGAGCGGGTTCAGTTCATCATTCACATCCACACCGATGCATTGGAAAAACATCTGCTTCAAACGACGCAAAAAGAGCATTATCGGTAGCGTTACGACCTGGAACACTATGAGTAAGCGATAAGAACGTAAGATTCCTTTTACAGGGTCGTGCATCGCCAGGCCCCTCGGCAAAATTTCGGCAAACAAGAAGTGCAGAGACGCTGCACAAATAAATAGAAGTGAAACAACCAGCCAACGATTTGGTATCTGTTTGATTTCAAATAGACGGAAGAAATCGCTCACCAGCAACATCAGGAAGAGACCGACGGCTACAGTACAAAGTGTTTTGCTGAACCGAACTACACGACCGGTTTGATCACTCTTATCAATCAGGCGAGCAATACCACGACGACGCTTCAATCGTTCCAGTACTTCAGAACTGGCGCCACCGTAAAGAAATTTGATCAGGCTGGTTTCACACATCACCAGAAATGCATGCAGTACCAGCATTACGACAACTGCACCTAATGAAACAAGAAAGTTGAACCAAACACTAGTCATGCCCATTTCCTATCTCACCACTCGCCAGCAAATCTGTAAGACTGCCAAGGAGCCGTTCATTTTCTTCTGCCCGACCAATCGTTATACGCACATAATCAGGCAAACCATAGACACTCAAAGGTCGCACAATAATACCGCGTTTTTGCAGCGCTTCAAAACAGGCAACTCCGTCACCGACACGACTCAGTACGAAGTTTGCCGCGCCCCCAATGGTTTCAAATCCAAGCGCATCCAATCCCTTTGTCAGTAACGTGCGACCTTTTTCATTCTCAGTGCGGCACTTGGCAATAAATGCTTCATCATCAAGAGCCGCCAAAGCAGCAGCCTGCGCGATTGAATTTACATTAAACGGCTGGCGCACCCGATACAGCAATTCGATCAACTCAGGATCTGCATATGCATAACCGATACGCAACCCACCCAGCCCGTAAATCTTTGAAAACGTCCGCATACAAACCACCTTGTGCCCGGCGCGAATTGCTGAAGTCAAATCCGGAGCATGCTCCAGGTATTCTGCATAAGCTTCATCCAGGCACAGGATCACATGCTCCGGCAATCGATCAATCAGAGCCAATAAATCGGCCTCCGTATTTGCAATTCCGGTCGGATTGTTGGGACTGGCGACGAACAGCAGACGCGTACGCGAATTGACTGCGGCCAGCATTGCCTCAAGATCGTGACCAAATTCTGCCATCGGCACTTCTACAGGCACTGCCCCAAAAAGCCGCGTCACTAATTTGTATACAATAAACGCCTGAGATCCCATAATCACCTCAAGACCAGGCCTCAAAAACAAGTGGCCGAGCAACTCAATCAGTTCATTGGAACCATTACCCACTAAAATTGATTCCGGCGAAATTCCACGCTTTTCAGAAATTTTCTGACGTAATTCATAGCAACTGCCATCCGGATACAAATGGGCACTCTTAAGTGCATGCTCACCAGCAACAACCGCCCGGGGCGATGGGCCAAAGGGATTTTCGTTTGAGGCAAGCTTGCAAATTAATTCGGGGTGCAGTCCGTACTCACGAGCAACTACTTCTATCGGTTTTCCCGGTTCATAGACCGGTTGCTCATGCACGCCGGCGTTAGCGAATTCAGCATATTTCATTAACTAATTGCTTTGATCTTGCCCTTACAAACAAGGATTGCAACAAAACTCTTTTCGATCCGATGAAAATTCTAATCACAGGAGCTTCAGGTCTACTTGGAAATGCCTATACAGAAGCGGCTGTACGCCGTGGGCACACCATTACTGCATTATACAATAACCGTAAACCTACTGCTCGCGGCATAGACCGATATATCCAGGTAGATGCTCAAGAGCTTGAACCCATAACTACGCTCATCCTGGAGTGGTGGCCGGACGTCATCGTCAATTGCGCGGCGATTTCCTCGCCAGCAGAAGTAGATGCCAATCCTAAACTAGCTGAAAAAATCAACGTGTCGCTTCCACGTCATCTGTCCCAATTATCCACTCACCTCGGAACTCGTTTTCTACATATTTCAACCGACATGGTCTTCGACGGTCAATCTCAAGAACCATATCGCTCAACAGACGTACCGTGTCCGCAAAATCTGTACGGTCAGACAAAATTAATGGCCGAACGTGAAATACTCGAACACAACTCCGAAGATCCTGTGATCCTGCGCATTCCCATATTAATGGGAAAAAGTCCCTCCGGTAAACGCAGCGTCCACGAAAAACTGCTTGCGGCGCTGGACAGAGGTGAAACACCGGAACTTCATCGGGACGAAATACGCCAGCCCTGCTCAGCAAGCAATGTAGCCGAAGTAATGCTCGAACTAAGTGAGCGCCGCGATCTAAGCGGCATCTTTCATTGGGCAGGCGCTGAGACACTCAGCCGTTTCGAGATGGCGCAGCGCATCCTGGCTCATTTCAACAAGCCACCCGAAAGCATTCGCGCTGTAGACATGGATAAAAACGAATCATCGAAAAACCGCCCCCGCAAACTTGCTTTCAATCTGCACCCGATCGAGCACAAGCTCAAAACCAAAACAGTCTCTTTCCAGGAACAACTTGACGAATTGACTCGTGTTGAACCGTCTCATGCGTCCGAGTTCTGACAACCATTCAAAAAAGGTTTGAGGTGAATGAATCGAAATCTAATTCAAAATTATTTCGCGTTTTTCGTAAATTTCGTAGTTCAAACTGCATTTTTAAGGTTAATAGTCTGTGTGTGCTCCTTGCTTTTTTAGTCGTCGGTAATCGGCTAGCTGTTCTTTAACACGTGCACGATAACGTTGTTGTCGAAGTCTATTCTTTTCCTTTTTTTGGCTCAAAGAAACCCTCGGACGACCGGGGTAAATCTTTACCACATTTTCAGGTACGGCAAAAATGTTTTTTTCTCTCAATGAAACTGGGCTAACGACTAGAAGACGCTTCCGATCGGATGAACTGAACCAAGGATTCAGAGCAATGCGTCTAGGATCGTCAGTCCATGCCGGCCGGTGGATATTTGCGGCATCCGACAAAAAGTTAACATATCCTGCCAGATAGGCATCAGCTACATCTCCTTGTGAAAAACGTTTTTGGAGTAACACTGGAGTTTTAGCAAAGCAATCAATGAATTGAGGGCGACTATGAAATCGTTTTAGTTCATGCTGCCAATCTCGCAATGCATAGCCGAAGCTTTCCAAATCTTCAACTTCTACAGCAACCTCAAAAGCAGTTTGAGGACGTCCAAAGTGATTACTAGATCTATCCATGAATTTCTTGAATTAATTTAGTCAGTACTCGGATATTACTGGTACCCAAAACTTCATCTTCAAAATACTTGTCAATGACTTCTTGTATCTCGGCAACAGATCTTACATTCATTTTTTTGATTAGGAATTGCAAATCTTCCTGATCACCCGCGAATCCCGGCAGTGCATCTCGACAGGCAATTGCCTTCATGGCCAATAAATATGCTGATACAGGAACACTGATCTTTAAATGGGACCAGTTATTAAATTGTGGAAGTTTTCGTTTAATTTCCCTATCTGCGACAAATATTTTTACATCATTGTTCATCCACTGATCGTGCAAATCCAAATCTTTGGCTACCTGAGCAATCAAGCGCTGACCTTCCTCAACAGGATAAAAAATCGCATCAATATCCCTCGTAGCATTTCGGCTATCATAAGCCAGCATCATCGCAGTACCTCCATAAATTGAAATTTCCAACATGGTTTTATTTTCAAGGCAAAGCTGGTTTAGATGCTCAAGGGCAGCCAAAATTGTTTTACGATTCAATATTTTTTTTGACATAATAAAACGTTACGTAATGTTTTACTAAATTCAACACAACATCATAGACATTACAATGCTTATCATACCAAACTAAAGAAGGTTTGAGGTGATCACGTAGCGTATGATTCCTAAAAATACAGTTGGATAAAAGGCTTAAATCGGACATTCAGCGGTTCAGCGTAACGTGCACGCACATCTACGTTCGGCTCAAAACCAAACTCACCTGAAAATAAATCTTCGTAAGACAGCGCATCCAGTTGTCGAAGCTTCCAGGGATCATGCATGACATCGCCGCGATAGAGACAATGAGCCGTATTGGTATACAGATGATAGCGCTCGACCAGCCAGGTATCAAGGGAATCGCTTTTAAGCGGAGCGCCTGGTCTAGCTTCCAATTTGAACGAGCCGGGCGACTCAAAGCTATAGCGTCCTTCATTCACCAGGCCCTTCATCTTTCGTAAACGATACGGAAGATGGAAACAATACCGGGCAATCTTTTGTCCTAGCCAGCTATCTGTATCCAAGGTAAAAAAGTAAATCCCGGGCTTTCCCTGACACTTGACGTAAGTGCGTAAGTTGAGTTCCCAAAGTGAAACCATTGGCAGTACAGGCGTCAGACGAAAACGAATGTGCGACATGTAAAAGGGCACAATGCTCAGCCATGCAGAACCATCGTAACAATCGACATCCAGTTCGGGAGGAATCTTTTGCTTGATCAGATCAACATCACACCGAAAGCTCAAAAAGAGAACATGCGACCAACGCTGAGCAATAATCCAATTGCGCTCCTTTCCTGTACTTTTCTTGTCCATACAGACAATCGATCCATTTCAAGGAAAAAACATTACAGACTTTGCAACAGCAATGCCCTTTCATCTTTAAATATAACCGGGACTTTCACCCGGCAAGAAACGGCACCCTCGACTTGGCGCACAACGTTGAGATGTGGCCATGTGAGGCTTATGAGGTGCAAGGTACAAATAAAAAGTCCTGGCCCGTGACTTCACATTGACTAGTACGCAATAGAGCAGCCTACGGAGTTGTGAACACTGACTTGTTAAGATTTTCTTTTTAGAAGTAGTATTAAGCCAACGAGTATAAAGAGACCTCCACCACTCATTAGTCCAATTGATTTGCCTTTTGAACTGGGAAGTCGTCCTTCTTCTAAAATTAACACTTCATTGAGATTGATTTGGAGGAAAGCTTTGACGCAGCAATGCCTCTTCCTCAGAGTTGAGACTTTTGATTCGATTGATGACCAAACCCTCTAACGATTCTGATTCTTCCCAGTCCTCAGGAATACTACCTATCTTTTTGTAACGCTTGGTTTTTACAAGGACCGAGAATTGTCGAAACTCAGGCCATTCATTTTCTGGAATACTTGCTTCGTCTCCATAGCGCTCAAAAAGTGCGGCAATCTTAATAAGATACGGATGATTCTCTGAGACAACGGGATAATATGCATAGTTAACCGTTGTATTTTCATCCGGATCCCCTGTTTCATATTTTTCCATTTGATATTCATAAATGGTTGCTGGGTAAATTGACCAATGCTTCCCAATCCGGATAAAATTATTGGAAAGCTCTGTTGAGGCTTCAATCTCACTGAGTTCGACTTTAGTAGCAGGTATGGTTGCTTGATGGCTAACAGAGTACTCTTCGTAGCCAAGAAAGCCGAGAAAAATACCAATGCCAATAAGGATTATTTTGAATCTAAACATAACAGGGTTCTTATGAGTTAATTGAGGTAGTTGATTTTATTCCAACATTGAGAGTAGTCATGCGGGCCAGTGATATGCAAGGTACAAATGCTTGTCGAATGTTCCGAGTTGCGATCTCGCATTGACTCGCTCGTCTGAATATAGGCTAGGATTTGGTTCAAATAGTCCAGCCTTCTCATATGCTTTTACTTTGATTCCCTGATTTCTTTTCAACCACGGATCACACGGAATGCACGGATTTATGATGCTTTTCTTGATCCGTGTTAATTGATGCCATCTATGGGTTAAACCTCTTCTACTCACTCAGGGTTCGCCTTTAACTGCTCCAAACGCGGAGAAGCATGAGTTCTTATGTAGAATATCGACCGACGAGAACCCACTTTTTCTTAACAGGTCCAACTGGAAGGACACTGATCTAGGCGAGTCTTCCTTGTCGATATATTCAAACACCTTGGTTCGATACTCTTCTCCGCCAAATGACTCTAGATAGGCTCCATAACGATCCCACATAAGTTGGTGAATCCGTGGGTTTTCATGACTCACCATGTCGGTGATCCAAAATGAACCGCCTGGTCTGAGTAATAGAAAGATCTTTGAGAAAGCGTCATTCCAGTCTTGCTCGTCGCGAAGGTGATGCAGAACAGCCGCTGCGATGATCACGTCGTAGCTGTCCTCGGGAAGGCTCGCGGATCGAAAATCACCGTGAACGGCAGTTATCGATCCATTTGTCTTTCGGGAAATTCTCTGGGTAGCCCGATCGAGCATCGGCTTACTGAGGTCGTTAATGTCGCAGTCAAAACTGCTGCCATACTTTTCCAATAACTTGAGCGTGTTGTTCCCTGCGCCGCATCCAATGTCGAGAACGCGAGAGATCTTCGGAGTAGCCGCTATTGCAGCTTCTGAAATCAGTTCCATCGCCAGCGGAGCGTCAATTGTCGCTGACTGCCCGGTATCGAGGTTTGCGAACCTTTCAACGTCGTTGTCGAAACGGTTGCGAATTT
>JBNKZP010000032.1:0-12817 GCA_050301675.1 Puniceicoccaceae bacterium
GAACTAATCTCTGAAACGACTCAGGTTGTACCGGGGCAGACATTTTATCTTGCGCTAAATTTTGAGTTGGAACCACACTGGCATATTTACTGGAAAAATCCGGGTGCGAGCGGTTTGCCGGTGGAAATCGAATGGGAATTACCAGATGGATTTACTGCAGGCGAAATCCAGTGGCCGGCACCGGAGCGAATTGAACTGGGTGGTCTAATCAGCTATGGCTTCGAAGGTGTTGTGACGCTAATCGTTCCGCTCCAGGCGCCTGAAATGCTGGAGCCTGGAGCGGTTTTGCCATTCAGGGCTGAAGCGTCCTGGTTAATCTGCAAAGAGGTATGTTTGCCGGGCGACGCGAGTTTGTTTTTGGAACTGACGTCGGGTAAAGAGGTGATCAAAAGTAAAAAAGCATCTTTGTTTGAAGCTGCCCGTGAACGTTTTCCTGAAGAAAGTGTACCGTGGCAAATTGCGGCAGTCGTCGAAGACAAGGCTCTGGTTTTCAGGATAACGCAAACGGAACAGCAGTTACTTCCGGGCGAGCTGTATTTTTATTCAGACAGGGAAGGTGTTATCGATCCCAATGCAGAGCAGAAGTTCAGCTTTATAGGCGAGAATGTGGCACAGCTAAAAGCGCCACTTGCCCTGGAGCAATTGAATCAACCGCTTGACTCATTCTCAGGAGTATTGCAGTCGGCTGATGAAAGCTGGTGGGTAAGCGGTTCGGTTGGTTCAGTGGCAAACCAAAGCGTTGCTCCAGTTGTCAATGTGAATCATTCGGGAGGATTTGAGGGTTTCTTACTAAGTTTAGGGCTTCCCGGATGGCTATTACTGGCGTTCATTGGTGGGCTTATTCTCAATCTGATGCCCTGTGTGTTGCCGGTGCTCTCTTTAAAAGTATTTTCGCTGCTAAAACATTCAGGTCAGTCACGTTCGCAGGCTCTACTACATGGGAGTGCATACACGGGTGGTGTGGTAGTGAGCTTTCTTGCGCTTGCAGGTGTATTGATTGGATTTCGTGCATTCGGTCAGCAAATGGGCTGGGGGTTTCAACTACAAAGTCCTGGTTTTGTGGCGGTACTCACCGTTTTTATTTTTCTGTTTGCCTTGAATCTGATGGGTGTTTTTGAAGTGGGCACTAGCCTGGTTGGCGCTGATAAGGCGGTTTCAAAGCGTCAGGACGCTTTTGGCTCATTTGGAATGGGTGTATTCGCTGCGGTGGTCGGGGCGCCTTGTATTGGTCCGGGTCTGGCATCGGTCAGCGGTATTGCTCTACAGGCTGGTGCTGTGACTAGCCTGTCTATTTTTGGATTTGTCGGCCTTGGGCTGGCTTCGCCTTTTTTGTTGTTATCCATTTTTCCAAAGCTTGCCGCTCATCTGCCAAAGCCCGGAGCGTGGATGGAGGCCTTGAAGCAATTTATGGGGTTTTTATTAATGGCAACGGCGCTTTTTCTATTGTATGTCGCCGGTACACTGGGTGGAACGGGCGCAATCATGATGCTTTTGTCAGCGTTGTTGGTCACGGCGCTGGCAGCATGGATTTATGGGCGTTGGTCTGTGCCGGTTAAGTCGAAACGTACGCAACGTATTGCTCAAATAATCAGTTTTGGATTACTGTCAGGTGCGGTTCTTTATGCTGTCAGTGAAGTTAAAGATGCGCATCAACAGTTTATTGCAGATTCGACACCTACAAAAGAAGACGGGTGGGGAACCTGGTCTGCCGAAAGTGTTGAGGAAGCTCTGGCCGAGGGTAGGCCGGTATTTGTCGATTTTACCGCAAGCTGGTGTCTGATCTGTCAGGTAAACAAAAAGGTAGCTCTACGAACAGAAGCCACAAAGTCTTTGTTTGAAAACTACGGGATTGTTACTCTGGTAGCTGATTGGACAAGCTATGATCCTGAGATTACGAAGGAACTGGAGCGGTTTGGTCGGTCGGGTGTGCCTCTTTATTTGCTTTACGCGCCCGATGGGCAAGTGACTGTTTTACCTCAAAATCTGACATATGGGAAAATTCGTGAAGCAATTGAAAAAACGCTCAATTGAAATATATTAAAAAATATTAAACTACTTTAAGACTATGAATATTCTAAGACGTGTACTTTTAATCGGTTTTTTTCTATCGGGCGTTTTGCTACATGCTACGGTCGAAACAGGTTCGCCTGCACCGGAATTTACCTTGTTGGACAGCACCGGTGTGGAGCACAACTTGTCTGATTTTAAAGGGAAGTATGTTGTACTCGAGTGGACCAATCACCAATGTCCCTTTGTAAAAAAGTTTTATGCGAACGGCGATATGCAGTCTCTGCAAAAGAAGATGACAAAAAAAGGTGTCATTTGGTTGCAGATACTTTCTTCGGCGGAAGGCAAGCAAGGTTATCTGACTGCTCCTGAAGCAGAGGAATTGCGAAAAAAACAGGATGTCGGCTCAACTGCATTATTGCTGGATACCGCAGGTGTTGTTGGGCATGAATACGATGCGCGTACAACGCCACATATGTTTCTGATAGATCCAGACGGCTTGATTGTCTATCAAGGAGCAATCGACAGTATAAAATCGACAGATCCGGCAGACGTTGCAAATGCAACCAACTACGTAGAGCTAGCGTACGAGAATGCTGTTGCTGGAAAGCCTGTTGATCCTGCGACAACAACCTCTTACGGATGCAGTGTTAAGTATTGATCTAAAATTGCAGATTGAGCCCGCGAAGCTGCGCTAAGAAACGCGAATAAATTTTGTACAAGTTTATAAAATATAAATCAGATCAACTGCCGGATTAAGTATTGTAACTTGCGATTTAAAAACCGCAGTCAAAGATTCATTTGTGCGGTCTGAAGTTCTTTTCTAATACATGGCGATACCAATTCCACTTCAGATATAGGGTGCTTGCCAGGATAGCGCCGCTTGTATCAGCGATCCAGTCTTTAAACTCAACATAACGGCCAACTGTAAACATTTGCCGAAATTCATCGATCACTCCATAAAGTGAAACAATCAACACGGTTAGTAAAACTCCTTGCCAACCCTTGTTCAGGAAGTACGGGATACGTACTATCGATGTTGCCAGGAGGCCAAAGATCAAAAAGTGAGCTAGTTTGTCGTAAGAAAATCCTGTATTAGGAGTAGCCAGAGAAGACTGACTGGAAGCAGCAAAAATAATTACAGCGATAGCAAAAGGCCAAATATTTCTGTTATATCGGCTATTTAACATTCACTCTCTTATGAAAACGACTAAATAAAAAAGCAATCGAATTATCAGTCTGGATATGCATCCATAAGACGAGTTGCAACTCGGTATTCAGGCAAACGCTAAAAATATTGTGGAATTATATTTTATTTTTATTCTAATCTTCATTTAGGAATGAATCGCAAGGAGCAACTGTTTACTTTACTCGAAAGAAATAAAGATGTTCTTAAATCCATAGGAGTTAAGAACATTGGTGTTTTTGGTTCTGTTGTTCGAGGCGGAGATACCGAAAAAAGCGATTGCGACATACTGGTAGAATTTGATCCTGGAATGCACAAGTACAAGAATTTCAATAAGCTTTGTGACTTCCTTGAGGAACATATAGAGGGTAAATATGATTTAGTTACAAAGGAAGGTCTAAGCCCTTATATAGGTCAGCGAATTTTAGAAGAAGTCGAGTATGCCAAAATCGCATAATGATTTGCTTTATCATATTTTAGATGAAATGAACTTTCTGGTTAATGAGTCAGATTCTTTAACGGAAAGTGATTTTATTCAGGACGAGAAATCAAAAAGAGCCTTTGCTCGAAGTATTGAAATCATAGGAGAAGCATCAAAGCAGATACCAGTAGAAGTAAAGGAAGCATACCCAGATGTTGAATGGAAAGCTATGGCCCGTATGCGTGACCGACTTATTCATCATTACTTTGGTGTAGATTATGGACTTGTATGGGATACTATACAGGAAAATATTCCTCTATTGAAAAAACAAGTCACTCAAATCATCGAAGCTGAACAAGATGGGATATGAAAACTCCATTACGGTTCCGCCTCCATTTCGTAATGTTATCGTCTCATTTCTTGTTTTTTTGAAAAGATTTTATGGTAATAGAATCAATGAAAACAAAATAGTTTCGAGAAAAGCAATTAAACTCACACGGAGATGACTGAAAATAAAATTAGTTATTTTCTTAATTTTGGAGATGCTTTAATGAAGAACGGAATTAGTAGGACCATCCATGGACAACTCTAAATAAATCTCCGTGTCCCCGTGCCTCCGTGTGAGAAAAAAGCTAGAAAAACACTATATCTCACGCCGTTTCGACAGGCTCAAGGCCCTGAGCAAGCCGAAGGGCGAAGCCGCGAAGAGCGCGAAGTTTTTTCTTTTAACTGCATGAAATCTAGTTCTTCACATATGTCAGTTTGCAGTGGCAATGAGTTTTTCTTTAGCACGAGGTGCGCGCGGATGGTTAAGAATAATTATAAACAAATGTGTGTCAGAGAATCTGCATTTAATCCTCGTATATCCGTGGCTTACAAAACCCAACCTTTGCCAACTCACGAATTCGGGTTCAACGGTTGATGTTTATTTGGGTTCATGATTTCCAGGGCTAGTTGTTCGAGTCGTTTCTCGGAGACTTTATGTGCAGTGCCTAGTTCCTGTGCAAAGATCGATACCTTGAATTCTTCCAACATCATTGTGTAGTGTTTGATCTGTTCGAATTGCTTCGGGGTTTGAGCTGATTGTTTTAGCTCTAGAAGCTTTTGTTCAAACGGTTCAACGCGTTTCGACTTTTCCATGTCGCGTCGGACGTTTTTTCTGGCGCGTTCTGCACGAAGATACATTGCCTTTAGAAAGCGGGCGAGATCCGGTATTTCCTCGAAGGTGTATCGCTCCAGCAGATCGGGTGGGGCGATGGATTCCATCTGCGTTCGCATGCCCGGATAGGTGATGGCATTGCTGGTTCTCTTTTGTTCGAGCAGCAGGCTAATCTGCTGACGGGCTTCGAGGAGGGCTCGGAGCCGATCCAAAAACTCCGGGACGATCGTGCGTGATTCTTCTTTTGCCCGGGTGAGTGTTTTCTCAAACTTGGTTCTCCTAAGTGGTAAGAGTGGGTTGCATCTAAAGAGATAGCGCCGCATTTGTTGCCAAGCGACTTTTCTGACCGTTTCCGGATCGCCGAGTGGAAGCAGTAGTGTGCCGAGCTGTTTGACTGCTTTGAGATCACGTAGTAGCCAGGCGATGTCACGGCTCATTGCAATTTCACAAAGCGCCGGAAATCCTTGTTGTGTGACGGCCAGTGCGCTCGCTTTGTCTCTCAGCAAGCGCAGATGGACCGTGTTGTCGTCGTCCAATACGAGTCCGGGAAATGCTTTGAGCGGTAGTTCTGCTGTATTGGTGAGATCGATGGATTCCGGCAGATCCCCAAAGTCCCAGTCTTTCAAATGTGTTCGCTCAATGCGGGCGACTGCCTGTCGCCAGGCTGGGATTGTATTCAGGCCTTCGGTTTTGAAACTACTCGTGACTTTGGAATCGATGGATTGACGCAAAGTCTTGAGGTCACGTCCGCTACAGAGCGTTTTGCCTGCGGCGGTCTCTACCTGAACGCGTAGTTTTAGATAGTCCGGTATGTCGGATATAGACCAGTCGCTATCTGAAACGTGAATTCCATACTGGGTCAGTAATTGTTTTGTCAGCTGCTTACAAAGTGTGTGTTCCGAAGGCTGGATACTCTGGCGCAGTTCGATTGCACGCTCTTTGAGCGGATGCAAGCGGGTGCGAATGGATTTGGGCAAGGCACGCAGCAGACTCTCGATCGTTTCTTCCAGATGTCCCGGAATCGCCCAATCGAGTGTTTGTTGCTGAATTGCATCAAGATGATTAACCGGGACGTGCACTGTAACGCCGTCGGCTTCGCTGCCCGGAGCATTTTGATAGGTTAAGGGCAGCTTGATGCCACCGAGGGTGATTGACTGTGGAAACGCTTCAGTCAGTCGTTCATTGTCCATTTCCGGTAATAGGTCTCCCAGATGTGCCTTCAGAAAGTGGAGGCTGCCCCTATGTTCTTCTTTGGCAAACCGACGAAGTTCTGCGTAGGAGCCAACTGCCTGGAGACGGTTGCGATAGAAGCGAAACATGCGCTCTTCGACTTCGAGGCTGGAGCCGAGACGGCGTCGGGCGAGTTCGGACGCTACCTTTTCGCAGACCTTGACATTATGCGCCAGGAAGTCAGGCCTTTCACGAATGCCCTGTTCAATGAGCCCCTTGCGGATGAAAATATCGGTAGCTTCATCGGGATCTATTGGAGTGAGCCCGACCATGCGGCAGCTAAGTTCCAGGCCAAACAGTAGTTTGCGTTGTTTGCACAATGCAGCGGCAGATCGGGCGCTCCAGATGGGTTCCGAATGCTTGAGCTTTAGCAAATCACCGGCAAGTTCTTCAATCCATTGAACTTCAATTTTAGCCGCTGTTCTTGCAAACAGACGGCTGGTCTCCATCCATTCGGCGCAGACAACCCATTCGCTCTTTCCTTTTTTTGCAGGCTTTGAGCTTTTTTTGTCCTCCGGTTTCTGGCGCAGTTTTTTTTCGTTCTTGGGATCGTAGAGTCCGGACCCCGGAAACAGCAGTGCATTGCGATTGCGTGGGCCACGGTATCGATTGTTGTCTTCCTTGACTGCAATGTTGCTCAGTAGGCCGCTCAAAATGGAACGGTGTATGGCAGTATACCCCGAATCAGTCATGTGAAAGTAATTGTCCGAAGGAGTCGGTTGTGCAATGTTGTCGGATCCGTTGGAAACGGGCTGGCGAGAATGGATTTTAAGGTCTTTGAGGATTTGTTTCAGTTGTTCGCAGATGTCACGCCATTCACGAATGCGTTGGTAGGAAATAAAGTGCTGTTTGCAAAATTTACGTAACTTGCTTTGTGAAAGTTGCTCCATCTCTTCGTGATAGGCCTTCCAGATGTTGAGCAAAGTCAGGAAGTCGGACTCTTTGTGAATGAAGCGAGCGTGCATGGCATCTGCCTCTTTTGCTTCTTCTGCAGGACGCTCTCGAGGGTCTTGGATGGAGAGGCCTGCGGCAATGATTAGAACGTCTTCAAGCGTGTTTTCCTCTATGGCCTGCAGCAACATACGTGCGATGGGTGGATCAATGGGCAACTGAGCCAATTGGCGCCCCAATTGCGTTAGTTTGAAAGTAGTTTTATCACTGCCGCAGACAGCGCCCAGTTCCTTGAGCACTCGATATCCGCCACGTATTGCATTTTCAGTCGGTGGATCAATGAAAGGAAAGTTGTGAATATCACCCAGGCGGAAGGCAAGCATGCGCAGGATAACAGATGCCAGATTTGAACGGTGTATTTCCGGTTGAGTAAACTGGGGGCGGCTCAGAAAGTCCTGTTCAGAGTAGAGGCGGTAGCAAATACCGTTGCTGACACGTCCGCAGCGTCCTTTGCGTTGGTCTGCACTCGATTGGGCAATGGGTTCGATCGGTAGTCGTTGGGTGTGCGAATGTGGGCTGTAGCGACTGATGCGTGCAAGTCCGGTATCGATTACATAGCGAATATTGGGCACGGTGAGCGAGGTCTCTGCTATATTGGTTGAGAGGATAATGCGTCGTTGTGTTCCGGAGCTAAAAATACGTTGTTGATCGGCATTGCTGAGCCGGCTGAAGAGCGGTAGAATTTCACATCTGTGGGTAGCGTGCTCTTCGAGCTTGCGGCGAAGTTCATGAATGTCGCGTTCGCCGGGTAGGAAGACCAGAACGTCGCCGCTGTCTCGTTGTTGAAGTATTTCCTGAATCAATTTATTGGCAGCTTCAATATAAGTAAGTTCACCGTCTGTCTCCGGGAAGGATTCCAAGGGGCGATAATACGTCTCTACCGGATACATCCGGCCGGAGACTTCGATGATCGGAGCGTCGAAAAAAGCTTTGGAGAAACGCTCGGTGTTGATGGTCGCCGAAGTGATAAGGATCTTAAGTTCCGGGCGTTTCCAGCAGAGTGTGCGCAAGTGGCCCAGGATGAAATCAATGTTCAGGCTGCGTTCGTGTGCTTCATCGATAATAATCGCATCATATGCTTTGAGCAGGGGGTCTTCCTGAATTTCGTTCAACAGAATACCATCGGTCATCACTTTGATGGCAGTGTTGCGCTGAGTATTGTCTGTAAAGCGGATTTTGGCACCCACTTCATTCCCAAAGTTCACCCCGAGTTCTTCTGCAATACGCTGAGCAACTGACAATGCCGCTACCCGACGCGGCTGAGTGCAGCCGATAATGCCGTTTTTCCCACAGCCTGCATCCAGCATAAACTTGGGGAGTTGTGTCGTTTTTCCGGAACCGGTTTCACCGGCCACAACAAGTATTTGATGTTTTCTGAGCGCATGAACAATTTCTTCCCGTTTTGCGTGTATCGGGAGTGTTCCGCTATACGATGTTTTGAGAGGCGCTTTGATGGCTTTGTTTTATAGACGAAAAAGCCCCAGTTTTGCAACTGGGGCTTTTTTCAAAATGTTCCTGTTATCAGCGCTTATGCTTTGTTAATTAATCCGGCTTTGATTGCTTTGACGGACACCCACATACGTTTCACCTGACCGCTTTCCAGGCGGACGCGAACGCGTTGAAGATTGGGACGGAAACGGCGACGCGTATTTTTAACGAGGCTTGTGCCGATGCCACCACTTTTCTTCGTAAGACCTTTTCGTATGATACGACCTCCTTTTACAGGTCGCTTACCAGTTATTGCACAAATACGAGACATAAAATTTTTGGTTAAAATGAAACTATGAACAAAACGGATTCGAACCTTCAATCAAGTTTTTTTTAGATTAATTATTGTCACCAATTAAAATATACCACAAGAACTTAGGTTGATTATCTTAAATTTAAATCGCAATTAGTGCATCTTTATGAAAATAGACTCAAGTTTATCAAAATGGTTCCTGGCATTTTTAATGTTATTCGGGGCGCATACGGCACAGGCAGAAGATATAGAGACAATGATGTTAATTGCCAATTGGAAAGAGTTGGCCAAAATGCGTACTCAAAAAGCAGCTAAGCAGATTTACGAAGAAGCAATGGCTCAGACGACCTCAAAGATGATGGAAGATGACATGGAATCTGCTGCGGCTCTTCTTTTTAAAGCAGCTGAGTACTGTCGGGATTTGAATGACGTAAAGCATGCAATCACACTTTTTGAACTAGTGATCGAATTAGATCCGGAGAATCCACATTATCGTCGGGTCTATGGTGATTATCTGATCGGCTATCGGGGACTTGAAGAACAGGCATGGGCACAATTGAACAAAGCCAAGCAACTGGCAAAGAGATATCCGGAAAAAGTCGATAGTGAGTTTGAAGCGACTCTCAATCGCTCGATTCACATTTTTCGCAGAGATACACGGAATGGGCCTTTGGGTTACGAGCGCTATCAGTCTGACGGCGCTCTGATTTTTGAGAATGAAGGGTTTGTGATTACCGGCGGACTGGATACCATTTTTTCAAAAAGAGCCAAAGATCCACTGGATCTAAGTACGGATTACTTCAGAGCAAAAGACACTCTTAATTCTCAGATACAAGATACGATTGCCGATGATCTACGTTTGGAAAATCTACTTACTGTCAATGGAGGAACGGTAGGATCTCGTGATGAACTTCTCGATGTGGGAACGCTTCCGGATGGATCACCGATAACGATTAATAATCTTCAGGCGCGCAATGAGCGAGTAAGGGAAAGTGCACAGTCATACCTTGACAACTTGGATCGAGAAATAGAAAGGCAACTCAAATCAGTAGAAACATTCCTAAGCTTATTGTTGCGTACACCTTATGCTAATCTGCCATCTGTACGCTTGAGCTATCTGAATACATACTCTTTCGATAGTTCCACAAATCTGGAAGATCTGGATAACCCTTATGATCGTGTTTCTGATGCGTTTGCCATGGAGATCGAGAAAACCATTATCCTTCGAAATGATTTGTTTCTGGAAGGTGACATTGCCGTGGTTCATGAGAATGTACAAATCAGAAATGATCAACTTGTCGAGGATGACAGCTTTTTATATTTGATTGGAGCGGCAAATTTCAAAAAAGAGTGGGGCACTCGTGATGGTACCGTACAACTGAATGTTGGTGGTCAGTATCGGCGTGACTTATTCGATTTTGAGGCTTATCCGATACATCAGCAGAAAGTTAGTCTCAGCAATTTTAGTTTTTTGAAAGACCCTTCGGAGAACGAAGAACGGCAACGTTTCAGAGGTCGCCGCATAAGCAGACAAGAAATCGGTGTTGTCCGGGATGAAAGACGCTATGAATCGGAAGATAGACCAACGGTTATTGAAGAGAACTGGCGCTTTTTTGTGAGCAATGAAGAGCTTGGCTATTTAGACAATAAATTAGACATCTACACAACCTACTCCTATCGCGAGCGCAACCTCTCGGATGGCATTGGCGAGGGTTCTTACTCCATTCATGAGTTCAGGGTTGAACCACAGTGGGTGCCTGTATTTGACCTGTACAAAAATGATTTTGTGGACGGTTGGGAATTTGTAACCGTTGGTTTTCCAATGACAGCTAACACTGACGAAGGCCCCTATGATCGTTTTACCGGCGGTATCACTTTCAGGGGACAATATGTCATTTCACAAGCAAAACTTAGTGTAGGATTTAATTTGGGTATTGAGTATGCTCATTATACGGAAGCAGATCAGGAAGACCTTGGCGGATTTATCCGATTTTCAATCTTTTAAACTATTCCATTTAGCGTAGTCCCCAGAGCACCTGGAAGCGTTGTCCCATGTGCGTGGGATGAATCAGTTCCATCAGCGTTTGTTTTGCCGGGCTAAATCCCCTCGCTGCATCCCGAGTTATTGCTTCAGCGGCACGCTGGGCTCTCTTTACAAAGAAGGCCTCCTGTGATTCCAGCGTGATCGATCGGAGATCTCTTTGCCGGAAGAAATCGACCAGTGGGTCCCAGCAAATGTCGCAGGTGATGTCTTTTGCTCCGGGCGAATCGAGCAGGTCATTACCCTGCTTATGCTGTTGATAGGTGCGTGCGGTTCCGGCCGGGCATTCGGTTGTCAATTTTTGCCAGGACTTGCCGTAGTCGAAAAGCAGAATCAAACCGGTCCAATCTTGTTCCAGCAAATCGGCAACGGCAGCTTCTGCGAGCAGCGGAAGATCGATCTGATAGCCCTCGGGCGCTTGGTTCGGAAGGCGGTCTTTGATCGCCGCCACTTCAGGACTCAGTGTATCCAGAAGCGTCTCGGACAATTTCAGATCTTCGTTCACATCAACTCCGCGCTCACACCAGCCTCCATTTTGAAAAATTAATCGATGAAATGGGAGCGCATCGAGCCATTCGTTGGCAAAAATAACAACTGGACCACTGGCTTTTATAGGATCACCGTGTTGGATCACATGACTACCCGCAAACGGATGCTGTTCCAGATGACTGAGCAGTTCATTTTCCGGTTCAGCGGCAATTTCAATAAACGTAGACCGTGCTGCTGTGTCTTGCCCAAGAAGATCACACGCCGCTGTTGTAACCATCCGAGCAAATATCCGGCCGAGACTTTCCGCCGTGTAGAAATCGGTTTGTCTACTGCGACCAATGCGCTTTTGATCACGTTTGTAGTAGCCACAGTTGTCCGTATATAAAACCATATCAATATAGTCACGATAGCTGATCGGACCGCTTGCACAGGCAGTTTTGAGTTTATCCAACAGTTTTTCGTCACTAGTACTCATATCGTTTCCAAGGTTTAAAGAAGCGCTACTGAAATCTTTACTTTTGGGTAATAGGTTATGGTTGTTGGAGCACGGGTAACATTACAGAGAAAATGGTAAACCTTAATCTGGCAACTGGGTTAATTTGTATTTTATAGCTAAGTAAATAAATATCTGTACAAGTAATTTTGGGCCTAGCTATACCGCAGAGCGACTGACCAATAGCGAACTTACCGATATTGTACCGGTAAGTGACTTCGACAACATTGTAATCGTTTCCAGCAAACCATTGAATCACATAGAAGTTGATCCTTTGGAAACCAACGACTATCAGCAAGCGCTGTACTCGCTGCTGACCCGCAATGGCTAGTGTTTGAACTTTGAACATCGAACTTTGAACGTCGAGTATTTAATATTCATTGTACTATCAGTAGAAACCAAAAGGGTTGACAAAAGGAGTGTATGTCATTTTTTTCATTATCTTAATTAACTAATCCAATATTTATATATGCCACTTGAAGTTAAAGTCCAGAAAGGTGAACCGGTCGAACGTTCGTTGCGACGTCTCAAGAAATCACTTGACCGAGAAGGTGTTATTCATTCGGTTCGTGCCAGAAGGTATTTTGTGAAGCCTGCACAGATGCGACGTCGTAAGCGTAAAGAGTTGGATTTCAAAAACATGCTACGTGTTCGTTACTCCAAAATGTGAGTTATATTGTCTGATTCTTTAATAAATCCTATTTGTCCCGGTACTTGTTTGCACAAGCCGGGACTTTTTGTTTGCAAGGGTTCATGAGTTGTATTGCCGAGCGTATTTCTCTTTCTACATGCTGGTGTTCTGATCGCCATACAGATGGTTACGCAATGGTTGATGAAATTGTAGGTCTGGGTTTTAAGCGTATCGAACTAAGCCATGGAATTCGTATTTCGCTTGTGCCGGGCGTTCTGAAGGCAGTTGACGAAGGGCTCGTCAAAATTTCTTCAGTTCATAACTTTTGCCCGCTTCCCATTGGGGTCAATCATGCCGCTCCTAATTTCTATGAACCTTCCGCTTCGGATCAACGTGAACGATCTTCCTGGAATCGCTATACGCTACAAACGCTCGATTTCGCTAAAAGAACAGGAGCTAAAAACGTAG